>JANXQJ010000211.1 GCA_025356865.1 Deltaproteobacteria bacterium | reverse complement strand
GCTTGGAAGGCTGTGACTCTGCCAACTGAGTTACACCCGCCCGACAAAACAAGAGGGCTATTATAACAAAATCAAACAGTTCCCGTCAAGCACCTTATAAATGCAGGACGGCTTTTCCCGCCCCTGCCCCCTTTTCGTAGGAGATCGGCGAAGGAAAAGCTGGTGGAGGGGGAAGGATTTGAACCTTCGTAGGCAATGCCAGCAGATTTACAGTCTGCCCCCTTTGGCCACTCGGGTACCCCTCCACTAGAACCAACTACTCTTACACCTGAAGAAAATGATTGTCAATACATTTCGAAAAGAAACGTAAAAAAAAGGGTGGAGCCGACGAGGGGATTTGAACCCCTAACCCCCTGATTACAAATCAGGAGCTCTGCCGTTGAGCTACGTCGGCATCCTGGCCCCCCGGACCGGGTGGGCGGCGGGCCTTTCAATAAAACTTATTTCACGGGGGCTGTCAACGCATTGCGCAACGCGTGCGCCAGGATTCCCGCGGCGACGCTGACATTCAGCGATTCCATCCCCGGTTCCATCTCGATGCGGACAGACCCGTCGCATGTGTCGCGGACAAGGCGTCGAAGCCCCTTCTCCTCGCTGCCCATCACGATGCCGGACCGGTTGGCCGGGCTCCAGCCGGCGAGCGGCGTTTCGCCCTCGCCTTCGGCTGCGTAGAACCAGAAACCGGCATCCTTCAGGTCGCCCATCGCACGGGTCAGGTTCGTAACCTGCAGGATCGGTACGTGAGCGGCGGCGCCTGCCGAAGACCGGAACACGGCGGCCGTCACCGGACAGGATCGGTCCTGCGGAATGATGACCCCCGAAATGCCGAAAGCGCGCGCGCTGCGGATGATCGCACCGAAATTCTGCGGGTCGGTGACGCCGTCGAGCAGCAGCGCCGATGCCTTGGCCGGAAGCGAAGCCAGCCAGTCGACCGGATCGACGTAGCGGAACGAGGCGATCTCGGCGGCGACCCCGCCCCCTTCCCGTTCGCCGGTCCGCCGCTCCCACTCGGGCTTGGGAAGCGTCATGCACGGGATCTTCCGTCCGAGTGAAAGCGCCTCGATGGACTTGCGGACGTCGGATGGAAGCGTGTCGGAAAGGAGCACCTTGCGCGGGGCCTGCAGGGCCGAGTTCAAAAGTTCTTCGACGGGGTGGCGTCCCGTCACCCACATCGGGGTGTTCGAATCGGATGGACGCATCAGCAACCTCTCAGCATGTGTGAAGCGAATATTCTTGCGGCCGCAACCGGGTCGGCCGCCTGGGTGATGGGGCGGCCGATCACCAGGAAATCGGAACCGCGGCGCACCGCCTCTTCCGGCGTAACCACTCTCTTCTGGTCGCCGACCGCATCCTCGGGCAGCCGGACTCCCGGCGTGACGAGAACCACGCCGTTCCGGACCACTTCCCTGACGTCGGCGACTTCCTTCGCGGAGCACACGAGACCCCCGATGCCGGCTTCCTTCGCCATTCGGGCCAACTTCAGCACGGTGTCGCGGGTTCCGGTCGAGAAGCCGACTTCCTTGATGTCTGCGTCATCGAGACTGGTCAGCACCGTGACGGCGAGGATCGTCGTCAGGCTGCCTTCGGCGGCCTTGGCCGCGGCTTCGAGCATCTGCCGCCCACCGGAAGCGTGGACGGTCACGAAGCGCACGCCCAGGGAAACCGCGGACCGGATCGCACCGGCCACCGTGTTGGGAATGTCGTGAAACTTGAGGTCGAGAAAGACGTGCACCGTATTCCTGGATCCGGCGGACCAGCTCCGCCCCGCCGAGCGGGAAGAGTTCCATGCCGACCTTGAACATGCCGACCTCCCCCTTCAACTCGCGGACGGTCTCGAGTGCGGCCTCGGGCGAATCGGTATCGAGCGCAACAATGATTCGATTCTTCATGATGCGCACTCCTTTTTCTTTTCTTCTAGAAGCGACGCGGCACGGTCGACGACGTCTGAAAGCGCAACCCGCTCGGTCTCGCCGGTCTTGCGGTCGCGGAGTTCGGCAAACCCCTCGGCGAAGTTCTTCTCGCCCAGCACGATGCGTACGGGAACGCCGATCAGGTCGGCATCCTTGAACTTGATGCCCGGCCGCTCTGCCCGGTCGTCGTACAGCACTTCGTATCCCTTGTCGGAAAGTTCGCCGGCGACCCGCTCGCACTCGGCCGCCAACCCCTCGTGCCCCACGTTGACGGCGATGACATAGACCTCGAACGGCGCGATGGAGATCGGCCAGACGATGCCGTCGGCGTCGTGATTCTGCTCGATCGCAGCCGCAGCCGTCCGCCCGACGCCGATGCCGTAGCACCCCATGACCAGCGGTTTCTCTTTTCCTTCGGCGTCGAGGAAGTTGGCCGCAAGTTTCTCGCTGTACTTCGTGCCCAGCCGGAAAACGTGCCCGACCTCGATCCCGCGGGAGAACCGCAATTCTCCGCCGCAGCGCGGACAGCGGTCACCCTCGAAAACGGAACGAAGGTCTTCGTACCCCGACGGGGTGAAGTCGCGCCCCGGAACCACGTCGACCAGGTGGACGTCCTTCTCGTTCGCGCCGGTCACGCCGGCGACGATGCCGGCCACGGAATGGTCGGCCACGATTCGGACGGAGAGCCCCACCGGGCCGGCGAAACCGGTAGGCGCGCCGGTCAGGTCACGGACCCTTTGTTCGGACGCGAGTCGCACCCATTCGGCATCGAGCGCATTCTTGACCTTGATCTCGTTGATCTCGTAATGTCCGGCAACGACCACCGCCACGTCGCCCTTGTCTGTTTCGAACAGGAGTGTCTTGATCATCGTACCCGGGTCGATCCCGAGGAACGAAGAGACCTCTTCGATCGTCCGCTTGCCGGGAGTCGGAACCTTGCGCGGGTCACCGACGCCGTCGCGGGGCGGAGCGGTCACGGGAAGGCACTCGGCCTTCTCGACGTTGGCCGCGTAGACGCACCCGGAACAAGACACGATGGCGTCCTCGCCCGAGTCGGCGATCACCATGAATTCGTGGGAACTGCTGCCGCCGATCGAGCCGGTGTCGGCCTCGACGGCACGCGACTCGAGCCCCAGGCGCCGGAAGATGCGGCAGTAGGCGTCGTACATCTTTCGATACGATTCGGCCGCACCCGCGTCGTCGGCATCGAACGAGTAGGCGTCTTTCATGAAGAACTCGCGGCCGCGCATCAAGCCGAACCGGGGGCGGATCTCGTCGCGGAACTTGTCCTGGATCTGGTAGAGGTTAAGCGGAAGCTGCCGATACGACTTGATCTCGCGCCGGACGAGGTCCGTGACCACCTCTTCGTGCGTCGGTCCGAGGCAGAACTCGCGCTCGGAGCGGTCCTTGAATCGGAGCAGTTCCTTTCCGTACAGTTCCCAGCGGCCGCTCTCCTTCCACAGTTCGGACGGTACGACGGTGGGCATCAGCACCTCGATGGCGCCGGCGCGATCCATCTCCTCGCGAATGATCCGCTCGACCTTGCGCAGGACGCGCAGCCCGGCGGGCAGGTAACTGTAGATTCCGGATGCGACTTTGCGGATGAAGCCGGCACGCAGCATGAGCCGGTGGCTGACCACCTCGGCATCGGACGGCGTCTCCTTGGTGGTGGGCATGAAATAGCGGGAATATCGAATCACGGTCACTTCTCCTTGGAAGCAGCCAGCCGTTTCGCGAGGCGAACGACTTCGGCCACGATGTCTTTTTCTTTCACCTTGCGGACGATCTCGCCCTTGACGAACAACAACCCTTCTCCCTTGCCGCCCGCCACGCCGACGTCGGCCTCGCGCGCCTCGCCGGGACCGTTGACCGCGCAACCCATCACGGCCACCTTGAGGGGAACGGTGATATCCGCCAGGCGGCGTTCGACCTCGGAAGCGATCGATATCACGTCGATCGCAACACGTCCGCAAGTCGGGCACGAAATGAAATCGGGACCCCGGCGCCGAAGCCCGAGCGATTTGAGAATCTCGAAACCGACCCGCACCTCTTCTTCGGGAGGACCGGTGATCGATACGCGAAGCGTATCGCCGATCCCGTCGGCGAGCAGCACGCCGAGCCCCACCGCCGATTTCACGGTCCCCGAGAAGCGTGTTCCGGCCTCGGTCACGCCGATGTGGAGCGGGTAGTCGAAGCGGCGGGAGAAGAGCCGGTATGCCTCGACCGTGGTCATGACGTCGGACGCCTTGAGAGAAATCTTTATCCGGCGGAAACGGGCCTTCTCGCAGATCCGGACGGCACGTTCGGCGCTTTCGACCAGCGCCGCGGGCGTCGGCCCTCCGTGCCGTTCCAGGAGGTCCCTTTCGATGGAACCCGAGTTGATCCCGATCCGGACAGAGATGCCGTTTGCGCGCGCGGCCTTCAGCACTTCGCGCGTCCGCGCCTCCCCGCCGATGTTGCCCGGATTTACGCGCAGGGCATCGGCGCCGTTGTCGGCGCAGGCGATCGCCAACCGGTAATCGAAATGGATATCCGCAATGACCGGAATCGGCGATTTGTCGCGGATGCGCCGCAGACTCTTCGCGGCCGCCTCGTCGGGAATCGCGACCCGAACGATTTCGCACCCTTCCTTCGCGAGCGACCGGATCTGGGCGATCGTGGCGCGAACATCCCGCGTGTCGGTGTTGGTCATGCTCTGGACCGATATGGAAGAACTGCCGCCGACATGGACGGAACCGACCTGAATCGTGCGCGTTTTTCTTCGCTGGATCACCGCATGGCTTCCACAAGTTCCGACATGATTTCGCTTGCCTGCCCCTTCAGGAACAGGTCGGTGGTCGTGCGTGTCAAAGGCGTTTCCTCGGTGTTGATCTCGATCACGACCGCACCGTGTGCACGGGCGATCGCCGGCAGATCGCAAGCCGGGAAAACCTGTGCCGAGGTTCCGATGACGAGCAGCGCGCCGCACGCCTTCGCTTCCGCTTCGGCCGCAGCCTGGGCACCCCAGGGGATCGGCTCGCCGAACAGAACGAGGTCTGGCTTGAGAATCTCGTTGCATTCACACCGGGGCACGGAATCACCCGGCGACCACCCGGCGAGCGGAAAGCGTTTCCAGCACGAAAGACAGACCAGTTCGCGAATATTTCCGTGGTACTCGATCACATTGCGCGACCCGGCCGCCTGATGGAGTCCATCGACGTTCTGCGTAATCACGGATCGGAGCCGCTCGGCTTGCTCAAGTTTGGCCAACCCCAGGTGCGCACGATTCGGAACAGCCGCAAGGAGGAGCGAGAGCAATGTCGAGAACATCCGCCAAACTTTTTCGGGGTCGGCTGAAAACGCCTCTATTGTCGCATATTCCATCGGGTCGAAGCGATCCCAGAGCCCCTGCGCGCCCCGGAACGCGGGAATCCCGCTCTCGACGGAAATACCGGCGCCAGTAAGCGCGACCACGTTGGGACCCGCCGCATGAATGCGGCATACCGCGTCGGCAAGGAGGCGCGTTCGGGATGTCGCCGACAAGGTGGGTTCGGCTATTTGAGGAACGAGGCCAGTTTCAGGGCTAGCCCCATGTCTCCGGCGACCTTGAGTTTTCCCATCATGAACGCCATCTGCCCATTGAGTTTGCCTGACAGCAGATCCAGAAAATCGGCCTCGGTCACGGTGACGATGCATTCCGGCGATGCGGCATCTCCTGGCATGACCGTCGACTGACCATCGGCGACGTCGACGTGATATGCATTTTCCCCGACCCGGAACTGGAACACGCAATCCATCCCGGCAAGACGCGAGGGATCTTTCGACAGCTTGGCCTCAAGCGATTCAAAAAAGCCTTTTACGGTGGTTTCCGCCATCGGGAATCTCCTTTTGGACGTATTCGGACGCTTCATCTGATGTTTTCGACCGTAACACCCGCCTGTTCGATTTGTCAACGCGAGCCCCGGGAATACGGCAAACCCTGCATGGTATAATCCGCGCCATGCGAATTATCGGACTGACAGGCGGAATCGGTTGCGGGAAAAGCCTGGTTGCGGGATTGGTTTCAGAGTCAGGCGTGCCGGTCGTCGATGCCGACTTGATCGCCCGCGAGGTCGTGGAACCGGGAACGAAGTGCCACCACGAAATCGTGGAAAAGTTCGGGACCTCGATCCTGGGTCCGGACAGGAAGATCGACCGGAAAAAGCTGGGGGGGATCGTGTTCGCCGACGCGGCCCGGCGCGCCGAACTCGAGTCGATCACGATTCCGGGAATTCAAGCGGGAATCGAGGTTGCACTCGCGAATCTTGAAGAATCCGGGCACCATGCTGCGGTCGTGGAAGCCGCGTTGCTTCACGAAAACCGGCGCGCCGCCCGATTCGAGTGCGTGATTTGCGTTTACTGTGATCAGGACACGCAACTTCGCCGAATCGTCGCCCGAGACGGAATCCCGGTCGAGGAAGCCAGGCAAAGGATCAATGCACAGATGGATTCGCGGGAGAAAGCGCGCCTGTCGGATCACGTCATCGACAATTCGGGAAGTCCGGAGGAGACGAAGCGACAGGTATCGACTCTGCTGGCGCTGTTGGACCCGAGCGGACAAGACGTCAAATAAAAACCGGCATCCCGGGCCGACCGGAATGCCGGTTGAAATCGTTCGGGCATCGCTGCCCGCATAATACTATAATTTTCGAACGTTTGCCGCTTTCTTGCCTTTGGGACCGCTCGTGATCTCGAATTCGACCGTCTGGCCTTCGGCCAGGGAGCGGTAACCCTCGCCCTGAATCTCGCTGAAGTGAACGAAGACGTCCTCGCCCGTTTCCTCAGTGATGAAACCGAACCCCTTTGCATCATTGAACCATTTGACCGTTCCGTTAGGCATGCTGCTCTCTCCTTCTTTAAAATACGGCCCGCGGGGCCGTTCGATATTGCCCGTAGAGTACCCGCGCTTCCGTATACAGTATGCAACATGTTTGCCACACGATTATTCAATTTAGAATAGCCTTTAATGTCAGACTGTTACCCGCTTAACCCGTTTGGGTTCGGAGCAGAAGTTGGCAAACATTTACCACTTTCACGTAACAATATCGCTCTAACCGGTTTTTTTTCGACGGGGACCTATTCCTTCGGGATGAGTTTTTTCCGGTTTGCCACACGCTCACGGCCCGCCGCAGTCCGCCGGCGGTCGTCCTCCGTTTCCGGGACGAGAGGGGAAACTTCGGTTGGACGCCCCTGGGTGTCGAGCGCCACCATCGTGAAATAGCACGAGTTGGTGTGGATTTTTTTTCCGCTGAAGAGGTCTTCGGCTTCGACGCGAACGCCCACTTCCATCGAGGTCCGCCCTGCGTGATTGAGGGAGGCCTTGAGCGTGACGATGTTTCCTATGTAGACAGGCGCGTGGAAATCGAACCGGTCGACCGAGGCGGTGACCACGTTTCCGCCCGAATGACGCATCGCCGCAACGCCTGCGGCTGTATCCGCCAGTTTCATGATGTTGCCGCCATGAACGTTCCCGGCCAGGTTGGCATCCTGCTGAGTCATGACCTGGACCAGCACGACGGTCGATTCGCTCACTTTCTTCCCGCATTCGGACAAATCACCCTCCAGATCGGCTCATATCAGTGGCCGGCTTTCGGTCACGGCAAAAAAAGCCACGAAGCAGATCGAATCGCCCGCCTCGCGAGAAACCGCTTCACGCGTCCGCTCCCGAATCAGGCTCAACAAGGGATCGGCTTCCTTGATCTCCTTGAGAAGAAGGGTCAGTCGAACGCCCCGGGTTTCACCGCCGGGGGCCATGTACAGATAGGCGGCATTCGGATTCACGGCCAGGTTACGGTGGGTACGTCCCCGTGTCATCCCCCAGGCGACCGTCGATTCATCGATGACATGAGGCACCGCATAAATCGCCGTGTTGGGGATTCCGTCCTTCGAGGCGGTTGCGATGATTCCCTTGCCGCCGGGCGGCAACTGTTCGGAAAGCGTCATGGCCTGACCTCCTTGATTTTCTTGACAAGAATCTGATGCGCACGGGGAAAGGCATGGTTCGAAAGATCGTTGCGAGTCACCCATATGCCCGCCGACTCGGGAATGTCTCCGTCTACCCGGCAGCGCCACCCGTGCAACCGCAACCCGAAATGGGTAAAGGCATGGCGGATCGTGGCAAACATTTCGGACGGGGTCAGGGACGAGAGGCCCGCCTCCCTGCCCCACCGGACCAGGGCCGACTCCTGCGATTCACCCGGCTCAAGGAATCCACCCGGAAATTCCCAGAGGCCGCCGAGCAATCCGCCGGCCGGGCGCTTGCGAATCAGGACCCTGCCGTCGCCATCCTCGATCACCGCTGCGACTGCCTCCCGCACCGGACGGCTTTTTCGTTCGACCTTTTCGGGAAACGCTTCGGGCGTTCCGGCCAGGAAGGCGCGACACCAGCCCGACAAGGGGCAAACACGGCAATCGGGACGCCTCGGGGTGCAGACGAGTGCACCCAGGTCCATCATGGCAAGCGCGATCTCCCGCCCCCGGCCCGGAACCGTTATCTGCCGGGAGACTTCCCACATCCTCTCCTTCACGGCGGACCGGGAGGGATCGCCCGTAATCGCCCCGAGCCGTGCCACCACCCGCTTGACGTTTCCGTCGAGGATCGCGGCATCCTTGCCGAATGCGATAGAAGCGATGGCCCCGGCGGTCGATCTGCCGATGCCGGGCAGGGCCTCGAGGCACTCCGGGTCCGCGGGAAATCGGCCCCCGTGTTCACGGACGACGATCGCTGCGCACTTTTGGAGATTGCGTGCCCGGGCGTAGTATCCCAGCCCCTCCCACTGTTTCATCAAGAGATCTTCCGGCGCCAGCGCCAACCTTTCCACATCGGGAAACGCCTCGAGGAACCTGCGGTAGTAGGGTGCAACGGTCGCGACCTGCGTTTGCTGCAGCATGATCTCGGAAAGCCATATCCGGTAGGGGTCTGTTGTCTCGCGCCAGGGCATCGGACGCGCGCTTTCGGAAAACCAGCCGAGGAGCGCCGATGCGACTGCGTTGAATGGGAGCGCGTGGCTTGTGTGATTCAACGGGGAAGGGACCGGTGGAACCGGGGGACAGGGGAATCCGAAATCGCGTCCCGGACCTCCCCTGCCCGCGGCCATTTATCAAAGGTCTTCGAGCAGCGTCGAAAAGGTATCGTGGTGGTCTTCTTCGTCCTTCAGGATCTCGCGGAAAAGGTGACCGGTCGTGTCGTCGCCCTCCTGCCGCGCCACTTCGATGATTTCCTTGTAGAGGGTGATGGCACCCTCTTCGTCCTTCTGGTCGGCCTCGATCATTTCCTTGAGCGTGGAACCGACGAAGATCGGGGTCGGCTTGGTCGTCGGAATGCCCCCGAAGTAGTTCAGCCGCTCGGCGATCATCTCGGCGTGCTTCATCTCGTCGATGGCGAATTTCTTGATCTGGTCCTTGACCGCGAAACCCTTGACCCCCGACCAGAGCACGTGCTGCCACATGTACTGGATGGAGACCTGGATTTCACGGGCAATCGCCTCGTTGAGCAGGCCCATCAGTTTCGGAGATGCCTTCTGCACCATGTAAACGCCTCCTCATTTTTTTTTACCGTATGGTTCATACTAATCCTGATAAGAATGGAAGTCGACAGCGACTTAAACGAATCCGGAGGGATATTCGACATGCCGCACGACATCATGATCCTCGGTTCCGGTTGCGCCGGATCCACTGCCGCGGTCTACAGCGCCCGCGCCAATCTTTCGCCTGTCGTTTTCGAAGGACTCGAGCCCGGGGGGCAACTCACCACGACCACCGAAGTGGAAAATTTCCCCGGCTTCCCGGAAGGGATCATGGGGCCCGAACTCGTCGAGCGGATGAAGCAGCAGGCGCAACGGTTCGGCGCCGATTACCGTTCAGAGAGAGTCGTCTCGGTCGATCTTTCGAAGCGCCCCTTCACGGTCGTCACCGACGACAACCGGTACGAGGCCAGGACGCTGATCGTCGCGACCGGGGCCACGGCCCGACTCCTTGGACTCGAATCGGAACGCGCCCTCATGGGGCGCGGGGTCTCGACCTGTGCGACGTGCGACGGCGCCTTTTACCGCGGTCGGGAAATAGCGGTCGTCGGGGGCGGCGATACCGCCCTCGAAGAGGCGATCTTCCTTACCCGGTTCGCCACGAAAGTCACGATCATCCACCGCCGCGACCAGCTCCGCGGGTCAAAGATCATGATCGACCACGCCCGGAACAACCCCAGGATCGCATTCGCCTGGGACACGGTCATCACCGAGATCCTCGACATGGACAAGAACGAGGTCACGGGCATCAGGACCCGGAACGTCAAGACGGGGGAGGATGCGATCGTGCCTGTCGACGGCGTGTTCATCGCGATCGGGCACAGCCCGAACACGGCCCCGTTCGCCGGACAACTCGAACTCGACCCGAACGGCTACATCGTCGTGCACGAGGGTTCCCGGACGAGCGTCCCCGGCGTTTTCGCCGCAGGCGATGTTCACGATCCGGTCTACCGGCAGGCGATCACCGCCGCGGGTGCCGGGTGCCGGGCGGCGATCGATGCCGAGCGTTTTCTTGAATCGGAAGAAATTTGAGTGATGAGGAGGTGAACGCTTGTTCGAATCGGCGGAACTAGGGCACAGGATCGACAAGGCCACTTTCAAGAAAGAGGTTCCGAAACTTCGCGAAGCGCTTCTTTTGACGCAGGCCGAACTGCTCCGCACCAAGAAGATGCCGGTTGTCATCCTCGTCAGCGGCGTGGAAGGCGCCGGCAAGGGGGAGACGGTCAACATCCTCAGCGAGTGGATGGATCCGCGCCACGTCCACACGTACGCCCTCGACAAGCCGACCGACGAGGAAAGGGAACGTCCCTACATGTGGCGTTTCTGGCGCAAGTTGCCTCCGAAGGGGAAGATCGGGGTCTTCGTCGGTTCCTGGTACAGGGCCGCCATCGTCGACCGCGCCTTCGGGCGCATCAAGAACGCCGAGCTGGACCAGTCGATGGAACGGATCATCCGCTTCGAGAAGATGCTGACCGACGAGGGAACGCTGGTTCTCAAGTTCTGGCTCCATCTGTCCAAGGATGCCCAGAAAAAACGCCTCAAGAAACTCGAAAGCTCCGCGGAAACCCGTTGGCGCGTCACCGACATGGAGTGGAGCCATTTCAAGTTGTACGATACGTTTCGCCGCGTCTCCGAACGGGCGCTGCGTCAGACGAGCACCTTCGAGGCGCCCTGGATCGTCGTCGAGGGGACCGATCCGAATTATCGTTACCTCACCCTCGGCAAGGCGATCCTCGAGGCGATGCGGAAGCGGCTCGACGCACCCGATGTGCCGCAGCCACCGCCGCACACCCCGCCGCTCCTGCCGGCAGAGGACAGGCTATCCATCCTCAGCACCCTCGATATGTCGCTCAAGATGGGAAAGAAGAGTTACTCCGAATCGCTTGCAAAACTTGAAAAGAAGATGAACCTCCTCACGAGGCATCCCCGGTTCAAGGACATTTCGGTCGTGGCCGTCTTCGAAGGACCCGACGCAGCAGGCAAGGGAGGCGCAATCCGCCGGATCACCGGGGCGCTCGATGCACGCACCTATCGCGTCATCCCCATCGCAGCCCCGACCGAAGAAGAGCGGGACCAGCCGTATCTCTGGCGCTTCTGGCGCAACCTGCCGGGGACCGGACAAATCGGCATCTTCGATCGTTCGTGGTACGGACGCGTACTCGTCGAGCGGGTCGAGAAATTCTGTCGGATTCAGGACTGGATGCGCGCCTATTCCGAGATCAACGACTTCGAGGAACAGCTGGTACGCAGCCACACGGTTGTCGTCAAGTTCTGGGTGCACATCACGCGCGACGAGCAGCTCGCCCGCTTCAAGGAACGCGAGAAGACCGGCTTCAAGCGATTCAAGCTGACCGACGAGGATTGGCGGAACCGGAAGAAGTGGGATGAATACGAGATCGCCGCGTGCGACATGATCGACCACACCGGCACAGAAATCGCCCCATGGACGCTGGTCGAGGCGAACGACAAGCAGTATGCGCGGATCAAGGTGCTTAAAACGATGTGCGACCGGATCGAGGACGCGCTGAAGAAGAAAAAGAACTAACTATAAGGATTACGCGTAGAGACTGAGCGAGGCAGACGGAGGCGCCTCGTCGGTCTTGACTCCGGCCATCGCATACGCTTCGGCGGCCACTTCCCGCTGCGCCTCGAGTTGGAGCGCCTGTGCCTGGGATGCGACCCGGTAATCCTGCGCGGACGGATCGACCGGCGCCAACGCCGCGCCGATAACCTGCCGCATCTTCCGGACCGTGGCCTCCGGGCTTCCGGCAGCGGAAATGTCGATTGAAACTTCTCCTCCGGTGATATAGCGCTTCCCGTCGGGTCCCTTGATGTAGGTGTAACTGACAGCCCCCGCGTAAGCGCCTCCGACGCCCTTGTGGGCCATTTCGTGGGCGATGACGCCCTGCTCGATGGCCTTCAGCTTTTCAACATTGCGCTGGGTCTCGAGTTCCCGGCTTTTGGAGGAGGAATCCTGGGTGGAAGGCGGGGAGGCGGCCTTGGCGGGAGTGGTTGGTGCATCGGCCGACACGCCGCCTGCGGCCGCGTTCGTGAACCGGCGCACGGACGGCAAATCGAACGCGATCGCCGCTTGAAATCCCCCGCTGATGGAGTCGATCGCCATGGGCGCCTCTCCTCATCCGGCCACCGTTGACCACTCGTACGTCCCGATTACAGAATACGCTTTCGCGCGGCGCAGAAAAGCTGTTTTTTTAATCGTCTTCGCTCAGGTTCAACGGTCGCACCGCCTTCTCTATCAAGCCGGGCTGGCCGATCTCTCCCGTGGACGCGGAGTCCATCTCCCTGAACTTCCGGGCCGAAACCAGCACGCGACTCTCGAGCGTGCCGACTGTCTTGTTGTACGCGTCGACCGCCTTTTCGAGTCCTTTTCTCATATCGCCGAAATGGTCCGCCAGCACGCGGATCCGGTCGTAAAGTTCTTTCCCGAGCGCGGTGATCGCCTCGGCATGCTCGGCAACCCGCTCCTGGCGCCACCCGTGCGCAACCGCCCGAAGGAGCGCGATGAGCGTCGTCGGAGTCGCCAGGATCACCTTTTTTTCGACTCCGAACTCGATCAGCAACGGATCCTGTTCGAGCGCCGCGCTGAAAAAGGCCTCGCTCGGCAAAAAGAGGACGACGAATTCGGGAGCCGCGGGAAACTGCTCCCAGTAAGACTTGGATGCCAGTTGCGTCATGTGGCGACGGATCTGCAGGGCGTGTTCCTTGAGCCGCCCGATCCGCGTCTCCTCGTCGGGTGCCTCAAGCGCTTCGAGATAGGCGGAGAGCGGCGCCTTGGCGTCGACGACCACCTCCCGGCCGTTCGGGAGCTTGACGATCATGTCGGGGCGCAACCGGCCGCCATCGCTCTCGACACTTTCCTGCTGCACGAAGTCGCACCGCTCGACCATGCCGGCCATCTCGACCACCCGGCGAAGCTGAATCTCGCCCCAGCGGCCTCGCGTGTGCGGCGCCCGGAGCGCCTTGACCAGGTTGCCGGTCTCGCCCTGCAACCGCGCCTGGGCCGCCGCCAGCGACTGCAATTGCTCGTTCAGGCCTGAATAGGCGGAAACGCGGGCAAGCTCGACTTCACGGATGCGGACGTCGACCTTCTCGAGCGAATCGCGGATCGGTTTTACGAGATCGTCGACAGCCTGCCTTCGCAGGTCAAGATCACCGCGAGCCCGTTCGTGAAAACTTTCGAGCGAGGTTTTCGCAAGGAGCAGGAACGTCTCGTTGCTGGTTTTCAGTGCCTGCGCGAAATACGCGTTGGAAGCATCCGCCAACTGGGTGCGGGCATCCGAGTCATTCCGGGAGAATACCCGAAGGATGAGCCAGGCTGCAACCGCTCCGAGCAGGAATCCGGCGATCGCAGCTGGGAAATGGTCCATGCGCGGAGCCTCCTGGCCCGTTAATATTGCCGGGCGAACAAAGTAAAAGGCCCCGGCGAATAAATCCGCCGGGGCCTGGTTGG
>JANXQJ010000200.1 GCA_025356865.1 Deltaproteobacteria bacterium | reverse complement strand
TCGCCTGGACGATGCCCGCAGAAAGAGCCATGAGGCAAGGGCCCCGATCAGGAATCCGGCGACGGCGGCAGAAAGATGGTCCATATGTGGGACCTCCGGAACGAAAAAGGCCCCGGCGGAAAAAACCGCCGGGGCCTGGTTGGGTCGAGATATCGAGGCCAATGAGGCCCCGTCTTTACCTCACCTTGTTGACGTTAGAAGCCTGGGGACCCTTGGGACCCTGGGTGATTTCGAACTCAACCCGCTCGCCTTCGCTAAGCGACTTGAAGCCTTCGCCCTGGATGGCGGAGAAATGGACGAAAACATCCGGACCACCCTCCTGGGAGATGAAGCCGAAACCCTTCGCATCGTTGAACCACTTTACCGTTCCCTGAACCACTGTACTACCTCCAAAACCTTAATGTACTGTCGTGCCATTTGTGCGTTTCCGCCCAATGACCGCCAATTACACAAAGTTACTCTGCCGACAGCCATGTGTCAACCGTTTTTTCAAACATGTTTTTCACCGGGCAGGATCAGCCGTCTTCCCGTCGACGATCATCCAGAGAAACTTCGCATCTTTCCGCACTTTTCCGGGAGACAATTCGATTGCGACGATCGCCCCTTTCTTCATGCAGAATTTCCCGACAAGGCCCAGCAGGTCGCCCACCAGGCCGGTGAAGTGCGGGTTGTGCCCGACAAGGGCTATCGCGCCGCAATCGGCATGCGATTCGAGGAATTCCGGGAGATCACGACCGGAGATCCCGGTAGCCAGGATCGGATCGGCTGTCACTTCGCCTTCGAACTGGAGTCCTTCCGCCAGAAGGTCGGCCGTCTGGACCGCCCTGACCAGCGGGCTGGTGACGATCGCGTCGACAGCCATCCCCGCATCGCAGGCCGCACGAACCGTTTCCCGGAATCGCTCGCGACCCTTTGCAGTCAGGTGGCGAATCGCATCGGTCGTTCCCCCTCCCCAATCGACCGCCCGGCCGTGACGGACGATGTAAAGTTTCATGGCGCCTCCCGTTCCGGAACTTGAGTCAAGTTTTTCCGGTATTTTCCGATAAGATACCGTACCGGGGGGAAATTGCATTGCTCAAAAAGATCGATACGCGCGAGCTGAAAATCGGGATGGTCGTCGAAAAGATGGACCGCTCCTGGCTTGAACACCCCTTCCTGACCAACCGGAAAAAGATCACATCGTATTCCCAGATCAACAAGTTGCTCGAATACAGCATCGACGAGGTCTATATCAATATCGATCTCGGGCTGGACGTCGAGCCCGAAGAAGATATCGAGGAAGAGACCGAGCCCGAAATCGAAATCTTCGAGCCCGAACCACCCCCGCCACCGATTCCCCCGCCTTCTCCCCAAACTTACCGCCCGGCTTCTTCCCCGGACCCCGTCGTGTTCGAGGAAGAGCTCAAGGTCGCCCGAATCGTCCAGAAGGAGGCGCGTTTCGTCGTCAATGACGTGATGCACGACGTCCGCGTTGGAAAGAACATCGAAGGCGAAAAGGTGTCAAAGGTCGTCGGCGAGATGGTCGACTCGATCTTCCGCAACCGGGATGCGCTGGCCAGCCTCACGCGGATCAAGGGATACGACGAGTACACCTTCGTCCACTCGGTGAACGTTTGCGCCCTGTGCGTCACGCTGGGACGCCACCTCGACTTCGACCCCGAGCAATTGCGCCAGCTGGGAATCGGGGCGATGCTCCACGACACGGGAAAGATGATGGTGCCGATCGAGATCCTCAACAAGCCGGGCAAACTGACCGATCGCGAATTTCTCGAGATGAAGAAACACCCGATCTACAGCGCCGAGATCATGGCACGGACCAACGGCATCTCCGAGCAGGCGAAAACGGTTGCGATCCAGCACCACGAGCGCTACCACGGCAACGGCTATCCCTACGGGCTCAAGGGCGACGAGATCCAGCTCTTCAGCCAGCTCACCTCGATCATCGACGTCTACGACGCCATCACCTCGAATCGCTGCTACAGCAAGGCGATGCCCGCTTATGAGGGGATCAAGAAACTCTACGAGTGGGGGCGAACCGACTTCAACCTGCCTTTCGTCGAAAGTTTCATCCAGTGCCTCGGCATCTTCCCGGTTGGCACCACCGTGCAACTGGACAGTTCCGAGATCGGCGTGGTCATCTCGATCAACCACGAGATGATCCTTCGCCCGCAGGTGATCCTGCTTTTCAAGGACGAGATTCGCCGCTACCCGACGCCCGTCATCGTCAACCTGTCGGAGCGCACCGCCGACGGGGGCCGCTTCGCGCGGACGATCATGCGTCCCGTCAATCCCGCCCAGTGGCGGATCAACGTCGAACAGATCCTGGCCAAGGTCGGCTGAAGGGTCAACAGAGGAGATGGAACCGGTATGATCCGCAAGGCACTCATGCTGAAACTGTTCGACGCCGCCTACATGCAGCGCTGGAACGACAAGTTGCGCCCCGTCGAATTGATCGAACTGGACAAGCAGGCGCACAAGATGATCATCGCCTACTTCCTGGCGAGATTCGAAGGGGATGAGGGGGGACAGACGGTCGACTGGATCGAGATGATCGAGGGCGGGATCTTCGAGTTGCTGCAGCGGATCGTCATCACCGACCTGAAGCCGCCCATCTTCTACAAGATCAAGGA
>JANXQJ010000150.1 GCA_025356865.1 Deltaproteobacteria bacterium | reverse complement strand
CCGTCGATGAGCGCTTCGGGGCGCGGCGGACATCCGGGAACATAGACGTCGGGCACGATCTGGTCGACGCCCTTGACCACGCAGTAGGCATCCTTGTAGAAAGGGCCGCCCGTGTTGGCGCAGGACCCCATCGAGATGACGTATTTCGGTTCGGGCATCTGGTCGTAGAGCAGCTTGACGCGCTCGGCCATCTTGTGGGTGATCGTGCCGGCGACGATCAGGAGGTCGGACTGGCGCGGCGTGGCCCGGAATACGGAGCCGAACCGGTCGAGGTCGTAGCGCGAGGCGCCCGCCTGCATCAGTTCGATGCCGCAGCAGGCCGTGGCGAAGAGCAGGTACCACAGGGAGGAACGGCGCCCCCAGTTAATGAATTTGTCGGCGCTGCCGACCATGACGACCCCTTCGGGGCTCATGGGTGCGTTGGCCGCAAGGGCCGTCTGGTTGCTCATGAATTGACCTTCCCGGCCTTGCCGCCCTGGATGGTGCGAACCCATTCGAGGTCGTCCTCTTTCCAGAGGTATGCGAGGCCCGCAAGCAGGATGACGATGAAGATCAGCGCCTCGGCGAAGACCAGGCCACCCTGCCCCTCGGAGATGAACTGCTTGAAGATGACCGCCCACGGGTAGAGCAGCGCGACTTCGACGTCGAATACGATGAAGATGAGGGCGATGACGTAGAAGCGGATGTTGAACTGGACCCAGGAACTGCCGATGGGGATCTCGCCGCACTCGTAGGTGGACAGCTTCACCGCATTCTGGTCGCGGGGCTGGAGCAGGCGCGAGATGGCGAGCATGGCGAACACCGTCAAGGCGCCCAGGATCATGAAAACAAGGACCGATGCGTATTGCGTCAGCATATGCACACTTCCCGGTTCATGCGAAATGTGTTCGGGCGACCACCGTTCGCCGGAGGATCTCGGCGGGCGTGGTCACCACTTGTCGGGGGTTCGAACTGTTCGTAAACGCTAGATACAATACTCGCGTGCCGAACCAAGTCAACACAAAAATATCGGCGTCATAACATTGTTGCGGTACAGTACGAGGGATGCGCCCCTTCAACTTTTTCCGCTCCCCGAAACGCAATCCGGCCGGCAACGCAGCCGCGGCGGGTTCCGAAACAGTCCCCGAAGGCGGAACGGGCGAAGACCCCGGCCGCAAACGCGCCCTCCTGGTGCGCCAGCCCGCCTCCGTCACCATCAGCCTCTCGGTGCTCGCGGTGCTGGGGGTCCTCGGCCTGCTCCATTATGCGGGATCCGTCTTCATCACCATCTTCTCCTCGCTTCTCATCGCCATCGCGCTCGAACCGCCGGTCCGCGGCCTCAACCGGAAAGTCCGGCTCCCCCGCCACTTCGGCAGCCTGGTGGTCGTGGTCCTGGCCGTGGGCCTTCTCTACGCCCTGACGTACCTCGCCTATCTCGAAGCCCAGGGCTTCCTGATCGACCTGCCGGCGCTGGCCGACCGGATCCGGAGCGCGCCGATCATCGACGCCGCGACGCAGAAATTCCACGGGATCGAGAAAGGGGTCGAGGCGTTCTCCCGGGGGCTGGCGCCGCCGGTCCCCGCAATCGGGAAGAGCGCCCCGGTCGTCGTCAGCCAGGGGCACTCGTTCATCGCGACCGTGTTCAGCGGATTGGGGTCGATCACGACGCTCGTCTTCTCCCTGAGTTTCATCCCCTTTCTCGTCTATTTCATCCTGGCCGAGAAGGATTCGCTGACCCGCCGGACGCTCGCGCTCTTTCCCGGACGCGAGAAGCAGATCGGCTCGCTGCTGACCGAGATCGAGGGGATGATGCAGACGTTCCTCGTCGGAAACGCCATCATCGCCGGCATCCTGAGCTTCCTGACCGTCGTCCTGTTCTGGGCGGCGGGCATGCCGTACTGGCTCGTGCTGGGCACGCTGAGCGGCATCCTGAGCACGGTCCCGTATCTCGGGCTGGTGCTGGCGCTCGTTCCGGGGGTGCTCGTCGGGCTGGTCTCCTTCGATTCGGGGCTGCCGCTGCTGATCATCGTGGCCGGGGTGACCAGTTTTCACCTGGTCGCCGCCAATTACCTGGTCCCGAGGCTGGTCGGTGGGCGGACGCACCTGAATGCCGTCTCGTCGACGCTTTCGATCCTCTTCTTCGGCTGGATGTGGGGCGGCATGGGCCTGCTGCTCGCAATCCCGATCGCGGCGGTGCTGCGGTGCGTGCTCGACAGCAACCCGGCGACCCGGCGACTCGGGCAGTGGCTGGGCGACGAAGGGACATGACAAGGACCAGCAGCCCATCTCGCATCCCGTCTTCGGACCATCTTTCGCCGCGCCTCAATCGCCAAATCCTCACCGTAGCTCTGCTACGCCTCCGGTTTGGCTCAATCGTTGCGACAAAATCTGACCCAAATCCGGGCGCGATCTCGGTCTCCCGGTCCTTGCCATGTCCCTGCCACTACCTTATGTTGACACCCCGGTCCGCCGACAGGTACAATCCGCACTTCACCAAACTCACCGATATCGTTGACAATCCACAGGGGGATACCAAGTGGCCAAGCTGAAGACCGCGAAATCGAAGAAGCTGTTCACGGCGGCGCAGGCCGTCATCCCGGGCGGCGTCAACTCGCCCGTCCGCGCGTTCCGGTCGGTGGGCGGCACGCCGCTCTTCATCGAGAAGGCCAAGGGCGCGACCGTCACCGACGTCGACGGCAACACCTTCATCGACTTCGTCTCCTCTTGGGGACCGATGATCCTGGGCCACGCGAACCCCAAGATCCTTGCAGCCATCCGGGCGGCGGCGGTCAAGGGCACCAGTTACGGCGCCCCGACCGAGGGCGAGATCACGCTGGCCACCATGATCCGCAAAGCGATCCCCTCCATCCAGAAGGTCCGGCTGGTCTCCTCGGGCACCGAGGCGGCGATGAGCGCCATCCGGCTCGCGCGCGGGTTCACGGGGCGCGACGGCATCCTCAAGTTCGAGGGGTGCTATCACGGCCACGCCGACTCGATGCTGGTCAAGGCCGGATCCGGCGTGATCACCTTCGGCGCGCCCGACTCGCCCGGCGTCCCGGCGGATCTCGCGAAACACACGCTGACCGTTCCCTTCAACGACCTCGAAGCCGTCAAGGCCGTCTTCGCGAAGAACAAGGGGAAGATCGCGGCGCTGATCGTCGAGCCGATCCCCGCGAACATGGGCGTCATCATCCCCCAGCCCGGCTTCCTCGAGGCGCTGCGCGAGATCACGAAGAAGGAAGGGACGCTCCTGATATTCGACGAGGTGATCACCGGCTTCCGCGTGGCGTACGGCGGCGCGCAGGAACTGTTCGGCATCACCCCCGACCTCACCGTGCTGGGCAAGATCATCGGCGGCGGCCTCCCCGTGGGCGCCTTCGGCGGGCGCAAGGATGTCATGGACTGCCTCTCCCCCGTCGGACCGGTCTACCAGGCCGGGACGCTCTCCGGAAATCCGCTCGCGGTCGCGGCCGGCATCGCCTGCCTGACCGAGCTTTCGCAAAAAGGAATTTACCAACTGCTCAACGACAAGGCCGACTACCTCGCCGGCAAGCTCTCGGCGGTGCTGAAGGAGTCGGGCGTGGCCAACTACACCAACCGGGCGGGATCGCTCTGGACCACCTTCTTCCAGAAAGGGCCGGTCACCGACTACGCGACCGCCAAGAAAAGCGACGCCGAGCGGTACGGCGCCTTCTTCCGCGGGATGCTCGAGCAGGGGATCTACCTGGCGCCGTCGCAGTTCGAGGCCGGCTTCGTCTCGCTCGCCCACACCAAGGCGCAGCTCGACGCCACCGCCGACGCGGCGAAGGCGGTGCTCAAGAAGCTGAAGTAACGCGCGGATACCCGTCCCGCTTCGCTTCTCGGGTACCCCTTTCCGGGGGACGGTTTGCTCGGGCCTCCATGCCCTCGCCGCACCTCGGGTGCCCAGGCTCGCGGCGCCATCCCTGGCGCCCCAGAACGCTCGGGCCACACGCCCCCGGAAAAGGGCACCCTGCGATGCTGCGCAGGCCGGGGTGAACGCGCGACGAGCAGAGACAGCTTCCGGAGACTACCGCCGGTCGGTTTAGTCGGGTGTCGTTCTTCCGGCGCGCAGATGTCGGGCTCACTCGTGATAACGGATCGAACCCGAGACCCACTCCTCGACACGCGGATGCCCTCCCATTCCCGTAGCGGAAATGGGAGGGGTCTGAGCGAAGTGCCGGTGCGTAAGAGGTGTTGCGGCTGCCAACGGAGGCGAACGGCCCCTCCCATTGCAGCCTAGGGATTCATTGGCATCCGCTTCTCCGTTGCCTTGGTGTGGATCTCGCTCGCGCAAATGGGTTGACCCGGCGCCGTGGCTTGTGATAAAAAGTGTCCGTTTAACCGCCATGACCGATAAAGACGACCGCCGATCTTTTTACCGTGAACTGGGCCGCTACGGTGCCCTGGGAATCGAAATGTCCATCTCGGTCGTCATCGGGATGGCGATCGGGTGGTATCTCGACCGGTGGCTGGGCACCGCCCCCTGGTTGATGGTGGTCTGGATCGGCTTCGGTTTCGCGGCAGGCGTTCGCAGTCTCTACCGGGCGGCGATCCAGGCGCAGCGCGAGGCCGACAAGGAAGAGAAGAAGGACGGAAAACCCGGTGGCGACTGAAGTTGAAAAACCGGGTGAAGGCGAATTGCCGCCGGAACCGGCAGAAGGCGAAACGGCGCCGGACGAAACGGTGTCGCTTCGACCCGTCGAGGTAAAAATCGCCCTCAGCGCGGCGATTGTCCTGTGCGTCATCGCCCTGCTCGGCCGGTACGCCCTGTTGCCAGGCGCCCTCTGCGGCGCAGCGATCGCCTGGGGAAACTTCTTTCTCATCCGGAAGATCCTCGAAAAGGCGTTCACCGGCGGCGGAACGCTCGGCAAGGGGTTTGCAGTCCGATATATACTCAAGTTTCTCGGCCTGGTCGCGGTGGTGTTCCTCGTGATCCGGTCGGGATGGTTCGATACGGCGGGGTTCCTGTTCGGCCTCTCCGCCCTGTTCCTCGGCATCCTGCTCGAGGGGCTCTCGCGGGCGGTTGAAGCAAAGAACTGAACGGCAAACGGGAGGTTTGGCAATGCGTAAACGGCTTTTGGGAATCACGGCGACTGCGTTGCTGCTGCCGGCAACCGCGATGGCGGCGGAACACGGGTTCACTTGGTTCCAGCTGCTGCCCGAAGGCGGACATTTCGCCCCGATGTATGCGGCCGTCACGATCGCCTTGTTGCTGGTCGTCATCTCGGTCCTGGCCGTCTCCTCGAAGAAGACCGCCGAGATGGTCATCCCCGACCCGAGTTTCACGGTGCGCAACTTCTTCGAACTGATCCTCTCCTTCCTCGCCGGGATCGGCGACGACATCCTCGGGCACCACTCGAAGAAATACATGCCGCTCCTCGGCAGCTGCTTCATCTTCATCCTCTTCATGAACCTGCTCGGGCTGATCCCCGGCTTCCTGCCGCCGACCAGCAAGATGAACATCACGATCGGCCTCGCGCTGGTGATCTTCCTCTCGACGCACTTCTTCGGCGTAAAAGAGAACGGGATCTCCTACTTCAAGCATTTCCTCGGCCCCTACATGCCGCTTGCACCGCTGATGCTCCCGATCGAGATCATCTCGCACCTGGCGCGGCCGATGTCGCTCTCGCTGCGTCTCTTCGGCAACATCAGCGGCGACCACGCCGTCGTCGCCGGCTTCATGGCGCTGGTGCCGTTCGTCGTCCCCTCCATCTTCATGGGGCTGGGCGTCTTCGTCTCGTTCATGCAGGCGTTCGTCTTCACCGTCCTCTCGATGATCTACATCGCGGGCGCGGTGGTGCACGAGGAAGAGCACTAAAAACAAAGGTCGGCCTTTACGCACGGCTTCACCCTGGCGGGCGGGCGGAACCACCCGTCGGGAAAAACATACAAGGGGGTACACCCAATGTTCCGCAAAACCTTTCTCTTTTCCCTGATGTCGCTGGCACTTCTGCTGGTGGCTTCCATGGCCTTCGCCGAAGGCGTCGCGCCCGCATACGCGGGTGGCGCCAATGAAAGCTCCGTCAAGATGGTGATCGCTCTCGCTGCCGGCTTCGGCATCGCGATCGCCTCCTTCGGCGGCGCAATCGGGCAGGCCAAGGCCATCGCAGCGGGCCTGGAAGGGATCGCACGCAATCCCTCCGCCCAGAACAAGATCTTCATCCCGATGATCGTCGGCCTCGCACTGATCGAGTCCCTCGTCATCTACACCCTGGTCATCGCGTTCGTCCTCGTCGGCAAGCTGTAGTCC
>JANXQJ010000140.1 GCA_025356865.1 Deltaproteobacteria bacterium | reverse complement strand
GAAGAGCGCCGGTTCGGCCAGGCACGAGAAGGTGACCTCGCGCGCCGCCCCCATCCCCTCGAAGCTGGAGCCGGTGTCGAGCGCCGCGGCCGTCGTGAAGAAGCGCGCCAGCCCGAACAGGTAGGCGAAGAGCACCGCGTCGCCGGGGAAGGAGACGGGCGCCTCGTGGTTGCCGAACGGGACCAGCAGCGCCGCCGTCGCGGTGGCGGCGAGCGTCACGATCGGCCCCGCCTTGAAGAGCCAGGTCGTGGTCCGGCTGAATACCGATCCCTTCCGGAGGAGCCGCAGGATGTCGTAGTACGGCTGCAGGAAAGGCGGCCCGACCCGACCCGCGAAGAGTGCCTTGGTCTTCCCGATGACGCCCAGGAGCAGGGGCGGCATCAGCGCGACGAGGATCAGGTGGACGATGGTGTCGACGATTGGCATCAATGCACCCATACCATGAGCAGGAACAACGTGACGAAGATATAGAGCATGTACACGTTCATCTGCCCGTGCTGCAGCCGCCGGAGCAGGGAGAATGAGCCGGCGACGAAGGAGAAGGCGGGGATGATCCCGCGCTCGAGCACCGTTTCGGTCGGGGAGAAGCGGTACCGGGACGGGCGGGGCGTGGCGCCAAGGATCGCCGGAACGTTTATGGACGGGCGGACGGCGCCTTCGAAGAGGCCGGAGAGCATCTCGGAAAAGGAGGCCCCGGTGTACGCCATCCGGGGCGTGGGGGCGAGGTAGCCGCACCCCCAGGTTTCACTCGCCGCGGTGGGGAGCGACCGGATGCGCCGGACGTAGAGGAAGCCCGCGAGCAGGCAGGTGCCGACCAGCACCGCCCAGACGCCGGTCAGGAAATCGAGGGGAATCCGCGAGGCGACGCGCCATTCCGGGGCGATCGGCCAGGGCAGGACGCTTACGGCCGCCGATTCGGCCAGGCGGACCAGCGGCTGCGGGTAGACGCCGAACAGGATGCACAGGAAAGCGAGCAGCGCCATGGGCGCGAGCATCGGCCATCCCGGTTCGTGGCCGTGCGCCGCTTTCTGCGACCGGGGTGCGCCGAGGAACGCCACGCCGTAGGCCTTCACGAAGGCGGCGACCGCGATCCCGCCTACGAGCGCCAGGAGCGGGGCGAGCAGCGCCATCCAGGGAACCGGCGCGGACTTCGCCTCGGAGAGGAAGGAGAAGTAGAGGAGGAATTCGCCCGCGAAGCCGTTGAGCGGCGGAAGGCCGCAGATCGCCACGGAGCCGACGAGGAAGCAGGCCGCGGTCCAGGGGAGGCGGCGCGCGAGACCGCCCATCCGGTCGAGTTCCCGCGTGCCGGCGGCGTGGATGACCGCGCCCGACCCGAGAAAGAGGAGCGGCTTGAAGAGGCTGTGGTTGAGTGCGTGGAGCAGCGCGCCCGCGAGGCAGAGCAGCGCGAGCGGGCCGTTCCCCGTGGCGGTCGCGTAGACGGCTGCGCCTATACCTATATAGATGATGCCGATGTTCTCGATGCTGCTGCAGGCGAGGAGCCGTTTCAGGTCGCGCTGCGTGGCGGCGAAGACGATCCCGAGCAGCGCCGATGCGGTGCCGAGGACGGCGAGAAGGATCCCCCACCACGGCATCGGGACCCGGAAGAAGAAGAGGATCCGCAGCATCCCGTAGACGCCCATCTTGAGCATGACCCCCGATAGGAGCGCGGAGACGTGGCTTGGGGCGTTGGCGTGCGCGGAGGGGAGCCAGATGTGGAACGGCATCAGCCCCGATTTCGCGCCGAATCCGATCAGCGCGGCCAGGAAGAGGCCGGTCGCCCCGACCGCCGGATCGAGCGAGTGAAGCGGGGGAAATGCGAAGGTGCCGGTCGCGGCCCGGAGCTGTGCGAAGAGGATGAAGAGTCCGACGGTGCCCGTGTGGGTGGCGACGAGATAGACGATCCCCGCCTTGCGGACTTCGGCGTCCCGGTGTTCGGTGATCAGCAGGAACCACCCCGAGAGCGCCATGATCTCCCACGCCGCCAGGAAGAGCACGCCGTTGCGGGCCAGCAACAGGAACGCCATCGATGCGGAGAGGAGGCCGAAGAAAAAGGTCAGGCCGGGTTCGGTCCTGCGGTTGGCGTCGGCCGGCCAATAGGCCAGCGCGTAAAGGGAGCCGCAACCGCAGACGAGGAAAACGGGAAGGAGGAAGAGCGCCGAGAGCGGGTCGGCCGCCAGTTCGCACGGGCCGAACGGCAGGTTCCAGTCGAGGAGCCATGTTTCGGTGCGGGGAGCGAGCAGCAATCCGATGGCCGTTGCAAGCCCGGCCAGGGAAGCCGCGATCGATAAAAGGGCGGCGATCCGTTGCCCCGTTCCGGGGCGTCGGGAAAGAAAGAGGCCGGGGAATCCGGACAGCGCGATCGTCCCCGCCGCCGCACAAAGGCGTATAACAGGGTCGGGTAAAATCCCCGAGTCGAAAATCATCGGCGCATCTCCAGTCGAAATGTTATATTATTCCGGCGAGATAGGCAACTTTTTCAAACAGTCTCCGGCTATTTATAATGAAAGTGACGCAAGAGGTGGCCAGGATCACACCCGGAACCTTGCTGATCATCGCTTCGCTGCTTGCCGCCCTGTCCGGGGCGCCGTTGCTGTTCCCCCGGTTTTCCGCCGTCCGGGGGCAGAACCTGTCCGCCCTTGCGCTGGCGCTCTCCGCCCTGCTGGGCGTCGGTTCCGCGATCGCGACGCTCCTGTCCGGGGAGACCGAGGCGTTCACGCTTCTCTGGACGTTGCCGTTCGGCCCGATGGAGGCCGCGCTCGACCCGCTCTCGGCCGTCTTCCTCATCCCCGTCTTCCTCGTCTCCGGCTGCTGCGCCGTCTACGGCCTCCGGTACTGGCCGGCTTCCGAAAACCCGCGCACCGTCCGGAAACTGTCGGTCTTCCTAGGGCTCCTGACGTCCTCGATGGCCTGGGTGATCCTGGCGCGGCACGCCGTCCTCTTCCTCTTCGCATGGGAGATCATGGCGCTCTCGGCCTGGTTCGGCTTGACCACCGAGGACGACCAGGAGGCGGTTCGCGAGGCGGGGCTCCTCTACATGGTCACCACGCACGCCTCCACGCTGGCGCTCTTCGCCCTCTTCGCGATGATCGCGGGCGCGTCGGGCTCGTTCCTCTTCCCGGCCTCCGGAACGCTTTCCGCCGCGGGCGCGTTACCGGCCCGGCTCTTCCTGGTCGCGCTGGTCGGCTTCGGGATGAAGGCGGGGCTGATGCCGTTCCACATCTGGCTCCCCTCCGCGCACGCCAACGCGCCGAGCCACGTCTCGGCCGTCATGTCGGGCGTCATCCTCAAGATCGGCGTCTACGGAATGGTCCGGACGCTCTCGTTCTTCAGTGCCGTTCCGTCCTGGTGGGGTATCGCGCTGCTGCTGCTCGGCGTCGTTTCCGGCGTGGCCGGCGTCGCTTTTGCGATCGCCCAGCACGACCTGAAGCGGCTTCTGGCCTACCACAGCATCGAGAACGTCGGGATCATCTTCATGGGGATCGGCCTGGCGCTGATCGGGCAGGCCACCGGCAACGGCGCGCTCGCGCTCCTCGGGATGGCCGGGGCGCTCCTCCACGTCGTCAACCACTCGACCTTCAAGGCGCTCCTCTTCCTGTGCGCCGGTTCCGCCATCCACGTTTCGGGCACCCGGGAGATCGACCGGATGGGCGGGTTGGCGCGGCGCCTGCCGTGGACCGCGGCTTTCTTCCTCGCGGGCGCGGTGGCGATCTGCGGCCTTCCGCCGCTGAACGGATTCATCAGCGAGTTGCTGATCTACCTCGGCCTCTTCCGGGGCGCGGTGGGACCGGACCGGGGCACGGCGGCCTTTGCGGCGCTTTCCGCCCCCGCGCTGGCGCTGATCGGGGGGCTCGCGACGGCCTGCTTCGTCAAGGTCTACGGGGTGGTTTTCCTCGGGGAGCCCCGCCGCCCGTATCGGGTTGAAGCCCACGGGGAAGCGCGGGAGATGGTGGCGCCGATGGCGCTCCTCGCCCTCGTGTGCGCGGCGATCGGATTCGCCCCGATCTCGGTCGGCCGGATGCTCGACAACGCGGTCCGCGCCTGGCAACCGGCGCTCGCAGGTTTTCGCGGGACCGTCGGGTCGCTGGCGCCGCTCGGCTGGGTCACGGCGCTCAATCTCGTGCTGGCGGCTCTCGCCGCCGCCTCGGGCTGGCTCCTCCTTCGCCGGATCCGTCAAACCGGTTCGGCTTCGGACGCGACCTGGGGGTGCGGCTACCTCGCCCCGACGCCGCGTATGCAGTACAGCGCCTCGTCGTTCGCCGAGATGGTGGTGGGGATATTCGGGGGAATCCTGCGGCCGCACCGGGAGAGCCGCCCGGTCGAAGGGTTCTTTCCCCGGGCGTCGCGTTTCGGAAGCCACGTTCCGGAGGCGGTGCTGGAACTGGTCTACATTCCGTTGCTCGAGAAGGCCTACGCGAAGCTGGCCGGCATCCGGAAGATGCAGCACGGCCAACTCCACATCTACATCCTCTACACGTTCATAACGCTCGTGGTGATGCTCAGCCTGTAGGCGGGGGTGCGGGCTCGTCGAGCGCCGCCAGGATTCCCGCGGCATTGTCCGGCTGCGCGAGCGCTTCCTTGAAACGCGGCTCGCGCAGGGCGTACGCCAGGCGGGAGAGCAGGTGCAGATGGCTGCGAACCGTGGGCGTCGTCAGCGTGAACAGGATGTGCACCGGCTTGCCGTCGGGCGCCTCGAAGTCGATCGGGGTTCGCAGGAAGCAGAGGGTGACCGACGGGGTCGCCATGTGAAGCAGGATCGGGTGCCGGACGTGCGGAATGGCGATCCCGTTCCCGACGGCCGTGGTCCCCAGCGCCTCGCGGGCGAAGAGCACCTCGAGCAGGAAGCCGGCATCGACGCCCGGAGGCACCGGCAGAAGCGACACCACGTTGCGAAGCACCGACGCCTTCTCCGCACCCGCCACGTCGTAATGGATGCCGCCCGCCGCGAGCGCCGCGCGGAACGAGGGGAGGACCGAACTGTCGGCCCCGGCGATCGCGAGCAGGTCGGGCGGGATGGCGATTCCGTTTTCGTTCGCCCACTCGAGCAGCTCGACGCGGTTGATCTCGTATTGCCCGTCGATGAGCGTGGCCTGCAGCCCGCTCTTCCGGATCCACTGGAGGACTTCCTTCTCCGGGACATCGAGCAGTTTCGCGGTTTCCTCGATTTTCAGCAGCATCCCTCAATCATCACGGCGCGGCCCCCGGAAGTCAACCAGGGGGCTGGCTGCGGTCGGGGATTAGCTTTTTCCTGAATCGGAAGTTTCTTTAACGAGATCGGGACCCCGATCAAGACCGTGGAGAACAATCTGAGGTTCCCGGGGCAATATTACGACCACGATTTTCCGATTTTCCCGCGGGCCCGGATGTCGTATTGGTATTCTTGCCGGCGCCGTTCCGGCACTCCGCGAAACAAGGAGGCTCCCCGTGACGCCGCTTTCCCGCCGGTCGTTCCGCATCGCCCTTCCCGCGCTCCTGGCCGCCACGCTGCTTGCGCCTTCCGCCGCCTTCGCGGACGCGCCGACGGTCACGGCCGCCAAGGGGCTGTTCGGCCTGTACGACGCGAAGGAGGAGCGTTTCGTCGTCGAGCCGTCATTCGGCTACGTGTGGGACTACGGCGGCGGGAAGGCCAAGGTCCGGCTGGAGGACGGCACCATCCGCTACATCGACGCGACGGGCAAGCTGCTCCCGGATTAGCGATCCCGGATCCCGGCGGCGCGACCTCGCCCCGGCTGTTAACCGGCGTGCGATATTGACCCACTTTCGTCGGAAATCGGCGCCCGGTCCTGACCCACCTCGTAAGGCATAACCAATTGACCCATATCCGATATCCACGTTGGTGCTTGGGTTAATGTTGCATTCCGATACGGGTCATTTCACGAAGCAGATTCACAAGCATCATCGGATATAATCGGGGGGCGCCGCCGGGAAGGCAACCGGGTGTGCCATGGAGGCATCATCTTCCGATGAAGGAAACCCGTTTCCTCCTCGTTCGTTTCCCCTGCGACCGGCTCTGAGGGACCGTTGAATCGCCTCCGCAACGCGGCCCTTTTCGCGGCCTCCCTCCTTGTCGCCCTGCTCTTGGCGGAACTCGGCCTGCGCGTCGCCCGCTTCTCCTACCCGGCCTTCTGCTCGCCGGACCAGAACACCGGCGCCGCCCTGCGCCCCTTCGCCTACGGCTGGCACCACAAGGAAGGGCACACCTGGATCGAGATCAACTCCCGGGGGCAGCGCGACCGGGAGCACGAGTTCGCGAAGCCGCCCGGCACCTTCAGGATCGCCGTCCTGGGCGATTCCTACGCCGAGGCGCTCAACGTTCCCATGGAGAAGGCGTTCTGGTCGGTCCTCGAGCGGTCGCTCGACCGGACGCCCGCGGTCGGCGGCAAGCGCGTCGAGGTGCTGAACTTCGGGGTCTCCGGTTTCGGCACGGCCCAGGAACTGATGGCGCTTCGCAGCCGGGCGTGGCGTTACGACCCCGACATGGTGGTCCTCGCCTTCCTTACCGGCAACGACGTTCGGAACAACAGCCGGGTGCTCGAAGGCGACCCGCGGCGGCCCTACTTCACCCTCGACGCGTCGGGTCGACTGCTCTTCGACAACGCCTTCCGGTCGTGCATTCCGGGAGGGACACCCGAACAACGACTCGCCGCCGAGCGCCACAGTTTCTGGCTCGCCGACCGGGTGCGGCTCATCCAGCTGCAGCGCTCGGTCTACGACTGGTGGGTGGCGCGTCGGGCCGCGCAGCGTGCGGTGGGCACCTCTTCGGAGGCGAAGCCGCGGCGGGGCATGGCCCCGGGCGTCGCCAAGACGCCCGAGGGGTCCGAAGCGGGGCTCGACATGGCCGTATACGCCCCCCCGCGGACTCCCGCCTGGGAGGAGGCCTGGCGCGTCACCGAGGCGCTGGTCGCGCAGATGGGGCGCGAGGTGCGCGAGCGGAGGGCCCCCTTCCTGGTCGTGACGCTGACCAACGGCATCCAGGTCCATCCCGACCCGGCGGTGCGGGCGCGATTCGCCGCGTCGTCCGGGATCGACGACCTGGAATATCCCGACAAGCGGATCGAGGCGTTCTGCAGGCGGCAGGGGATCCCATGCCTGGTCCTGGTGCGCCCTTTCCGCGAGGAAGCCGAGCGGCGGAAGGCGTACTTCCACGGGTGGGGGAAGGAACTCGGCGGGGGGCACTGGAATGAGGCGGGTCATCGCCTCGGCGGGGAACTGATCGCGAGGGAGGCGGTTTCGCTGCTGGCGGATTCGGGCCCGGCTCGCTGACCGGGCGGCAGCCGGCGTCCGATTCCCGGCGTTTCGGGAGCGACGCCGCCACGGGACGCGTTTACGGAAATGGGCATGGTGTTATCCTGACTTTTTGCGCACTTCGTTTGCCGGAGGGGGGCGATGGAGAAACTGGATTTCGGGACGGTCAAGTCGCTGACGGTACGTTGCCTCTCCGAACTGGCGTGGCGCGACAACGCCTTGATGAAGCAGGACATCGTCGACTCGGGCGGATTCGACACCGACCAGTACGACGTCCGGTGGACGCCCGGCAACGCCGCCGGCGTCACGGTGCTGTTGCAGGCGGTCGACGGCGACGGCCGGCCGCACGCCTTCCTGATGGACACGGGCTGGGACCCCAAGTATGTGGGCGAGGTGTTCCGGCGCGAAGGGGTCGACACGATGATCGCCTCGGGCGAGGTCGAGTTCCTCTTCGTCACGCACGAGCACATCGACCATTTCTGGGGCGTCCCCGCGGTGGTGAAGCTTCGGCCCGACATCAAGATCCTGCTGCCGGCCAGCGTCTCCGACCGGAGCCGCGAGCTGCTCCTGGCGTGCGGCCACACGGGCGAGGTCGTCGAGATGGCACCCGGCGTCGAGCACGTCCTTTTCCCGGGGTGCGCCGCCGTGACATTCGACGTCGGGATCAACCTGCAGGCGCACGGCGAGCAGGTGCTATACTTCAACGTGGCCGGGAAGGGGCTCGTCACCGTGACGGGGTGCTGCCACCCGGGGATCGTCGCGCTGCTGAACCACGCCCGGACCCGGTTCGCCGAGCCCGCGATCCACGCCGTCTACGGAGGGCTCCACATCGCGCCCTTCGACGAGTGGGGCGAGGCGCAGGAAAAGCTGCTCGACAAACTCGACGAATACGAAGTGGCGCGCTGGGCCTGCAACCACTGCACGGGGCTCCTCGCGGTGGTCCGGATGCGCGAGCGCGGGATGAACGTGATCGGCGGGAGCGGAAGGCACGGCAGCCGGAGCGACAGCTACCTCGGGAACGGAGATGCGATCACGTTTTGAGCGCACGGGGCGAATTCATACTCGGCATCTCCGCGTACTACCACGACAGTGCGGCCGTCCTGTTGCGCGACGGGTCGATCGTCGCCGCGGCCCAGGAGGAGCGCTTCACGCGGAAAAAGCACGACGCGCGCTTTCCGGCAAACGCGGTCCGCTGGTGCCTCGAATCGGCCGGGATCGATCTTTCCGGCGTGTCGCATGTGGCGTTCTACGACAAGCCGTTCCTGAAGTTCGAGCGGCTCCTCGAGACATATCTCGCGACCGCCCCGCGCGGATTCCGTTCATTCCTTGCCTCGATGCCCGTCTGGGCGAAGGAAAAACTGTTCATGCGGCGCATCCTCGGGAAGGAACTCTCCGCGCTGCCGGGGGGAGGGACAGCGAAGCATCCCCCGATCCTCTTCCCGGAACACCACCGTTCCCACGCGGCTTCCGCCTTCTTTCCGTCCCCTTTCGAGCGGTCCGCGGTCCTCTGCCTCGACGGCGTGGGGGAGTGGGCGACCACCTCGGCGTGGCTCGGGGAGGGGAACCGGCTGACGCCTTTGTGGCAGCTCGATTTCCCCCATTCGCTCGGCCTGCTTTATTCCGCCTTCACCTACTACTGCGGTTTCAAGGTCAACTCGGGCGAGTACAAGCTGATGGGGCTCGCCCCTTACGGGGAGCCGCGCTACGCCGACCGGATCCTCGGAAAACTGATCGACCTGAAGGACGACGGGACGTTCCGGCTCGACCTGCGCCATTTCGATTTCGCCACGGGGCTGCGGATGACGGCGCAGCCGTTCCACGACCTGTTCGGCGGGCCGCCGCGGGCGCCCGAGGCGCCGCTTGCGCAACGGGAGATGGACCTCGCTGCCTCGATCCAGGCGGTCACCGAGGAGATCGTGCTGCGGTTGGCCGCGACGCTCCACCGGGAGACGGGTGCGGAAACGCTCTGCCTTGCGGGCGGCGTCGCCCTCAACTGCGTCGCGAACGGCCGGCTGGTGCGGGAAGGGCCCTTCCCGCGGATCTGGATCCAGCCCGCGGCGGGTGACGCCGGCGGGGCGCTGGGCGCGGCGACGGCGGCCTGGCACGAGTATCTCGGGCATCCCCGGACGCCGTCTCCATCCGATGCGATGTCGGGCGCCTACCTCGGGCCGTCGTTCGACGACGCGCAGATCCTTTCCTTTCTCGAATCGGCGGGCGCCTCCTGGCGGCGTCTCTCCGACGACGACCTGCTCTCCGAGACCGCGCGCCATCTTTCGGAAGGGGGCGTGGTGGGATGGTTCCAGGGGCGGATGGAGTTCGGGCCGCGTGCGCTGGGCAACCGGTCGATCCTGGGAGATCCCCGCAACCCGCGGATGCAGTCGGTCATGAACCTGAAGATCAAGTTCCGCGAATCGTTCCGCCCCTTCGCCCCCTCGGTGCTCGCCGAATCGGCGTCCGACTGGTTCGGGCTGGACCGGGAGAGTCCCTACATGCTCCTGGTCGCGCCGGTGCTCGAGCGCCACCGGATCGCGATGACGGCCGCGCAGGAACGGCTCTTCGGGATCGAGAAACTCAACGTCCCGCGGTCGACGGTCCCCGCGATCACGCACGTCGACCACTCCGCCCGGGTGCAGACGGTTCACCGCGAGACGAATCCCCGCTATCATGAACTGATCCGCCGCTTCGGCGAGCGGACCGGCTGCCCGATGCTGGTCAACACCTCCTTCAACGTCCGCGGCGAGCCGATCGTCCACGCGCCCGCCGACGCGTACCGCTGTTTCATGCGCACCGGGATGGACCGGCTGGCGATCGGCAACTACCTGCTCAAGCGGGAGGATCAGCCGGCTCCGGCCGACGGCGACGACTGGCGCTCCGAGTTCGAACTTGATTAGCGGGTCGAGGTGACGGGATGACGAAGGGAAAGGCGGGACCGGACAGGAAGGCGCTCCGCACCTTCGGGCTGGCGGCCGGCGGACTCTTCGTCGCGCTCTTCGGGCTCCTTCCCTTGTGCCGGGGCCGTGCGGTGCCCGCCTGGCCGTTCCTCGTCGCGGCGCCGCTCTGGATCGCCGCGCTCCTGGCGCCCCCGCTCCTGGCGCCCGTCCACCGCGTCTTCACCCGGGTCGGGGAGGCGCTGGGCTGGATCAACACGCGGATCGTCCTCGGCCTGGTCTACTTCCTGCTGCTTACGCCGATGGCGCTCGTGATGCGCTGCTTCCGGCGCGACGCCCTGCGGCTGTCGTTCGACCCTTCCCTGAAAAGCTACCGGGTTTCCTCCGAGCGGCTCCCCAGGGAAAGAATGGAGGTTCCCTACTGATGCCCGGCGTTCTCTCCGACCTTTGGGGCTTTCTTCGGCAGCGGAAGAAGTTCTGGCTCCTTCCGCTGATCCTGGTGCTGCTGGCGATCGGCTTCCTGCTGGTCGTGGCCCAGGGGTCCGCGCTCGCCCCGTTCATCTATGCTCTTTTCTAGCCGGAGAATGCCTGCCGCTCTCCTCGCGGGAATCCGGAACGCGCTTCTCGTCGGGTTTTCCCTGTTCGTTTCCCTGGCGCTGGCGGAGGCCGGATTGCGTCTGGGCGGTTATTCCTGGCCGGCGTTCTACACGATGGACAATCAGGTCGGAGGCGCGCTCAGGCCCGGCGCGAACGGGTGGTTCACCTCCGAGGGGAAGGCCTGGATCTCCATCAACAGCCACGGCCAGCGGGATCGGGAGCGATCTTACGCCAAGCCGGCCGGGACGTTCCGGATTGCGGTATTGGGCGACTCCTTCGTCGAGGCGTTGCAGGTCCCCCTCGAGAAAACCTTCTGCTCCGTGATCGAACGGCGGCTCGACCGTTCGAATGCGGTCGGCGGAAAGCCGGTCGAAGTGCTCAACTTCGGGAATTCCGGTTACGGGACCGCGCAGGAGCTGATGATCCTTCGGAGCCGGGTCTGGAAATACGATCCCGACCTCGTGCTGCTGGCGTTCCTGCCCGGGAACGACGTCCGCAACAACAGCCGCGCGCTCGAAAAAGATCCGCTTCGCCCGTACTTCGTGTTTCGCGACGGACGCCTGGAACTGGACAACGCCTTCCAGTCGAAGTTCGGCGGACTGACCAACGACCAAAGGGCGGTGGTGGACCGGAAGCGCTTCAAATGGTCCGACCGCCTCATCCTGGTCCAGTTGTGGAACCGGATAGTGCTCCTTCGGAAAGAAAAGGCGAAACCGCCGCCGGCTCCCCAAGTGATCGAGGCCGGACTCGACGAGAAGGTCTTCCGCCCGCCTCCCGATGCGGACTGGGCCGAATCATGGCGGGTCACCGAGGCGCTGCTCGGGCTCATGGGGGAGGAGGTGCGGTCGCACGGCGCCCGCTTTCTCGTCGTCACGCTGACCTCCGGTGTCCAGGTGTTGCCGGACCGGGCGGAGCGGGAACGGGAGATGGCGGAGTTCGGGGCTTCCGCACCGGACTACCCGGACCGCCGTGTGGCGGAGGCGTGCCGCGAAAGGGGAATCCCCGTCCTGATGCTGGTCCGGGGAATGCGGGAATACGCGGAAAGGAACCGGGTTTATCTCCACGGTTTCGGGAAAAAGCCGGGCTACGGCCACTGGAACGAAGTCGGGCATCGGGTGGCCGGGGAACGGATGGCGGACGCCGTGGCCGAACTGCTCGCGCAAGGCGCATCCGGTCAACCGAGGTAACGCTCCCGCCACAACGAGAACATGAGCAAGGCCCAGAGCCGGTACATGTTGTTGCGGGCGCCGCTCAGATGCTCGGCGACCACGCGCGACACCCCTTCCGGCTTCAGGAATCCTTCCCGCCTCACCCGCTCGGGCGCCAGGTATTCCTCGACCACCGGTCGAAGCTCCTCCCTCAGCCACCGGTCCACGGGGATGCCGAAACCCATCTTGGGACGCTCGACCAGCGCCTTCGGGACGAGTTCGTGCAGCGCGCGGCGAAGCAGGTATTTCGTGCTCCCGCCCCGGACTTTCATCGAGATCGGCAGCCGCGCCGCGAATTCGACGATCCGGTGGTCGAGCAGCGGCACGCGCGCCTCGAGCGAGGATGCCATCGAGGCGCGGTCGACCTTGGTCAGGATGTCGTCGACGAGATAGGTGCGGATGTCGGTCGCCATCGCCCGGTCGAGCGGGTTCAAAAGGCGCGGGTCGCGGAAGGTGGTGTAATAGCCGAGCCCGGAATCGTCCGCGACGCGGGGCAGCAGGCCGGGCAGCAGGTCGTGCCCGAAGATGCCGACCGCGTGGAAATAGAAACGGGCGAGATCGGCTTCGCGGAGGCTAGCCGCCGCTTTCCGGACCCGGTGGGCCGGCACGCGCGAAAGGAGCGCGGCAAGCGGTTTTCGCAGCAGGGCCGGCAGCCGGTGCGCCCGGATTCCCTGTCGGACCCAGTCGTAGCGGGGGTATCCGCAGAACAGCTCGTCGCCGCCGTCGCCCGAGAGACTGACGGTGACGTGCTCCCGCGTGAACGACGACACGAGCATGGTCGGGATCGCGGAGGAATCGGCGAACGGTTCGTCGTAGTGATCCGGGATCTTCCGGATCAGCGAGAGCGCATCATGGGCCGTGCAGATCTTTTCGTGGTGGATGGTGCCGAGGTGCCGGGCGACGGCGCGGGCGTGCGGCGACTCGTCGTATCCGCGCTCCGTGAAGCCGATCGAGAAGGTCTTCACCGGGCCGGCCGCCTCCTTCCGCATCAGGGCGGCGACGAGCGAGGAGTCGATCCCGCCCGACAGGAAGGCGCCCAGCGGGACGTCGCTGATCATCCGGTAGCGGATCGAGGAGGCGAGGAGCGCTTTCAGCTCCTCGAGATATTCGCCCTCGCTGCGCGGCTTGCCGGTTTCCCCCCAATGGTCGAGCAGGTTCCAGTAGCACCGCTCGCTCTGGCTTCCGTCGGCGCCGATCGTGACGATATGTCCCGGCTGCACCTTCCGCGCGTCGCGAAAGATCGAGAACGGGGCGGGGACGTACTGGAACTCGAGGTAATACTGGAGGGCGTCGCGGTCGACCTCCCGCGAGAAGGAAGGGCAGGCCATGATCCCCTTGAGCTCGGAGGCGAAGAGCGTCAGCCCCGGCGCGCGGGCCAGGTAGAGCGGCTTGATCCCGAGCCGGTCGCGCACGAGCGAGAGCGTATTCTCCCGGGCGTCCCATAGCGCGAAGGCGAACATCCCGATGAAGCGGGATACCGCGGCATCGAGTCCCCACTCGCGGATGGCGGCCAGGATGACCTCGGTGTCGGAGTCGCTGCGGAATGCGTGGCCGAGCCCCTTCAACTCCCCGCGAATCTCGCGGAAGTTGAACACTTCGCCGTTGAACGATATGACGAACCGGCCGTCCTCCGTCTCCATCGGCTGGGCGCCCGCCGGGGTGAGATCGAGGATCGCCAACCGCCGGTGCGAAAGGCCGATGCGGCCGTCCGGAGAGAGCCAGGTGCCGCGGCCGTCGGGGCCCCGGTGCGCCATGGAATCGCCCATCGCCGCGAGCAGCTCCCGCCCGTTCGTCTGGCCGGAACCGGTCGATGCGAATCCCGCGATCCCGCACATCAGCCGTCTCCCTCCCGCAGCGATTCGTAAAGAGACGCGATTTCGGCCACCATCCGGTCCATTGAAAAAAAGTCCGTTGCCCGCCGGCGGCCCGCTTCGCCCATTCGTTCCCGGAGCGACGGATCGGCGAGCAGCGTCCCGATCGCCTCGGATAGCGCCCCGGCGTCCCGCGCCGGTGCGAGCAGCCCTGTCACGCCCTCCTCGACCGCTTCGGGGTTGCCACCGACGTCGAACGCCGTGACGGGAAGCCCGGCGGCCATCGCCTCGAGGATGGCGTTGGAAAACCCTTCCTCCCGCGACGGGTGGACGAACAGGTCGGCCGCCCGGAGGAAATCGGGAACGTCGGCCCGGTCTCCCGGAAAGCGGAAGCGCTCCGCGAACCCGCCGGCATCCGACAGCCCCCGCGTTTCGGGGAGCGTCCCGGCGTCGCGTCCGACCAGGACGAAAAGGGTGTCCGGGAAGCGGGCGAGCACCCGGGGTGCGGCCGCCATCAGCGCTTCGTGCCCCTTGTACGGAAAGAAATTGGAGACGCAGAGCACCATGAGCGCATCCTGCGGAATCGCTTCCCGCTCCCGAAACGCCGCGCGTTCGGCGGGCGTCCAGGCCGCAATCGGCGCGACCCCGTTGTAGATCTTACGGAATTTTCCCCGCCAGCCGCTCTCGGTGCGTTCCACGTCGCGGCGGACGGCGTCGGAATTGACGAGCACGACGTCGGCCAGCCGGTTGCCGACCGGTTCCACCCGCCGCAGCAGCGGGAAGCGCGTCTTGTAGTCGCAGAGCGCCCGCTTGCTGACGATCACGCGCGGGATTCCGGAGAGGCGGGCCGCCACCGGCCCGATCACGTTCGCGGCGGGCAGGTAGCAGTGGAGGATATCGGGCGGATCGCGCCGGAAGATCCGGGCGAGCGCCAGGATCGTCCGCACCTGCTCGAGCGGCCCGGTCCGGAAGCGTCGTCCGCGCGCGGGGTCGCCGAAAACGGTGACAGGCATCAGCGCCGCGAAATCCGGGTGAAGCCGCCCCCCCCCGGCGGTCGTGAAGAGCGACAGGGCGTACCGATCCGCGGGGAGGCGTCGGGCGAGCGCCAGGACGTGCCGCTCGGTTCCGCCGGATTCGACGTTGGGGAGGAGGAAGGCGATCCTTGTCGGTCCGTTTGTCGTCATGCTCGTTGAAGTGTCGCCCATCCGGTTCGCCGGCGTCAACCGGCGGATTGCCCGTGCGGATTGCCCGTTGAGAATCGGGGGGGGGTTCCGTAGAATGAAAGGCCGATGAAACGCGCGCCCGACGAAAGGTTTTCCCCCGCTCCAGACCCGCACGCGTCCGCGGGCCCGCCGGTTTCCGTCAAGGTCATCGAACCGTCGCACGGATGGCGCTGGGCCGATCTCGCCGCCGTCTGGGCCTACCGGGACCTCGCCGCCGTCCTCGTCCTCCGGGATATCAAGGTGCGCTACAAGCAGACGGTGCTGGGCAGCGCCTGGGTCCTCCTCCGCCCGCTCGGGACCATGCTGGTCTACACGCTGGTTTTCGGGATGATGGTCCGCATCCCCTCCGGGGGCCACCCGTACGCCATCTTCGTTTTCTCCGCCCTGCTTCCCTGGGGCTTTTTCTCGGGCGTGGTCCTGACGGCCGGGAATTGTCTCCTGGCTTCCGCCCCCCTGATCAGCAAGGTGTACTTCCCGAGGATCATCCTTCCGCTGGCCATCGCGATCGGGGGACTCGTGGACCTCCTCGTCTCGCTGGCGTTCCTCCTCGTCGCGATGCCCTTCTTCGGGGCGGGATGGACGACGAACCTGTTCTGGCTTCCGCTCCTCATCCTGGGGGTCTCCCTGACCTCGCTGGGGATCGGAACCCTTTTCTCCGCATTGACGGTCTCGCACCGGGATTTCGGAAACCTGGTCGGGTACCTGGTCCAGATCGGGCTCTACGCGACGCCCGTGATCTATCCGTCGGCCCTGGTTCCCGACCGCTGGCGTTTCCTCCTCACGATCAATCCGCTGGCGGCCCAGGTCGAGGGGTTTCGCGCCGCGATCCTGGGGACGCCCATCGACGTCCGGGCACTCTCGATCTCGTTCGTCGTCTCGATTGCGATCCTGGTCTTCGGGGTCGCCTGGTTCGGGCGGGTGGAGCGTCGTTTTGCCGACATCCTCTGATCGTCCCGGCGACCCGAAGGGGATAAAGATGCCCGCGATCCGGGTCGAACGGCTTTCCAAGGAATATCTCATAGGCGATTCCGCCGAAAGGAACCGGTTCCGGGCGCTGGACGACGTGAGCTTCGAGGTGGCGACCGGAGATGCGTTGGGGATCATCGGACGGAACGGCGCGGGGAAGTCGACGCTGCTCAAGATCCTCTCCGGCATCACCGATCCGACCTCAGGCCGGGCCGAGATGCGCGGGCGGGTCTGCAGTCTCCTCGAGGTCGGAACCGGCTTCCACCCCGAACTGACCGGTCGGGAAAACATCTTCCTGAACGGAACGCTGCTGGGGATGAGACGGGTCGAGATCCGCCGGAAGTTCGACGCCATCGTCGACTTCTCCGAGATCGGGCAATTCATCGACACGCCCGTCAAGCACTACTCGTCCGGGATGTACGTCCGCCTGGCCTTCTCCGTCGCGGCCCACCTGGAACCCGAGATCCTGATCATCGACGAGGTGCTCGCCGTGGGCGACGCCCGATTCCAGTCGAAGTGCGTCGGGCGGATCGGGGAGATCGGGCAGGAAGGGCGGACGGTCCTGGTCGTCAGCCACAACCTGCAGCTGATCCGTTCCCTCTGCAACCGGGTCGTCTGGCTCGACGACGGAAAGATCGCATTCGAAGGGGAACCGAACGCCGCGATCATCGCCTACTCCAACAGCTTTTCGAAGGTCGAGGATCATCAGGCCTGGCCCGACGATCCGTCCGCACCGGGAAACGAATCCGTCCGCATTCTCGAAACCCGGGTCGTGCCGGGCGACGGCGTGCCGGCGGATGCGCTGACGGTCCGGGTTCCCTTCATGCTCGCGTTCACGTTCCGGATGCTCGTTCCGTTCCGGTCCTTCTACGTCGCGATCCATTTCAGGTCGGCGGGCGGCGAGATCGTCTTCCGGTCGGCGGATGCGCCGGGGCCGATCGCGCCCGGGTTGTACAAGAGCTTCTGCCACTTCCCGGCCGACCTGCTGAACGGCGGCAAATTCACGGTCGACCTGTTTTTCATGCGGGACGGAAACACCGTCGTGTGCAAGCTGGAGCGCCCCCTCATGTTCAACGTATTCGATTCTGAACCCGAGTCCGGCGATTACGTGGGGGGGCATCCCGGGTTTGTCCGGCCCCTCCTGCGCTGGCAGACGGAAAAGGCCGAGTGATGCGGATCGCCTACGTCACTCCCGAATTCGTGACCGAGCGCAATTTCTCCGGGGGACTCGCCAACTATCTGCACCGCCTCTCGCTTTCCCTGATCGACATGGGGCACGAACCGGTCATTTTCGTGCCGGCGGACCGGGACGAGCGTTTCACGCACGAAGGGATCGAAGTGCACCGGGTCGCCATCCGGGGCGGGATTCCGTGGGCCGGCATCCTGAACCGGGCCACGCTCCACCGCCACTCGAGCGCCATCGGGATGCTGAAGCGAAGCCAGTGCCTGTGCGGCCGGGTCTCGAAAATCGATCGAACTGCGCCTTTCTCGATCGTCCAGTTCCCGCATCTGGGCGGACTCTCGCTCATCCGCCCTCGCCGGATTCCCGCCGTGGTCCGTCTCTCAAGCTACATGCCGCTCTGGGCGAAATTCGGGGAGTACGACGCGATGCCGCCGCACGTCCTGCTCGACCAGCAAAGGCTGGAGCGTCTCGGGCTCCTCCGGGCGGACGGCATTTTCGGGCCGTGCGGCTTCGTCGGCGCTGCGGTCGAGAAGGATCTCGGCCGCCCGGTGACCGTCATCGAGACGCCGTTCGTCATGGACGCGGAACGGACCGACGACTCCGTCCATCGCGAACTGCTCCGGGGAAGGCCCTACCTGCTTTTCGTGGGGCGATTCAGCATCGCCAAGGGGTTCATCACGATCGCCGACGCATTGCCCGAATTGCTTCGAAAATACCCAGACCTGCTGGTCGTCCTGATCGGACGGGAACAGGGCGGCTACAAGGGATCTTCCGCCATCGATTACATGTGGGAGAAGGCGGGGGCGCACCGGGGCCGGGTGCTCTTTCTCGGGGACATGCGACACGATCTGCTCTACCCTGTCATGAAGCATTCAGCGGCGGTCCTCATTCCCTCACTCGTCGAAAACTTTCCGAACGTCTGCCTCGAGGCGATGGCGCAGCGCTGCGTGATTCTCGGGACGTGGGGGACGAGTCTCGAACAGTTGCTGGCCGATGGCGAAAGCGGCCTGTTGTTCGAGGCGGGGAATCCGGCCGCGCTCTCGACCGCCGTCGACCGCGTGTTCGCCCTCACCGATTCAGCCAGGACGGCAATGGGTGGAAAGGCGGAGGAGCGGCTCGAGCCCCTTCGGCCGGAACGGGTGGTCGAGCAGTTGCTTGCTTATTACCAGGGCTTCATCGACCGGGCGCGCACCGGCAGAGACGGGGGAGCGAAACGATGACTGGAACGGGGAAGGAATCCCAGGATGCGCCGACGTTCACCTTCGGGCGAAACTGGGAGCGGTTCGTCGAGAAGAGTTTCAGCGACGAGCGGGTCGAGATCTCCCGGAAGCATTTGCTCGACTTTCTCGAGATGCCCGACCTCAAGGGGAAATACTTCCTCGACGTCGGCTGCGGCAGCGGAATCCATTCGCTGGCGGCCTTCCGTTCCGGCGCGTCGCGCATCGTCAGCTTCGACGTCGACCGCCATTCGGTCAAGACCACCGAAAAACTTCGCGAGATGGCCGGGAATCCGCCCCACTGGCAGGTGCTCGACGGCTCTGTCCTCGACGAGGCGTTCATGGCCGCCCTCGACCCGGCGGACATCGTCTATTCCTGGGGCGTCCTCCACCACACCGGAAAACTCTGGGACGCCGTTCGAAACGCCGCCGGCCGGATCCGCGAAAAGGGGATCTTCTACCTCGCGCTCTACGAGAAGACGGCCGACTCCGCCTACTGGATCGAGACGAAGCAGCGGTACAACCGCTCCTCCCGCGCCACGAAACTGGGGATGGAGTGCGCGTACGTCTGGCGCACCTTCTTCCGCGGGGCTTCCCCCAGGCAATGGTTCAACTCCCTCCGGTACATATTTACCTACAAGCAAAGCCGCGGGATGGCCTTCTGGACCGACGTTCGCGACTGGGTGGGCGGCTGGCCGTACGAGCCCTCCACGCCGCAGGAGGTGACCGATTTCGTCGGCGGGCTCGGGTTGTCGATGCGGAAAGTGAAGACGGGCGAGGCGAACATCGAATACCTGATCGCCCGGGGAGACGGCTGAGGCGCCAAGGTCATGTGCGGCATCTTCGGAATCGTCCACGCGGATCCCGCCCGGGAGGCCGACCCGGCGCTCCTCGGCCGGATGGCCGCGGTCCTGCACCACCGGGGTCCCGACCACGCGGGGTCCTGGGTCAGCGGCAACGTCGGGCTGGGGCACACCCGACTCTCGATCATCGACCTCACTCCCGGCGGCGCGCAGCCGATGTCGAACGAGGACGGTTCCGTCCGCGTCACCTTCAACGGCGAGATCTACAACTACCGGGAGCTCCGGAAGTGGCTTGCCGGCCGCGGCCACGCCTTCCGGTCGAACACCGACACCGAGGTGCTCGTCCACCTCTGGGAGGAACACGGCCCTCGCTGCGTCGATTCCCTCCGCGGGATGTTCGCCTTCGCGATCTGGGACGACCGCCAGAAGTCGCTCTTCCTGGCGCGCGACCGGGCCGGCAAGAAGCCGCTCTTCTATGCCGCCCTTCCCGACCGTTTCCTCTTCGCATCCGAGATCAAGGCGATCCTGCAGGATCCCGATTTCCGGGCCGAGCCCGATATCGATTCGATCCACCACTACCTGGCCTTCCAGTCCGTCCCCGCACCGTATTGCGCGTTCAGGGGCATCCGGAAACTGCCGCCCGCGCACCGGCTCCTGATCCGGGATAACGCGGGGACGCCCGAGCGGTACTGGAAACTTTCCTACGCGGAGAAGATCCGGGTCGAGGGTGAGAAGGGGCTCGCGGCGCTGCAGGAGGAGATCGTCGAGCGGCTGCGCGAATCCGTGAAGATCCGCCTCGTGAGCGACGTGCCGCTGGGCGCGTTCCTCTCCGGCGGCCTTGATTCCTCCCTCGTGACGGCGTTGATGGCGGGGTTGACCCACGCCCCGGTGAAGACTTTTTCGATCGGCTTTCAGGAGCCCGAATACGACGAGCTTCCCTACGCGCGGATGGTGGCGAAGCGATACGGGACCGACCACCACGAGTTCGTGGTCACGCCCGACGCCCGGTCGATCTTTCCCGAACTGGTCTGGCACTACAACGAGCCGTTCGCCGATTCGTCCGCCATCCCGACCTGGTATCTCTGCAAACTGGCGCGACAGCACGTCACCGTGGTGCTGAATGGCGACGGCGGCGACGAGAACTTCGCCGGTTATCCCCGATACGGGAACGAAGGCGACTACGCGCTTCGCGGCGGGCCGCGCGCGTTCCTCGAGGCGTGGTTCGGCCCCCGGGGGAAACTCGCGCTTTTCTCCGGCCCGGCGAACCGGCTCGGCGAGAGCGTCCGCCGGTTGTCGGCGCTCACGCAGCAGCGGCTCCTCTACTACCGGCGGATCACCCACTTCAGCGAGTATTACAAGCCCGACCTCTACACGCCCGGGATGAAGGCCGCCACGCGGGGGATCTTCTCGGTCGACCTGATGCTCGACCGGTACCGGGCCGCCGCGGGCGACGATTTCCTCGATGCGACGCTGGGCCTCGATTTCGACCAGTATCTTCCCGACACGCTGATGCCGAAGGTCGACATCGCCTCGATGGCGCACTCGCTCGAGGCGCGCTCGCCGTTCCTCGACCACGAATTCATGGCGTTCGCCGCCCGGATTCCATCCGGCCTGAAGCTGGCGGACGGCGTGGGGAAGCGGATCCTGAAGGCGGCGTCCGAGCCGTTCCTGCCGAACGAGGTCATCTACCGGAAGAAGATGGGGTTCGGCGTGCCCGTCGACCACTGGTTCAGAAACGAGTTGAAGGATATGACGCGCGACGTGCTTCTCTCGCCCCGCGCCATCGGTCGCGGCTATTTCCGGAAGGCGTACATCGAGTCGATGCTCGACCGGCACCAGCGGGGGGAAAACTGGCAATACCTCATCTGGAACCTGCTCATGCTCGAGATGTGGCACCTGATGTTCATAGACGGAACGCTCTCGCCGCCTGCCGGCGCGTCCCATCCGCTCACGTGAGGCGGGGCCTCTTCCCCTCCGGGCAGGTTGTCCGCCCGATTCTCCTTGCGGGAATCCTCTTCGCCGCCGCGCTCGCCGCGGGGCTCCTGTTCTCGGCTGCCTTTCCGCTTCCGGCCGTTCAAAGCGACGCCGCCGGATACCTCGTGCTGGCGCAGAACGTCGCCGAAGGCCGCGGTTTCACGCAGGACGGGATATTGCCGGCACTCTACCGGCCGCCTCTCTTTTCCACGCTCCTCGGGGGATGGTTCTTCCTGACGGGCACCGCCTCCGCGGAATCCGCCGCCTGCTTCCAGTCGCTGCTCCACGCGGGCGGGGTCGCGGTGGCCTTCTTCCTCTTCCTCGAGCTGGTCCCGGCGGGGCTTGCCTTCGGCGGGGCGCTCTTTCTCGCCCTCCAGCCGGTGCTCTTCACCCGGGTCGTCTTCGTGCTCCAGGAGCCGACGCTTCTCCTTTCCACGACGCTCGCCGTCCTCGCGTCGCTCCGGCTCATACGGGCTTCCACCGTGCCGAAGGCCTTCGCCGCCGGCGTGGCGTGGGGCGTCTGCATCCTGGGGAAGACGGTCGCCTTCTTCGCCCCGCCGCTGATTTTCGCCCTCCGGTGGCTGCCGGTTTCGTGTCGTCCGTCGATCCCGCGCCGCCATGCGTTCCTCCTGCTCCTGGCGACGGCCCTCGCGGTGGCGCCGTGGACGATCCGGAACGCGGCCCGCTTCGGCCGCTTCATCCCGGTGAACGGGCAGGGGGGCGGGATGATCTTGTGGAACATCCTGCACACGGAAGTGACGGGCGACCCGGAACGAGAGCCGCTGATCGCGGCGCTCCGGCAGGACGGGGGGCAGAAAGCCGAAACGAGGGAACGGACATGGCGGTTCATCCGCCGCCACCCGCGCGAGTTCCTGCTCGAGCGGACGCTCAGGAACGCCGTCACCTTCGCCGCGCCGCCCCGAGACTGGTGGATTTCGCGCGGAATGGTCCGGCCGAATGAGCATCGGCCGATCTTCTGGACGCTCTCCCTGCTCTTCTGGATTCCGCCCTACGCGGGTCTGGTGGCCGCGACGCTCTCGGCGGTCCGGAAACGGGCTGCCGCCCCGGGCCTTTGTTTCCTGATCCTTTTCTATTGGGGGTATTGGGCGGAACACGCGCTCGTGTGGGGAGACCCCCGGTTCGGCCTGGCGGTCTATCCCGTACTTATCGCGATCGCCCTTTCGCAAATCGAGGCGGTGTGTCGCGCGGGACGAATTCCAGGACCAGCAACAGGTCGACCGGCGCCAGGAACCGCAGTTTCGCCAGCCGGTTGAGCAGGGCGGCCAGGACGGGGACATGCTTGGGAAGCAGGATCCGCCCGCGCGCCGAGGCGGTCTCGAAGCCGGCATCCGCAGCCATCGTCTTGAGCGTCTCGGCGGGAAGCCAGCGGTGCTCCCCCTCGGGCATCTTCATCCGGAAACGTTCAGCGAGGTGGAGGACGGGCGCCCAAAGCGGGTTGACGCACGTCACGATCACGCGGCTGCCCGGCCGGCAGCAACCGTGCACAGAACGGAACATGGCGGGGACATCGGCCAGGTGCTCGATCACGTCGGGGACGATGATGAAGTCGAATCTCTCGCCGAGCGCCAGCCGTTCCGCGTCGCCGGCGAGGAAGGTCAGCCCCGGGAATTTCGCTCGCGCGATTTCGACCATCCGGGCCGAGACGTCGACGCCGACGCCGCGGCGGGGGCGAAGCGAGGCGAGCAGCGTCCCCGTGCCGCACCCCACCTCGAGAACGGACGCTCCTTCCGGCACGAACTCCCGGTAGATCTCCGCCAGCAGGGAATAGTAGTGGGACGCCTTCCGTTTCCATCCGTCGTAGTCGTCCGCGATCTGCTCGAAATGGTCCCGGATCCCTTCCTTGACGAGGGGGCTTCCGGCGGAGGGCTCCGGCGCCCTCCCGTGCTTCGAAAAAGCTAGCCCGCATTTCTCACCACGCTTCGTCGCGAGGCGGCGCAGCCGGGCGTGGATACAAGGCGCGCGACCTGAGGGCGACGCAGGCGTAGTTGACACTACGTCGAGGAGCCCGATCGAGCGGAACGCAGTAGACATGCCCGGATCCGCCGACGTAGCAGGAGGGTGGTGAGAAATGCG
>JANXQJ010000109.1 GCA_025356865.1 Deltaproteobacteria bacterium | reverse complement strand
TTCTTGTGCTCGACCAGCCGCTTGGCCTTCTCGAGCACCATCTCGGCGACCTGCACGTGGCGCTGCGCCGGCTCGTCGAACGTCGAGGAGATGACCTCGCCGGTGACGGAGCGCTGCATGTCGGTCACTTCCTCGGGCCGCTCGTCGATGAGCAGGACGATGAGGACCACCTCGGGGTGGTTCTTGGCCAGCGCGTTGGCGATGTTCTGCATGATGACGGTCTTGCCCGCGCGGGGCGGGGAGGTGATGAGCGCCCGCTGGCCCTTGCCGATCGGCGATGCGAGGTCGATGATGCGCGTGGCGTAGTTGTCGCTCGCGTGCTCGAGCATGAACCGTTCCTGCGGATAGAGCGGCGTCAGGTTGTCGAACAGGATCTTGTCCTTGCTGACTTCGGGTTCCTCGAAGTTGATCTTCTCGACCTTGAGGAGTGCGAAGTAGCGCTCCTCGCCCTTGGGCGCCCGGATCTGGCCGCTGATCGTGTCGCCGGTGCGAAGGGAGAAGCGGCGGATCTGCGACGGGGAGACGTAGATGTCGTCGGGGCCGGGCAGGTAGTTGGAGTCGGGGGAACGGAGGAAGCCATACCCGTCGGGCAGCACCTCGAGGACGCCCTCGCCGGAAACGACGACCTCGTGGTCGGTCTGCGCCTGCAGGATCGCGAAGATCAGTTCCTGCTTCTTCAAGCCCGCCGCGCCGTCGACGTTGAGGGTCTTCGCCAGGTCGGTCAGGTCGCCGATACGCATGGCTTTCAGGTCTTTCAGATTCATGCAGCTTCTCCCGAGCAAAATGATTCCTATGGAATGGATTGGGTCGTGCATCGAACCGGTTGTTAAAGATGGTTTTGGAAAAGACTCCGGCAGGACCGCGATACTTGGGTGTACTCAGCCATTCTCATTCGGCGCGCCCGCAGTGTCAAGGGGAAATCAACCGAAGAAATCAACCGAAGGCTTCGGCCCGATGCTCTCCGGCTAGCGACACGCGGGGAATCCCTGGAGTGGGTCGTCGCCAGCCCCCTCCCCTGGCGGCTGCACCCGCTCGGGGCATAGGCCCACTTCAGGGGACACCCTTAGCCGCTGCGCATGTCGGGATGAGCGACGACCATGATGTACATATAATCACGGATTCCGGCGTGGCCGACGGACCCCGATTCCGGGAACGAAGGGGATGGGGGTCTGAGCGAAGTGCCGGTGGATAGAAGTGTTGCGGCTGACAACGGAGGCGAACGGCCCCCTCCCCGGAGTGGAGGAGTCACGGTCCGTCCCTGCCCGTCAGGGGAGGTAGATGAAGGAGAGTTGACGGAGCGACGCCGACCGCTCGCGGCGGTATGAGTGGAAGCGGGGGTCGCAGATCGTGCAGATGCCGGTCGCGTCGCAGCGCGCTTCGGCTATGCCCGCCGCGCGAAGTTGCGCCAGCGCCACGGGCAGGAGGTCGGCCATCCACTTGCCGGGAACCGCGCCTTTCCGCAGGGCGGCTCCGCCTCCGGGCAGAGGCGAGAGGGCGCCGGCCACTTCGTCCCCCACTTCGTAGCAGCAGCCGCGGGCGCACGGTCCGACGGCGGCAATGAGGCCATCGAATACGCCCGCCCCGAAGCGTGCCGCGAGCGCTTGGATCGTCGCCGGGACGATGCCCTCCGCAAGACCGCGCCAGCCGGCGTGCACGGCCACTGCCAGCGGCCTCTCGCGATGGGCGATCAGCACCGGCACGCAGTCGGCGGTGCGGATGCCCACGCCGCGACCCGCCCGGTCGGTCCACAAGGCGTCGCCCTCGCGGCTTCCGGCATCGGGATTGCCCGCGTCGGCATCTTCCATCTCGAAAACGAGGGCGGAGTGGACCTGCTTCAGCGTTCCCACGGAATCGGGCGGGATCGAGAAAAACCGGCGCAAACGCGTCCGCCCGTCGCGCCACGGCAAGGGATCGGCGCCGCAGAACGCGTGGTACACGCCCGCGACCCCGGTCAGCAACGGAGACTGGATGAAGTGCGGAAGGTTGGTCATGACGGAAACGGCCCTCCGGTACGGGGGATGCGGCCGGGATCGAATCCGGCGGTCGCCAGCGCCAGGATCTCACGGCAGGGAAGGTTCCCGGCATCCGCAGGAACCCGCTGTCCGAGGAATTCGAGCGCGGAGATGAGGAGCCGCCCGCCGTCGCGCACGAGGTCGCACCCTGCCGCGAGCGATACCGCACTCTCCCGCTTCGAGAGTTTCCCGCCGCGGGGCGCGGTGACCAGCGGGAGGTGGGCGTATCCCGGAACGGGGTAACCGAGCAACCGCTGGAGGTGAATCTGGCGGGGCGTCGAGCCGAGCAGGTCCGCGCCCCGCGCCACCTGGTTCACGCCTTGCCATGCGTCGTCGACCACCACCGCAAGCTGGTAGGCGAACAATCCGTCGGCACGCTTCACGACGAAATCGCCGCCCGCGGCCGCCAGGTCGAACGCCTGCTCTCCCATCACGCCGTCCCGGAACACGACCGGACCGCCACGCCCGGCCCGCACCCGCCAGGCGCGTGCCGTCTTGCCGGTTGGCAGCCCGCCGCTGCAGGTGCCGGGATAGGGTACCTCGTCGTCTACGTCGTGCGGCGCCGTCGCAGCGCGGGCGATCTCGGTGCGCGAACAGCCGCAAGGATAGACGTCGCCCGAAGTCACGAGCCGCGCCATCGCCGCCCCATAAGCGTCCGTCCGGTCGCTCTGGCAGACGACTTCGCCGTCCCATTCGAACCCGAGCGCCTCGAGCGTGCGCAGGATGTCGTCGGCACTGCCGGGCACGACGCGCGGCGTATCGAGATCCTCCATCCGGAGGAGCCACCGCCCCCCGTCCCGCTTCGCGAAGAGCCAGCTGCCGAGCGCAGCGACGAGCGATCCGGCGTGGAGCGGGCCGGTCGGCGACGGTGCGAAGCGGCCCACGCTCGAAACGATATCCCCCATCAGCCGTACGCTTCGATCGCCGCGTCCCGGAACTCGCCGAACTCGGGCGGGTCGTCGACGGTGAACGAGAGCATTTCGCCGGTCACCGGGTGCTCGAACGCCAGGTGGAACGCGTGGAGGAAGTAGCGGCCGAGAACGAAAACGCGCGCCGCGGCCCCTTTCCCCAGCGACACCTTCCGTGATTTCCCGTAGACGTCGTCGCCCACGATGGGGCAGCCGAGGTGGGCGCAGTGGACCCGCACCTGGTGGGTGCGCCCCGTCTCAAGCTCGAACTCGATCCGGCTGAACGGCCCGAACGTTTCAAGCAATCGATAACGGGTGACCGCCTCGCGCCCGCCCTGCTCGAGCACCGCCATCTTTTTCCGGTGGACCTTGTGGCGCCCGATCCGCGTCGTCACCGTCCCGCTCGCCTTCGCCGGGCTTCCCCAGACGATGCCGTGGTAGCGGCGGACCAGGTCGTGCGTCGCGAAACGGGCGCAAAGCCCCGCGTGCGCCGCGTCGGTCTTGGCGACGACGAGGATGCCGGAGGTGTCGCGGTCGAGGCGATGGACGATGCCGGGGCGCTCGACACCGCCGATGCCCGACAGGCCGTCCGCGTGCGAAAGCAGCACGTGGACGAGCGTGCCTTCGGAGTGGCCGGGCGCGGGATGGACGACCATCCCCGCGGGCTTCTCGACCACGAGCAGGTGGGCGTCCTGGAACAGGATACGCAGGGGACGGTCATCGGGGACGAGGTCGAGCGGACGGGGCGGCGGAACGGCCACGAGGATCTCGTCGCCGGCTTTCAACTTGCCTGCGGGACGGGCAACGCCTGAGGAGAGCGTCACCTGCCCGTCGTCGATGAGATGCCGGAGACGCGACCGCGAAAGGTCGGGGAGCGTCGCGGCGAGAAACCGGTCGAGCCTTTCCCCCACGGCCTCGGGCGGAACGGGGACCCGGTGCGTGACGGGATGCAGAACGACTGGGGCCCTCATACCCCACCCCGTTCCGTAGCGAGGTGGCGCAGCCGGGCGTGAATACAAGGCACGCGAACTGAGGACGACGAAGGCGTAGTTAAGACTACGTCGAGGAGGGCGAAGGAGCGCAACGCAGTAGACATGCCCGGATCCGCCGCCGCAGCAGGAAGGTGGCGGGGAATGAGGGCCTCTACCAGGCCTTGGAAGGGATACGCCCGGACGGCTTGACGAGCACGTCGACCAGCGCCTGGTTGAAGAAGTTGGTGCTGCTGACGATGTCGGGGTCGACGCGGCTGGTATAGTAGCTGCGCCCCTCCTCGATCTCGTCCTTCAGCAGGTCGAACAGGGAGTCCTTCTCGATCCCCTCCTCGACTTTCCGGGCGTTGTACAGGGCGATGTCGGAGACGACCGCCCGCGCGATGCGCCTTGCCACATCGGGATCCTTGACCACGCTCATCGTTCATCTCCTCCTTGGTTGCCCGGCCGCAAAAACCGCCTACCGGGTGCGAAACGCCAGGTACGTATGCCCGCCGTTGCGGTAGACCAGCACCGAAACCATTCGCCGGGGCGGTATCGCGGCCACGAGCCGCCGGTAACCGTCGACGCCGATCACCGGTTCGCGGTTTATCCTGAGCAGGATATCACCTTCCCGGATGCCACCCTGCCACGCCACGCCGGTCGGCTCAGCATAGTTGACCGCTACCCCGCCGTCGATCGAAAGTTCCTTGGATATTGTGCCCGGAATCGCGGTCACAGCCAATCCCAACGCGTCGGCGGCCTCTTTTATCGGCGCCTGCGGCGGCGCCTTGCCCTCGACCTCGGAGAGCTGCGCCGCCACGGCGGCGCGCTTGCCGTCGCGCAGGATCTCGATGTTGACGGCGCTGCCGGGCGCCAGTGCCGCGATCTGCCGCTGCAGTTCTTTCTGGCCGGAGACGCGCTTTCCCTGGAGCACGGTCAGGATGTCGCCACCGCGCAACCCCGCCTTCTCGGCCGGGCTCCGGGCCGTCACCCGGTTGATCAGGACACCCTGCTCGCCCTTTACGCCGAACGATTCGGCGAGTTCGGGCGTCAACGGCTGGATCTCGATGCCGAGCCACCCGCGGCGGACGACGCCTCGCGACGACAGTTCCTGCGCGACCGCCTTGACGGTGTTGATCGGGATGGCGAAGCCGATTCCCTGCGCGCTGCTCATGATCGACGAGTTGATGCCGATCACCTCGCCCCGGATGTTGAGGAGCGGCCCCCCCGAGTTGCCGGGGTTGATCGACGCGTCGGTCTGGATCAGGTCCTCGCCTGCGTCGTCGACGAAATCGGTGCGCCCGGTCGCGCTGATGACCCCTTGCGTGACGGTGCTTTCGAGGCCGAACGGGCTGCCGACCGCAATCGCGAATTCGCCGACCCGGAGCTTCGACGAATCGCCCAGCCGCGCGGCCTTGAGCTTGCGGCCCGGCTTGATCCGGACCAGCGCGATGTCGGTCCGCGGATCGGCGCCGATGACCTGCCCCGGATACTCGGTGCGGTCGGACAACCGGACCACGATCTCGTCGGCGTCGCGGATGACGTGCTCGTTGGTCACGATCAGGCCGTCGTCGGCGATGATCAGCCCCGTGCCCAGCGAGTCGTCCCGGTAACCTCCGTTCTGCTCGAGCACGTCGAGATAGTCGGGCGGCAACGGGGGTTCGCCGCCTTCGTCGCGCCGGGGCGGCACGGCCCCCTTGGCGAACCGCATCACGGTGCTGATGTTGACCACCGACGGCACCGCCCCGTCGACGACCGTCGTGAACGCCTGCTGGATCGCCGCCACGGCTGGCGGAACCGTGCCCTGCGCGCTTTCCCCCGTGGGTTTTCCCGAACATCCGGAGAGCAGGAACGCACCGGAGACCGCAACCGAAAACACGACCGTGGAAGCCCGGCGCACCGTGCGGTTCACTCGCCCGACTCCCCGGAGCGTTCGCCCGACGGGGGCCTCGAGGACGCCTCGCGGGCGTTCCGGACGTCCTCGGCGATCTGGCGGACGAGCGCATCGACGTTCTCGAACTTCCGCTCGTCGCGGATCCGGTCGTGGAAATCGACCGCCATTCCCTTTCCGTAGAGATCGCCTGGCGGATCGAGCAGGTGAACCTCGAGCGCCAGGGAGTTGTCGCCGAAGGTCGGGTTGAAGCCGACGTTGGCGACGCCGCGGCTCCGCTTTCCCTCGACCTCGGCCTCGACCCGGTAGACGCCGGGCAGCGGAACCAGTTCCTGCGTGAAACGGACATTCGCCGTCGGGAAACCGAGTTTCTGCCCCCGTTGCGCCCCGGTGACCACGGTGCCGGACATCCGGTAGGGACGGCACAGCAGATCCCCGGCTTCGCGGACGCGGCCGCCGAGGAGCAGTTCGCGGATCCGGCTCGAACTGACGATCGCGCCCCCCCGGTAAAGCGCCGGGACGACGTCGACCGTGAACCCGAGCGCGCGGCCCAGTTCGACGAGCGTCGCGGGAGAACCGGCCCGACCGGCGCCGAAGTTGAAGTCGTAGCCGACCACGAGGTGGCGCGTGTGAAGACGGCCGACCAGGAATTCGCGCGCGAAGGATTCGGGCGTCATCGCCCCGATCGCCTCGTTGAACGGTTCGACGAGCAGGAAATCGATGCCGGCCGAGGCGATCAGGGCGGTCCTTTCCGAAGGCGTCGTGATCTCATAGAAGCGGGAGTCCGGGGAGAAGTGGCGAACCGGGTGCGGCGAGAAGGTGACCGCGACGGAAGGAATCCCGGACGCCGCCCCGAATTCGACCGTGCGCCTGAGCAGTTCCCGATGTCCCCGGTGGACGCCGTCGAAATTGCCGATGGTGACCGCTGCGCCCGCATCGGGAAGTCCCGTGGACGACCCGCAAAGCACGGTCATCTGTGTGGTCAACGCCTCAACCCCCCTGGCCCGCTGTCGGAAAATGTTATTATACGCCGGTGAAACGGCTCCACAAATATATCCTGTCCGAGGTCGCGGGCCCGTTTCTCATCGGGCTGCTCACCTTCACGCTGGTCGTCCTGCTCCACCGCTTCTCGCGCCTCGCCGACCTCGTCGTGTCCAAGGGGGTCCCCCCCGCGCTTGGGGGGCGGCTGCTCCTGTCGTTCCTCCCCATGTTCCTCGAGATCACGCTGCCGGCCGCGCTGCTGCTGGCGGTGCTCCTCGCCCTGGGGCGCTTCGGCGCCGATTCCGAGACCACCGCGATGTTCACCGCCGGGATGGGGATGCGCAGCTTCGCGGTTCCCGTCCTGCTCGTCAGCGCCGTCGCCTGCGCCGCGAACCTCTACATCGGTTGGGAAGGAGTCGCCTGGGGCAACCGCGAGATGAAGGCCACGCTGGCGCGAATCCTCTCGATCCGGGCGGGGGCCGGCGCCTCCGAGCACGTGTTCCAGGAGATCACGCCCGACGTCCTTCTCTTCCCCGACCGGATATCCACGGACGGCAAGCTTCTCTCCGGCCTTCTGCTGGTCCGCCGGATGGAAAACCGGGAGCCGGCGCTGATCTTCGCCCGGCGCGGCGAGTTCGCCTCCGGCGCCGTCAACGCGGTCGGCCTCACGCTGCTCGAAGGCGCCATCCATGCCGATTCTCCCAAGGACAACGCCTACCGCTTCGCCACGTTCCGGTCGCTCGATTTCCGGCTGCCGCTTTCGCTTTCCGACGCCATCAACCCGGACGACCCGCGCAACATGACCGTGCCGCAACTGTTCCGGAAGATCCGCGAAAAAGGGATGGGCAAGGAAGGCGCGAGTTTCCTCTACCATTTCCACCGCCGGCTCTCGCTCGCCGCCTCGTGCATCGCGTTCGGCCTCGCGGCCGTGCCGCTCGGCCTGTTCCAGCGGGCGCGCGGAAAATCTCCCGCGCTCGCGATCACGGTCGCCGTGATCCTGTTCTTCTACGTTTTTCTCGCCGCGGCCGGTGCGGTCGAATCGTCGTCCCGTATCGGGATGATCATCCTGCTGTGGCTGCCCAACCTGCTCGTGTTCGGCACGGCACTCCACATCTTCCGGATCTCCGAAACGGGCATTCCCACGTTGCCCCGCATCCTGGCCATGCTGACCAAAAAACGATGACGATCCTCCAGCGCTACATATTCCGGGAACTGATCCGGACGATCATCCTGTGTTCGACGGGCTTCGTCTCCCTGTTCCTCATCATCGATTTCGTCGACAAGGCCGACGACTTCCTGAAGCACGGCGCCTCGGCGCGCGAGGTCGCCCTCTACTACCTGGCAACCGCCCCGAGCGTCTTCGTCCAGATCTCTCCCGTCGCGGTGCTGGTCGCCGTGCTCGTCACCGTCTCGCTCCGGGCGCGCAGCAACGAGCTTACGGCCATGTTCGCCTGCGGGATGAGCCTGCCGCGCGTTTCCGCCCCCATCCTGATCGGCTGCTCCCTCGTCTCGCTCCTCTCGTTCGGCTTTTCCGAACTGCTCATCCCGCGCGCGTCGAAGGCGGCCCGGGAGGTCTCCCGGGCACGGGTCAAGCCCGGAAATGTCGCCGCCCAGTTCTCGATGAACCGGTACTGGATCCGGGGGAACGACGCGATCCTCTCGGCCCACCTGATCGACGCCTCCTCGCGGAAACTGTCCGGGTTCCAGTACCTCGGGATCAGCCCCGATTTCCGGCTCGTGCGGCGCGTCGAGGCGGCGACGGCCGACGTGCAGAAAGACGGGAGGTGGCTCCTCGAAAACGGCCTCGAACGGAAGGAGGAGGACGGTTTCGTCCCCGTCCCGTTCGACCGGAAGACATTCGACTTCCCGGAAACCATCCAGGCCTTCATCGACGGCGAAACGGCGCCCGCCGAGATGACCTGGGCCCAGCTCTCCGACTACGTGGCCGACACCCGGGGCAAAGGGTATGACGTCCACCAGTACGAGGTCGACCTGCACGGCAAGGTGGCCTACCCGCTCCTCAACATCATCGTCAGTCTCCTGGCCATTCCGTTCGCGCTCTCGGCCCCCCGTTCCGGGGGCGTGTGGCGGAGCATCGGGATCGGGCTGCTGGTCGGCTTCTTCTGCTGGATCACGTTGTCGCTCTCGCTCTCCGTGGGCCGGAAGGGGCTCGTGCCGCCCGTCGTCGCCGCCTGGCTCCCGGGCTTCCTGTTCTCGGCCGCGGGGCTGCTCCTGTTCCGGAACGCGCGCCGCTAGAACATTTTCTGGAGAAACCTCCGCGTATGACCGACGAACTGGCCGACCGACTCTCCGCGCTCGAAGCCCGGCTCTCCGCCATCGAGAACCGGCTGGGGATCTCGGCCCCGGCTCGCCGGGAATGAAGGAGCCGGGCAATGACCCGCACCGCAAATCCCGTGAATCGGAGCGCCCCTTTGAACCGCATCCTCCACCGACTTCGACCGGGTCGACGCCATCGATTTCACCGTGTCCCACGACGACGGCAGCAGGCCCCCGAGGACCTCTCGTCCGCCGACATCGTCATCGTCGGAGTCTCGCGGTGCGTGATCGGGCTGCTCATCGACTTCAAGCACAATCGAGTGCGGGATCGTGCTTTTCGGCTACGGGGTCAAGTCGATCCGGCAGGGGCGGCTTGACCTGTCCGACGCCTGGCCCCGGCGATATTCGGCTCTCCCGAGCGATATTCCGTAACATGTCTCCCCTCAGGCGGGTATAACTCGGCTGAGGGCACTTTCCGCCGCATGCCTCTTCCGTCGTCCGACATCCTTGTGGGGGGGTATCATGAAAAGACGCGTTCTCGCACTGCTCCTGGCCGGCGCCCTGCTTGCGGGGTGCGGCAACGGAGGGCCGCCCGCCGCGACCGTCGACCCGCCGTCCTCCGATCCGCAGACCGAGCTGCCGGTCGTGCCGCCGCCCGTCTCCGAGGTGCCGCCTCCCGAAACGGCCTCGCCCGTCGACAACTCGACGGTCCTGTGCCCCGACATCGTCGGCGATTTTTCGGTGGCCGTGAGCCCCGGCGGAGCCGCGGCCGCGGTCGCGGTCTTCACGAGGCTAAATCCCGAGACGAGCCGCTGGGACCTCGTCGCGTGCCGCCGCGACGGCGAGGGGTGGACCACGCCCGTGCCCGTCAATCCCGAGGCGCCCTGGTTCTCCTGCTTCGCCCAATGCAATGTCGCGATCGATAACGCCGGCAACGCGACGCTCGCCTGGCAGCAGAACACGCCCGGGTACGAGGTCGCGGTGCGCCGCTGGAACGCCGACGGAAGCTGGGGGGCCACGACCGTCATCTCCGACCCCTCCCAGGCGTGGTCCGGCGACCCCGTGCTCGGCCTCGACGGCGCCGGCAACGCGGTCGTTCTGTGGAACGAGTCCCCGATCGCCGGCTTCAACCCCGCCTATTCCCGGACCGTCTATGCCCGCCGGTGGCTCGCAGCCTCGGGCGAATGGGAACCCTGGGCCACGCTCGGCGCCGCCGGCATCAGCCGTTCGGGGCTGTCCCTCGATTCCGCCGGCAACCCGGTGGCCACGTGGGTCGCCGGCACCCCGGAAACGCCCGCCTCGGTCAACGCGCCGGGGAACACGATCTACGTCCGCCGCTTGTCGAGCGGAACCTGGGGAGCTGCCGAATCGATCGCCGCCGGGGGTGTCTCCGCCATTTCCCCCTCCCTGGTCTTCGACCCTTCGGGCGACGCTCTCATGCTCTGGACCCGCAAGGACACCAGTTACCGCTACCACACGGTCCAGGCCCGATACGACGCCGAGGCGGCGACCTGGGGCGCCCCCGTCCTGTTCGCCGAGGATACCCGGGTCAGGGCGGCCGTCGCCGACCGCGGCGGCAACCTCCTCGCCCTGTACAATCGCACGTTCGCGCGGTACGACGCCGCCTCGGGCGACTGGAGCCCCGCGCTGCCGATGGTCGGCGGGGCCGGCAGCGACTGCGCCCTGACGCTCGAGCCGGACGGCAGCATCCGCGCCCTCTGGAGTGCTTATCGCGTCGTCGGAGAGGACTATGCCTACGATCTCCTGACCAGCCGTTTGCCGGCCGGGTCCGACGAATGGGAGACGCCCACCGCCGTCCTGACGGGCACTTCTTACGCTCCCCGCTACCTTGCGCTGTTGCCCGCTTCCGACGGGAGCCACCTCGCAGTCTGGAACTGCTTCGTCTCGACCCCCGTCACGCAGACCTCCTACCAGCGGTCGATCTGGTTCCGCTAGTCGCCGGGATCAAGGGAAAGACGAAATTGCACGATGCAAAACCGCCGGGAAGCCCTTGTCGGGCCGCCCGGCGGTTTCGGTTCCGGCTATGGTCGGCTGATCGGCGAGAGGCGCCGGATCAGGTTCCCATTTCCCACGAGGACATGTACTTCTTCTGCTCGGCGGTGAGCTTGTCGATGGTCGTGCCGCCCGCGGCCAGCTTGAGGCGGGCGATCTCGCGGTCGATCACGTCGGGGACGGGGTAGACCTTCTTCTCGAGCTTGCTCGCGTTCTTGACCATGTATTCGGCCGAGAGCGCCTGGTTGGCGAAGCTCATGTCCATCACGTTGGCCGGGTGGCCTTCGGCGGCCGCCAGGTTGATGAGGCGGCCCTCGCCCAGCAGGTGGATGCAGCGGCCGTCCTTCATCTTGTATTCCTCGACGTAGGGACGGATGGTCCGCTTGCTCTTCGCCAGCTTCTCGAGCGCCGGGATCTCGATCTCGGCGTTGAAGTGGCCCGAGTTGCAGACGATGGCGCCGTCGGGCATCTTCGCGAAATGCTCGGCGCGGATCACGTTGAGGTTGCCGGTGACCGTGCAGAAGATGTCGCCGATCTTGGCCGCTTCGGACATGGGCATGACGTCGAAGCCGTCCATGACCGCCTCGAGCGCCGGCAGCGGATCGACCTCGGTGACCACGACGCGCGAACCCATGCCGCGCGCCCGCATCGCCAGGCCCTTGCCGCACCAGCCGTAGCCGGCGACGACGAAGACGCGTCCCGCGAGGAGCCGGTTGGTCGCGCGGATGATCCCGTCGAGCGTGGACTGCCCGGTGCCGTAGCGGTTGTCGAAGAAGTGCTTGGTCTTGGCCTCGTTGACCGCGACGATCGGGTAGCGGAGGACGCCCTTCTCGGCCATTGCCGCAAGCCGGACGACGCCCGTGGTCGTCTCTTCGGTGCCGCCGATGATGTTCTTGAGGTATTCCTTTTTCTCGGTGTGGATGACCGACACCAGGTCGGCGCCGTCGTCCATCGTGATCTGCGGCCCGATCGCGAGCGCCTGCAGGATGTGGCGATAGTAGGTCTTGCGATCCTCGCCCTTGATTGCGAAGACCGCCAGGCCGTCGTTCTTGACGAGCGAGGCCGCGGCGGCGTCCTGCGTGGAGAGCGGGTTCGAGGCGCACAGGGTGAGTTTCGCGCCGCCCATCGAGAGCACCTGCATCAGCGCGGCGGTCTCGGTGGTGACGTGGAGGCAGGCGGCGATCTTGACGCCCTTGAGCGGCTTCTCTTTCGTGAACCGCTCGCCGATCGAGCGGAGCACCGGCATGTCTTTCTTGGCCCACTCGATCCGGTCGAAGCCGTCTTTCGCGAGCTTGATATCCTTGATGTCGTACGGTTTATCCTTGGCCATGAAACGGTTCTCCCTATGCTTATTTCAGGGCGAGGGCGCGCAGCGCCTTCGCCTTGTCGGTTTTTTCCCAGGTGAACTCGGGCAGCTCGCGGCCGAAGTGGCCCAGCGCGGCGGTCTTGCGGTAGATCGGGCGGAGCAGGTTGAGCGTCTTGCTGATCATCGCAGGGCGCAGGTCGAAGATTTCGCGGATCGCCTTGGCGATCTTCGCCTCGGGCGCCAGGGCCGTGCCGAACGTCTCGACCATGACCGAGACCGGCTCGGCCACGCCGATCACGTAGGCCAGCTCGACGTCGCACTTGCGGGCGAGCTTCGCCGCCACCACGTTCTTGGCCACGTAGCGCGCCATGTAGGCGGCGCTCCGGTCGACCTTGGAAGGATCCTTGCCGGAGAAGGCGCCGCCGCCGTGACGGCTGTAGCCGCCGTAGGTGTCGACGATGATCTTGCGGCCGGTGAGGCCCGTGTCGCCGTGCGGCCCGCCGACGACGAAACGGCCGGTCGGATTGATGTAGTACTTGACCTTCTTGGAGAGCAGTTCGGCCGGGATCACCTGCTTGATGACTTCTTCGATGATGGCTTCCTTGAGAACGCTCTGCTTCACGTCTTCGGAGTGCTGCGTGGAACATACGACCGCGGTGACTTCCCGCGGGACGCCGTCGACGTAGCGGACCGTGACCTGGCTCTTGCCGTCGGGACGCAGCCAGGGAAGCTGCTTCAGGTCGCGCGCCTCGGTGAGGCGGCCGCAGATCCGGTGCGCGAAGTGGATGGGCATCGGCATCAACTCGGGCGTCTCGTCGCAAGCGAAGCCGAACATCATCCCCTGGTCGCCGGCACCCTGCTTGTCGACGTGTCCCCGGTCGACGCCCTGCGCGATGTCGGGGGACTGGCGGTCGAGCGCGGTGACCACGGCGCAATTGTGGGCGTCGAACCCCTTGGAGTTGCCGATGTAACCGATCTCGGTAATCGTCTGGCGAACGATGGTCGAAAGGTCGAGCGTCGCAGTCGTGGTGATCTCGCCTGCGACCACCACGAGCCCCGTGGTAACCATGGTTTCGCACGCCACGCGGGCGTTCTTGTCCTGCCGGAGAATCTCGTCGAGGACCGCGTCGGAAATCTGGTCGGCGACCTTGTCGGGGTGGCCCCCGGTCACCGATTCGGATGTGAATACGAAATCGCTCATACCGGTATTGCTCCTGTCGGTTTTATTGGCCTAAATCATCAATTATACTCTAAAAAGTCTCGTCGGGAAACAGGTCTTCGACTTTTTTCCGGAGCCCCCGCTCGATCTCGGCGGCCGTGCTGTGCAGCAGCATGCTGCTCGCGAACTCCCGGGCCTCGTACGCATTCGATTTCCGGATGATCCGCTTGACCCGCGGGATCGCCGTCGCGTTCATGCTGAGTTCGTCGAGGCCGAACCCGAGCAGCAGGTAAGAATAGAGCGGTTCGCCCGCCATTTCGCCGCACATCGAAACCGGGATCCCCGCATCGTGGCCCGCCTCGACGATCCGGCGGATGAGCCGGAGGATCGCCGGGTGGAGCGGTTCGTAGAGATAGGAGACGTGCTCGTTGATCCGGTCGATCGCCAGCGCATACTGGATGAGGTCGTTGGTTCCGATGCTGAAGAACTTGACCTCCCGCGCAAGAAGATCGGCCACGACCGCGGCGGACGGGATCTCGACCATGATTCCGATCGGGATCTCCTTGTCGTAGGGCTGGCGACGCTTCTTGAGCTCGGCCTTGGCTTCCTCGACGACCGCCAGCGCCGAACGCAACTCGCCGATGCCGGAGATCATCGGGAACATCATCCGGACCTTGCCGTGGACCGAGGCGCGCAGGATGGCGCGAAGTTGCGCCTTGAAGATATCGCGCTCCTTCAGGCAGAAGCGGATGGCGCGAAGGCCCATCGCCGGGTTCATCTCGTCGGCCAGCTCGATCTGTGACGCGAACTTGTCGCCGCCCAGGTCGAACGTGCGGATGGTCACGGGGTGCTGCCCGAACCGCTCGGCCACGAGTTTGTAGGTCTGGTAATGCTCTTCTTCGGAGGGCAGGTCCTTCCGGTTTAGAAAAAGAAACTCGGTGCGGTAGAGGCCGATGCCGTCGGCTCCGCTGCGCAACGCGATGTCGGTCTCCTCGGGAAACTCGATGTTGGCGTGCAGCTTGAGCGTCTTGTTGTCCCGGGTGATGGCGGGGAGCCGGGCGAACTTCGCGAGGTCCCGGATCTTGTGGCTGTAGGCCTTCCGCTTCTCCTGATATTCGCGGACCTTCTCGGGAGTCGGGCGCAGGATGACGACGCCCGCCTCGCCGTCGAGGATGACCGCGTCGCCGGGGACGTATTCCTCGGTCACCTTCTCGAGGCCGACCACCGCCGGAATGCCCAGGGAACGGGCGGTGATGGCCGTGTGCGAGGTCTTGCTGCCGACGTCGGTCGCGAAACCCAGCACCGAACTGTTGAGGATCTGCGCCGTGTCGGCGGGAGAAAGATCGTGCGCGACGACCACCACCGGGTCCTTGATCGAGGCGATCGAGTCGACCGGGTTGCCCGCCAGGTTCTCGAGCACGCGGTGCCCGATCTGCCGGACGTCGTTGGCGCGTTCGCGCAGGTAGGGGTCCTCGATCCGGTGGAACGTCTCGAGCAGGTTCTGGAGCACCTTGTTGAACGCCCAGTCGGCCTTGTACTGGTTCTCGCGGATCAGCTTGATCGTCTGGTCGACGACCATCGAGTCGTCGAGCAGCGCGAGGTGGACCGTCAGGATCTGGTAATGGTCGGACTCGGGGTCGCGCACGCCGTCGAGGATTCCGTGGAGTTGCTCCTTGGAGCGGGAGAGCGCCCGCTGGAAGGCGGCGACCTCTTCGTCGAGTTTTTCGCGCGAAACGGTCGAGTGGACGGAGCGGGGGAGCGCCCGGCTCATGAAGAAGCCGTTTCCGATGGCGATTCCGCCGGAAGCGGGAATGCCGTGGAGAATTTTCATTTTCGGACGCGGGATCTCGGCCGTCACCGTCATTCCTCCCCGAATTTCGCCAGGATCAGTTCGCCGATCGCCTCGATCGCCTCGCCGGCATCGGCCCCTTCGGCCTTGATCGTGACGGTCGTGTCCCGGGGCGCGGCCAGCATCAGGACGCCCATGATGCTCTTGGCGTTGACTTCCATCTCGTCCCGTCCGATACGGATCTCGCTCGCGAACCGGTTGGCGATCCGGACCAGCTGGGCGGCGGCGCGCGCGTGCAGGCCCAGCTTGTTGGTAATCCCGAAGCTGCGCTCCATCGGTTGCGTTCCGGTTTCCATGCGCGTCTCCCTTTTTTCTTTCGACCCCGTCCGGCAATCAGCGCCGGAACAGCAGCAGGCCGACGATCAACAACAGCAACAGCAGTTCGGAAGGCGAGACCGCCTTCCGGAACATCATCGTGAACAGGTTCGCCAGCAGGGTGGCGGCGGCGAAGTAGAGGATGGCGATGCCCCACGACGCCCCGGCGGCCAGCGCGTGCCAGACGGCCAAGGCGCCGTAGATTCCGCCCAGGACGGCGGCGACGGTCTTTCGGTCCTCGGTGCGCAACTTGAACCCCGCACCCTTGAGGAACGTCATCGCCCGTTCCTGCCCTTCCATCCCGGCCTTGAACCCCCTTGAGCGGACCATCAAGTGGGGAAAGTTGTAGATCGCCAGCAGCAGCGCGATCCCCAGCAGGGGGTGGACGAACGCCAGGATCGCCCCGGCAACGGATGCCAGCGGCTTCAACGCGCCCCAGAAGTAGGCGTCGCCGATCGCGCCGATCGATCCCATGAGCCCGACCTTGAAGGTGCCGATCGCCCTCGGGTCTTCCTCGCCCGCCGCCACCCGCTCTTCGAGGCGGACCGCCGCCCCCAGGATCACGCTGCCCATCGCCGGCTGCGTATTGAAGAATTCGAGGTGCCGTTTGATCGCCTTCGTCAGTTCTTCGGGACGTCCCGCATAGAGGTGCCTGAGCGCCGGAAGGATGCTGTACGCGAAGCCGACATTCTGCATCCCTTCGTAATTCCAGCACCCCTGGACGAGGAATTGCCGACGCCAGACCGCCCTGCGCACCGAATCGGGAAGGATGCCGCCGCTCACCGGAATCCCCAATGCCAGGCCAGGATGCCCGCGAATGCGATCGCCATCGCCAGGTAGAAGAAGATCGAGCTCCGTTCGCTCCGGCTGCAGGAAAGGACCGAGGCGGCACCCAGGAGCGGAAGGAGCGGAAACAGGTGCGCGAAGCCGTCCTGCTCCCCCGGCGAAAAGACCTCGGGCAGCCAGCGGCCGGCCATCACGCCGAATCCGGCGAACAGCACCGAGAGCGCCGCGCCGACGGCGCCGAAAAGCGTGACCCCTGCGAGGAGCCCGTGATCGACGGCGGCGATGTCGCCCCGGTCGACGGCGGCGATCGTCACGTGGGCGATCCGGCAGTTGACCCGCCGGACGAACCGGTCGGCGACCTTGCCCGCCTCGGCGCAGAGGACCGAGAGGAGGAGGAGTGCGGCCACGACCGCGTAATCGATCGCCCCCCCCGCCATTTCGGCCGCCGTCGCCGCGCCGGCGCCGGCGAAGATGGCCGCCCCCGTGTCGTCGGGAGGAATGGAGGCGCCCACGGGCAACCGCGCGATGTAGAGCAGTTCGAGGACAGCGCCCGCCGCCGCGCCTGCGGGAAAGCTTCCGAACAGCGCACCCGCGATGCTGCCCACGATCAGGGGGCGGTGCAGCATGACCTGGAGCGCCGCCGTGCGGTCGAGGTAGCAGATTCCGCCCAGGACGGCAGTCAGGAGGAATCGCCAGACCATCAGAATTCGAAGCCCCCGCCGCCGACGGACTTGCCCGGCTCGAACGGCGTGCCGCGGACTTCGACCTGGACGCCCTGCCGCTGGAGCGCCTCGACCGACTCGTAGTCCTCGGGCGCGAAAAACACGGACGGGGTTATCTCGACGCGACCCGCCCCGAAATGGAGGTTGCCGATATTGAGGGCCGCGAAGCGGACGCCCCCCGCCAGGATGCGCGCCGCATCGGAAGGGGTCGCACAAAGCAGGATGGCCTTCTCGCCGCGCCGGTCGATCTCGGCCACCGCACCCGAAACCTCGTCGAGCGTGCAGAAGACGATCCGGAGCGACGGATTGCCGGCCAGTTCCATCACGGAGCGGAGAAAGGGGTTGGCCGCGAGGTCGTCGTTGACCACGAGCAGGCAGTTGGCCATGACGTGCGGAACCCACCCCTCCACGACCTGGCCGTGAACGAGACGGGAATCGACGCGGACGAGAGCCAGCGGCATCGCTATTTCTTCTCCGCCTTCTTGCGGAGCATCTCGCCCGGGATCGTGATGCCGCGCTGGCCGCACTCGGCAAGGTGACGGGCCAAATCCGGAAGTTCCATCGTCTGGCGCGCCATCGGGAACTTGACGATCATGGGAAGGTTGACGCCGGTCACCACTTCGACCTGCCCCGTGCCCAGGTAGGAAAGCCCGATATTGGAAGGCGTTCCGCCGAACATGTCGGTGAGGAGCAGCACGCCCTTGCCGTGATCGACGGTGCGGATCGCGCTTTCGACCGTGCCGCTGATCTCGTCCATCCCCATCTTGGGATCGATGTCGACCGCCACGGAATTTTCGATCCTTCCGACGATGATCTCGCCGGCCGAAAGGAGTTCGGATGCAAAACGACCGTGCGATATCAGGACGATGCCGATCATGAGAGACTCCTGCCCGGCGAAGCCGCCTGGACCACGTCGCGATGCACGACGACAGCCGCGTCGTCGGGGGGAAGCCGGCGGGCGATCGCTTCCGCGATCGCGACGGACCGGTGCTGCCCGCCCGTGCAGCCGACGCCGAGCGTGAAATAGGCCTTCCCCTCTCTTCTATAGAGGGGGAGGAGGAATTGCAAGAACGAGGTCATCTTGCGGATGAAGGTGCGGGCTTCGGGCGTCTTGACTACAAAGTCGGAGACGCGCCGGTCGAGGCCGGTGAGATTCTTGAGCTCGGGTACGAAATAAGGGTTGGCCAGGAAGCGGACGTCGACCACCATGTCGGCCTCGGCCGGGATCCCGTGCTTGTAGCCGAACGACAGGACGTTGAACTGCAACTTCCCCTCGGCCTCGCTTCGGTATCGATGCATCAGCGCGTCGCGGAGCTGGTGGACGTTGTAGCTGGAGGTGTCGAGCACCTTGTCGGCCATCTCGCGAAGCGGTTGCAACAGCTCGCGCTCGCGCCGGATTGCGTCCTTGGTGCCGCCGCGTCCGGCCAGCGGGTGCTGCCGGCGCGTCTCGCTGAAGCGGCGAACCAGCACGTCGTCGGCTGCGTCGAGAAAAAGGAACTGGATGCCGTGGCGCCCCTCGCGAAGTTCGGCGATCACGCGCGCCAGGTCGGGCAGGAACTCTTTCCCGCGGACGTCGGCGCCGAGGGCGATCCGGGCATCCCCGCCGCGCGCCTCGGATACCAGGTCGACGATGCGGGGCAACAGGACCGGCGGCAGGTTGTCGACGCAGAACCAGCCCAAATCCTCGAACACCTTGGTTGCGGTGCTCTTGCCGGACCCCGAAAGTCCCGTGACGATGACGACGCTCGCGGGTTTCACGCAGCCCCTCCCTCGCCCGACATCCGGCGCGCCTGCATCTCGACCAGTTCGCGCGCCGAGTGGATTCCCTGCCCCTTGAGCAGCTGGTTGCGTACGGCGACCTCGACGATGGTCGCCAGGTTTCGACCCGGCGACACCGGGATCAGCAGGGACGGTATCGGAACTTCCAGAATGACCGTTTGCCCGTCCTCGAGCCCCAGGCGGTCGTATTCCTTGGCCGGGTCCCACTCTTCGATGTGGACGATCATCTCGACCTTCTTGCACGCCGTGATGGCCGACGGGCCGAACAGGTCGCGGATGTTGATGATGCCCAGGCCCCTGATCTCCATGTGGTGGCGCGTCAGGTCGCCGCCGCGTCCGAGCAGCGTGCAGGCCCCCCGCTTCTCGATGTGTATGACGTCGTCGGCCACGAACCGGTAGCCGCGCTGGATGAGGTCGAGCGCGCACTCGCTCTTGCCGATGCCGCTGCGTCCCATGATCGCAAGCCCCACCCCGAGGATGTCGAGCAGGACGCCGTGGATCATCGTGTTTTCGGCAAATTGCTGCTCGAGGAAGCGAACCGCTTCGTTGATGAGGTCGGAGGTGCACAGGGAAGAGATGAAGAGCGGGACTTCGTGCCGCTCGGCGGCCTCGATGAGCGATGGGGGCACCGGCAACTCGCCGCCGACGAGGGCGCACGACATCGGGAAGGCGAAGAAGCAGTCGGCGATTGCGGGAGCGCGTTGGGGGCTCTGGGCCGAGAACCAGGTCAGTTCGGTCTCGCCCAGCACCTGGATGCGGCCGTCGTGCGTCGACAGGACCTCGCCGGTGATGGCCAACCCGCTCTTCTGGACGCGGGGCTCGAGGATTTCCCGGGAAAGCCCGCCAGCGCCCGCGAGCAGTTCGAGCTGCAGCGAAGCGCTGCAGGCGTCGAAGAATTTGCGGACCGTCATCGACAAGGGGGGCTCACCCTCTCTCGTCGGCCTCCGCCAGCAGGCGGATCAGCGCGGCGGCATCGGGGGCATCCGAAAGCGATTTCCGGAAGGCGGGGTCCTTGAGGAGTCGGGAGATGCGGGCCAGCGCCTTGAGGTGCAGCCCCGCGGAATTTTCGGGTGCGAGGATCAGGAAGAAGAGGTGGGCCGGCTTGCCGTCGAGCGACTGGAACTGGATACCCGCGCGGCTTCGCCCGAAAACGGCCACGAGCCGGTCGAGGCCCGCGACCCGCCCGTGGGGGATGGCCGCACCTTCGCCTATTCCGGTGCTGCCCAACCGCTCCCGCTCGTGCAGGATCCGGAGCAGCCCATCGGCGGAGACGGCCGGCACGACTCGAACCGCGGCTTCGGCAAGTTCCCGCAGCACGTCGTCCTTCGTCTCCCCGCGGAGGTCGGAAACGACCGCCGCGGGGGAGACGAAATCGAACAGCTTCATTGCGCGGTCGGCTCGGTGAACCCGATGTTGCCGTCATTCTGGCGGAAAACGACGCCGGCCTTGTTGGTCTCCTGGTTGAGGAACATCACCACGTCGAGCTTGAGGATGTCGAGGTGGCGCGCCGCGTCCTCGACGCTCATCGGCTTGGGCAGGAAGTTGTCGGCGTGGACGATCTGCGCCTTGTCCTCCTCGTCGCGGATGGTGAGCGAGGAACCGGATACGGCGGGCGCCTCCTGGGAGCGGTCCTTCTTCTTGTCGCGGTATTTCTTGAGCTGCCGCTCGACCTTGTCGCAGACGAGATCGATGGCCGAATAAAGGTCTTCGGTCGATTCGAAAGCCTTGATCGTGATCCCCTTGCCCGTGAGAAACACTTCGGCGATGTGCCGGAACTTCTCGACGGAAAGCGTCACGTGGGCGTCGAACGTCTTGTCGACGACCTTCGAGACCTTGCCGAGTTTCTCGATCACGTAGTCTTTCAGCGCCTGGCTCGGATCGACATGCCTGAACGTCACATGGATGCTGTTCACTGTTATCCCCCTTGTCGGTACCTTGGTAAAATGTCGTTCCCGCCTAGAAAATCTTTTTCCGTTTCGACGCAGCCAGCAATCCCAGCTGCCCGCGATACTTCGTCACCGTTCGACGGGCGATCCGGATGCCCTGGTTTCGCAGGAGCCTCATCAGATCCTGGTCGGAAAGACGCTTGCCGCTGCCGCTTTCGGCGATGATGATCTCCCGGATCTTCTCTTTCACCGATTTGGAGGCGATGTTCTCTTCGCCCCCGTCGCGGTTCAGCCCGGAATTGAAGAAGTATTTCAGTTCGAAGATCCCGTGCGGCGTGTAGACGTATTTTCCGCTTGTCACTCTCGAGACGGTCGATTCGTGCATCTCGATTTCCTCGGCCACGTCGCGCAAGGTGAGAGGCTTGAGAAACTTGGCTCCCCGATCGAGGAAATCGCGCTGGAGCTTCATG
>JANXQJ010000104.1 GCA_025356865.1 Deltaproteobacteria bacterium | reverse complement strand
TCTAAACGCGTTAGCCGCACTGCCGCTGGCCGACCGGGAGGAACTGGCCGAAAAGGATGAGCCGATCCGCGTGACGTGCGAATTCTGCCGGACGACCTACGAGATCGCCCCCGAAACGGTGCTGGGATCGGCTTCCCCGGCGCTCGCCGACCCGCAATAGATTTCCCCCCGCAAGATTATCCGCCGTCCAGCCGATAGGTACCGGAGGCGGTATTGCGCCTGCCGGGTGAACCCCAATATCGAGGAGAGAGCGGATGAATCGGAAACGTCTTACCTGGGTGGTGCTGCTGACGCTGCTGGCCGTGGGGCTTTCCGGCTGCAACGCGTTCGAGAGCATGTCCGATAAAAACAGTCGCGAGGCAAGGCTCGAAGAAGCGCGGATCGCAATGGACCAGGGGGATTACACGACGGCGGTCGGGTTGCTGGATGCCCTCCATGCGAGTTACCCGGCCGACGTCGAAATCTCCCGGGCGCGGGCTTCGGCGCTGGCCGGCCGCTCCGGCCTCGATCTTCTGGGGCTCGCGGCGCAGGCGGCAACGGCGGCGGACAACGCCTCGATCAACCAGATCAACCAGTTGTTGAAGACGTTGCCGAACCCGGTCACCGACGCCCACCTCGCCGACGCACAGTCTGCCATCGATGCCTGGAAGGCGATCGCCTCGACCCCCAACGATTTTTATTCGCTGGCGCTTGCGCAGGCGACGCTCGGGCTCCTGACGCTCGACAAGGACCTCGTCAACCCCGCGACGGGACTCATCGACGCCACCGCATCCTCCCGGATTTTCTCGATCTCCGACACCCACGCGGAAACGCTCTACGCCTCGATCACGGACGCGCTCGTCAATCTGGGGCCGGGGAAGGCGGGGCTTGCTACAGACTCCGACGTACTCAAGTCGCTGGGGGATATCAAGTCGGGCATCGACGCCAGGTCGGGCACGGTCGCCGAGAAGGTTCGCGCCTACCTCTCGTCGCAGAGCTGGATATAGGGAGCCGACGATGAAAACCTTCAAGACGATCCTTGCCCTGACCCTGGTCTGCTTCTCCGGCGTCGCCTCGGCGAACGACTATTTCCCCAACTACGAACGGATCCGGCCGCTAGGCATGGGCGGCGCCTTCACGGCCGTCGCCGACAGCGAGGACGCCGCGTTCTACAACCCGGCGGGGCTGAACAACCTGACGGCAGGCCGCGTGACGATCCTCAATCCGACGGTCGAGATCTCGAAAGGGTCCATCAAGGCGATCAAGGATTACGGCGACGTCAATACCGACAACGAGGTGCAGATCGCCGATTTCATGAAAGCCCACATCGGCGAACCGGAGCACTTCCGCTTCCAGTGGACGCCCGGATACGCCCGGAAGAATTTCGCGATCTACGGGCTCTCCAATGCGAACCTCGACGCCCGAATCCGCGACCGCGCCAACCCGACGGCCGACGTCGTCGCCGTGGGGGATATCGGCGGACAGCTTTCCGGCGCCTACGGCTTCAAGGAAGGGATGGTCCAGGTCGGCGGCACGGTGCGCCTCATCCACCGGTGGAGCGTTGACAAGAGCTACTCGTCGCGCGACTTCCTCGACAACACCTTCTCGTTCGACAACGAGGCGAAGACGGGAACGGGGCTCGGCGGCGACCTCGGCGTGATCGTAAACCTGCCCTGGCGCTTCTCTCCGTCGGTCGGCCTGGTCGTCAAGGACATCGCCAGCCCGAAGATCGGCGAGGCATTGAAGAACAGGCAGGACGTCCGCTTCGGCGTGGCGGCGAAACAGTCGTTCAGGATCGGCACGCTCAAGGTGGCGGCCGACGTCCGCCGGATCGGCCAGAACGAGGATTTCTGGAAGAAGGTCTATCTGGGCGCCGAGTTCGCTTTCCAGAAATACGCCTCGGTTCGCACCGGCCTCTACCAGGGCTACTGGAGCGCGGGCGCGACGCTCGACCTGTGGATCGTCAAGCTGGCCTACGCCACCTACGCGGCCGAAGTGGGCGCCTTCCCGGGCCAGGTCGCCGACCGCCGCCACACCGCCCAGCTGGAACTCGGTTTCTGATAAACCCGAAAGCGTCTGAAACGGGAAAACGGCGGGAAGCCTCGAAGGCTCCCGCCGTTTCCTTTTCAGGGCCCCCCCTTGAAGGGGACTCCGGTCATTTATTGCGAGGGATGGCTTACGCCGCGCCCATGATCTGCTTCATGTCGCCTTCGACCGTCCCGATCGGGGCGATGTTGAAGTTGGCGACGAGGAAGTCCAGCACGTTGGGGGTGATGAACGCCGGAAGCGACGGGCCGAGCTTGATGTTCTTGATGCCGAGGGAAAGCAGCGTGAGCAGGATGACGACCGCCTTCTGCTCGTACCAGGAGAGGACCATCGAGAGCGGCAGGTCGTTGACGCCGCAGTTGAAGGCGCCGGCCAGCGCGAGCGCGATCTGGATCGCCGAGTAGGCGTCGTTGCACTGCCCGATGTCGAGCAGGCGCGGGATGCCGCCGATATCGCCGAACGCCTGCTTGTTGAAGCGGAACTTGCCGCAGGCGAGCGTCAGGATCACGCAATCCTTCGGGACGGCTTCCGCGAACTCGGTGAAGTAGTTGCGGCCCGGCTTCGCGCCGTCGCATCCGCCGATCAGGAAGAAGCGCTTGATCGCACCCGCCTTGACCCCCGCGATGACCTTGTCGGCGACGCCGAGCACGGCGTTGTGGCCGAAGCCGACCAGGATCTCCTGGCCGGGCGCCTCGGGGAAGCCGGGGAGCGCCAGGGCGCATTCGATGACCGCCGCGTAGTTGCGGTCGGCGATGTGCTTCACGCCGGGCCACGCGACCAGGCCGCTCGTGAAGATGTGCCCGACGTACGATTCCGCCGGCTTCTGGATGCAGTTGGTGGTCATCAGGATCGCGCCGGGGAACGCCGCGAACTCTTTCGCCTGATCCTGCCACGCGCCGCCGTAGTTGCCGGCGAGGTGGGCGTACTTCTTGAGGCCGGGGTAGCCGTGGGCGGGGAGCATCTCGCCGTGCGTGTAGATGCAGATCCCCTTCCCTTCGGTCTGCTTCAGCAACGCTTCGAGGTCGAGCAGGTCGTGGCCGGAGACGAGGATCGCCTTCCCTGCCTTCGTGCCCAGGTTGACCGCCGTCGGAACCGGGTGGCCGTACCGCGAGGTATGGGCGTTGGAGAGGATCTCCATCGTCTTCAGGTTGACGGTGCCGCACTCCATGCACAGGCCGACGAAGTCCATCAGGCCGAGCGAGGCGTCGGTGGTCGCGGCGAGCGCCTTCTCGGTGAAGGCGAAGATCGCGTCGTCCTGCGCGCCCAGGATGTAGGCGTGGTCGGCGTAGGCGGCCATCCCCTTGAGTCCGCCGATCAGGATCTCGATCGCCGAGAGGACGTCGCGGTCGGTGCTCTGGGTGTTGATGCCGTGCTGCTCGCCCTGTGCGACGAGGCCCGCGAGGTCGGCGGCGGGGACCCACGCGGCGGGGCCGTCATTGAAACTCGCGGCGGTCTGGCCGGCCTTCACTGCGGCGCCGGTGTACAGGTTCCTGGCTTTTTCCTTCAGCTCGTACGCCTTGCGGATTTCAAGCTCCAGCCGCGCCGGGTCGAAGTTGACGTTGGTGACCGTGGTGAAGAGCCCTTCGAGGACGAAGAGGTCGATCGCCTCGTCGCGCGCGCCGAACGCCCGCGCTTTGTCGGCGTAGATCGAGATTCCCTTCAGGCCGTAAAGCAGAAGATCCTGCAGCGCCGCGACGTCGGGCTTCTTGCCGCAAACGCCCACGAGATCGCAGCCAGTCCCACCCTTCGCCTGCTCGCACTGGTTACAGAACATGCCCATCGTCATCCTCCTGATTAGTCAACTGGTTCGAGATTGAACAACATGATGACGTCAGGATAACCCGCCCCGGACGGCATAACCTTGACTGGCGTCAAGCTGCGGCCAAATATGTTTCCTGGCGTTTCGGGCGCCGGGTTCTCCGTGGATGCCCCCGCGTTCCGTAGCGGAGGCGGGAGGGGGGTCTGAGCGAAGTGCCGGTGGGTAAGAGGTGTTGCGGCTGACAACGGAGGCGAACGGCCCCCCTCCTGCGTAGCGAGGAATTCCGGGGCATCCTTCGGTCATGCGCCCCCCAGCAGTTTGTGCACGACGTGGGGTTCGAAGAGGCGTCGGACTTCGTTCTCCACGGCGGCGAGGATCGGGCGCGTGCGGTTTTCGGGCTGCATGCACCACAGCATCTTCATATCTTCGTCGACCGTGAGCAATCCGCCGGTCACGACGAGCGGGAACATGATGCAGAAGCGCGGCTTGAAGTGCCAGCCGTCGTAGCCGGCCTCGACGGCGCCTTTCTGGATCGCGCAGCCGTGGTCCGGGTGGAACAGGGCGCACGCGCCGCCGATCGCCTGCGTCTCGACCGCGATGCCGCTCGGGCAGTCGTCGTCGGGTTCCGACTCGCCGAACCAGCACGCCGGGTCGGCGGCTTCGGGCCGCACCCACGGAATGAACAGTTCCTGGTGCAGGAGGATGTTCTTGTGCTCCTCGAGGTCGGTCCAGACGCCGTGCGCGCAACACTTGCTGCCGCAGGCGGCCAGGTTGCACCGATGGGGAAATTTCGCGGAATGGACAAGCGGGTCGATCTTGAGGGACATGGCGCGCCGGGCCTCCGTCGGGTCGGATGCCACCATTATACTCGCGGTTATGGGCCTTGGGCATATCGCTGTCGAACGTGGCGATCGCCGAGGCCCCGACGGCGGAGAGCGAGACGGTGTCCAAAGGCGGCGCCTTCCGGGTAAGACTTCGGTAAGAACGGGGTGCCACAGTCGCCGTGGTGCGTCAAGGGCTCCCCGCCGTCCGCCCATGCCGCTGCGTCTCGCATCCCTGGCGCACGCAAACGAAAAAGGGCCCCCCGTCGCCGGGGAGCCCTTTCATGTGCCGATCTTCTTGCCCTGGATCGTCGGAAAAAGGACTACAGCTTGCCGACGAGGACGAACGCGATGACCAGGGTGTAGATGACGAGGGACTCGATCAGTGCGAGGCCGACGATCATCGGGATGAAGATCTTGTTCTGGGCGGAGGGATTGCGTGCGATCCCTTCCAGGCCCGC
>JANXQJ010000081.1 GCA_025356865.1 Deltaproteobacteria bacterium | reverse complement strand
ACCGGGTCGTATGATTTAAGTCCCGTGATCTTCGCGGCGGAGGCCAGGCCCGCCTTGACGTCGCCGTTGACCATGGGCGGCCCCATGTCCATCACCAGCAGTTTGCCCGTCTTCCGGTCGAAGAAGCCGCGCCCCTCGAAGATCTTGAAGGGGTAGATCCGGCTCCGGCCGTCTTTCCGGCTTCCCTGCGGCGCGATCAGCTTCGCAGAGTTGCGGACGGTCATGTTGTACCAGGCATATGCGGGGGAAGTCTCGTTGGCGTCCTTGCGAAGCGTCGTCGGTTCCCAGAAACCGCCGGACGTCTTTGTCCACTTCACGAAATCCTTGGCGAGCGCGCCGCCCGACCGCGTGACGTGGCACGTCTGGCAGGCGATCTTCGCCGTATGGTTGTTGAGGTCGGCGTCCTTGTGCGGAGCGCCGTTGTGGCACTTCCCGTCGTCACAGCCGATCCGGACGCCGTCGGTCGCCCAGATGTTCGGGTCGAATCCGGTCGGAATCCGGTGGTCCTTCGTCCCGTGGCAGTCGACGCACACCATGCCCTTCGCCGCGTGGATGTCGTTGGCTTCGGTGAATCCGAACCCCTTCTTGACGAGCGGCCCCCCGCCGGCGGACTCGTGGCAGGCCATGCAGTTCTTGATGCCGGGCTTTCCCACGGACAGCGCCGCCTCGAGGCTGCGATCCTGCCCGATGACGACGCGGCCCTGCGCATTTTTTTCCGGATGCCGGCGACTGAAGTCGTAGGTCGCCGCATGGCAGAGGAGGCAGTCGATCGCGGCCTCGGCCCCGGGCCCCGTGCTGCCCACGCCGTGGATGTTGTCGCCCGGGTGGCAGCTGTTGCAGCCGGTGAACTTCGTCCGCCCGGTCTCGGGGTTCTTCACTTCCTTGAGCGCGCTGACCGTGTCGTTCCCGTTGCACATCGTGTAGGCCCGGTTCTTCATGCCGTACGCCCTGCGCGGTTCGTCGACCCCGGTGACGTTGGTCGGAACGGCCGCGTGCGTCCAGTGAACGGTGGACAGGAACGCCTTCGCGACGCCCGGGTGGCAGCCGGCGAATCCGCAGGTCTCGGGCCCCTTGTAGCCGTTCCGTTCGATGAACTCGCGGCCGGGATGTTCACCGGCGGAGGCGATTCCGGATGCGGCGAGCACGACCAGGAGGAACGCCCCCGGCAGCAGCGAGACGACCCGCCGTCTCAAAACCGCTCTCCGTCGCCGGGAGGCAGCATCCGGGCCCCGTTGTGAACGTCGCCCTTTCGTCCGTCGACGATATCCTGGATCACCGTCACGACCTCCTGCAGTGTGATGGCCTGCGCGGAAAGTTCCTCGGACGAGGCCGCGATCTCCTCGGATTGTGCCGCGGTTGCCTGCGTCACCTTGTCGACGTTACGGACCGCGCCGTTGATCTCCTGGATGCCGCTCGACTGCTCGGTGGATGCGGCGGATATTTCGGCCACCAGTTCGGTGACCCGCTTCATCGAGACGGCCACCTGCCGGAAACCCTCGTCGGTTTTCCGGACCAGGCCGAGCCCATCCCGGATCTTCCGGACGGTCCCCTCGATCAGCTCGGAGGTGCTTTTCGCCGCCGCCGCCGCACGTTGCGCCAGGGAACGCACCTCGTCGGCCACGACCGCGAAACCCGCCCCCGACTCGCCGGCGCGGGCGGCCTCGACCGCCGCGTTGAGCGCGAGCAGGTTCGTCTGGAATGCGATCTCGTCAATCGTCTTGACGATCTTGCCCGTTTCCTCGCCCATCCGGGAAATCTCGTCCATCGCCTCGACGAGCGCCACCATCGACGCATTTGCGCTCTCGACGTCTTCACGCGTCCGGCCCGCGAGCTGGTTGGCCATCCCGGCGTTGTCGGCGTTCTGTCGGGTCGTCGAGGACAGCGCCTCCATCGCCGAAGAGGTGTTCTGGAGCGCCTCGGCCTGGTCGTTCGCTCCCGATGAAAGGCTCTGTGCGGAGTTCGACATCTCGTTCGCGGCCGAGGACACCTGCCCGGCGCCTTCGGAAAGCGTATCGACGGCGTGGTCCAGCGACCGTGAAATCGAGAACGCCAGGGCGACGCCGACCGACACGCTCAGGAAAATCCCGGCGGCGCCCGCCGCCAGCAGGAAGATCAGGATCGACCGGGAGCGGGCATGGAACGTGTTGCGCACGCTTTCGGTCTCCTTCGTCTCGACCGCGATCAGCTTGAACAGGTCGTCGCGCATCTTCGTGTAGTATTCGCTGGCGTCGAGGGAAAGCTCGCTCGCGTTTTCCTTGTCCTCCGGCGTGCCCCCCCCGAGCGCGGCGAGGACGCTTTCCTCCGACTTCCGGTACTTGTCGTAAAGGACGGCCACTTCCGACCAGATCGCCTTTTTCTCGGCCGTGTCGACATTGGGTTCATAGATGCGCTTCCCGTCGTCGGCCCGGATCCACGCTTCCTTCAGCCGCGCCTTCTGGAACTCGATGGCCTTGGGGGTACTGCTCGCGAGCATCATCGTCCGCTCGTTCTTCAACCCCTCGACCAGCGCCTCCTTCATCTGCCAGAGCCCCTGGATGGCGGGCAGACGCTGGTCCGCAACCTCGCGCGTGGCGCGGGTGCCGAACTCGAGCGCGGCGTAGCCGATCAGCACCATCAGGAGCATGATGAAGCCGACGAAGCCGAATGCGATGAACAACCGGGCTTTCAGCGACAACCTGGAGAACATGGACCCTCCTGACCAAACAGAAACGAATGACGGCAAGTTCCAGTTATATCCCGATCAATGCCTGCACAAGAACGAACCGGGCAGGTGAGCACCTGCCCGGTTCCGCAAACCCCGCTTACCCGCTGCCGCGAAGCGGCGTGGTGCCCGCATCCAGGCTACCACTCCTCTTTCAGTCGTTCGGCGGCCTTGTCGAAGTAGAGCGCCGCACTCGTCAGCCGGTCGGTTTCCTTTTCGGTGTAGCCGAGCGCCCGGAAGTTGAGCACGCCGTTGCGGGCGTGGCAGTTCTGGCAGGAGA
>JANXQJ010000046.1 GCA_025356865.1 Deltaproteobacteria bacterium | reverse complement strand
TCCTGCGCTCCAAGTCCGTTGAATCCCCGGTTGAGGCTTCGATCTGATGAGAAAAAACCGTACCTCGGTTGCCCTGGTTCTTTCGGCGCTGAAGGCGACCGGCGTTTTTCGGCTTTGGCAATATTGGCACCGGAATTCGATCAACATTCTCATGGTCCACGGGACGATGTCACCTGATCTCGGACGGACAACCTGGACGCCGCTCCGACCGCAAACCGACCCCAGAATTCTTGAAGAGTCGCTCCGGATCCTGTCAGACTTCTACCACTTCGTTTCCCTTGATGATGCGCTCGATATGCTCTCCGGAAGGAAGCCCATGCTTCCATACTGCACGGTCCTCACCTTCGACGACGGTTATCGAAACAACGTCAGGTATGCCTTCCCCATTCTCGAAAAACTGGGAATCCCCGCCACCTTTTATATCACGTCAGGCCATGTCGAAGAACGGAAGCCCCTCTGGTACGACCGGATCGATTACGCCTTGCAACAGCTGAATTCCGAAGAAATCAGTATGGATACGGGCGAACGGATCCTGACGATTTCCACCCGTTGCCGGGATGGACTCCGCAAGAGTTTCAAGACATTCCGGGACCTCGCCAAGGAAACAGCGGGAGACGATCTGGGGATGATCCGCAACATGGAGACGCTGGCTAGCCGACTTGAGGAACAGGCCGGCAAGCGACTGGCGGACATTCTGGACGATGACGATTGGACTGCATTTGCAACATGGGATGACCTTCTACACTTGCCCGAACTGTTCACCCTCGGATGCCACACCGTCGATCATGTCCAACTTGGGCGAACCGATGCAGAAACGGTCAGGGATCAACTCATTCGCTCGAAGGAATTGATCGAGGCGAAGATCGGGCGACAATGCCAGCACCTGTGTTATCCGAATGGTAACTACACTCTTGAAACAGCAAGAATCGCCCGGGAATGCGGATTCCGATCAGCTGTCACTGTACAAGAGGGCGTCAACCGGCCTGGCGACGACTCTATGACATTGTCACGTTTTCCGTTTCCCGATTCGGATGAAAACATACTTGCCATTGCTAAAGCTAGCGGCTTTATAAATGCGTTCAAATCGATTATGCGGACTAAATCGCGCACATTACGGACAGGAAAGTGACAGGTCCTATTTTGCATAACCGAATCTGTATTGTTGCCCATTTTGGGTACGGTGCGCTTAATGGGGGAAAAACCGGGCATTCAGGGGGAGTTGAACGTCAGACTAGCCTGATGGCTAAATGGCTGGCTGGAAAAGGGTATCCTGTCTCGTACCTGACTTGGGACGAGGGTCAATCTGCGGATACTAAAATAGATGGTGTTAATGCAATCAAAATGTGTGGATATAACGCTGGCATTCCCGGTTTTCGGTTTTTCCATCCCCGATGGAGCAGTCTGGTTTTGGCTATGCGAAAAGCGAACGCCGACCTTTATTATCAAAACTGTGCCGAGTACGTCACTGGGCAGATTGCCTACTGGTGCACAAACAATGGTCGAAAATTTATCTATGCCGCTGCAAGTGACACCGATTGCGATTTTCACCTTCCTGAAATGAATAAATATTACGACCGATATTTTTATCGTTATGGACTAAGGAACGCAGACAGGATAATTGTCCAGACAGAAAAACAGAAGCGGATGCTGACCGAGGGTTTCGGGCTGGATTCGGTGCCCCTGCCTATGCCTTGCCCAGGACCCTCAGACGCAGAATATGTCCCCCCGACCCATTGCCCCCCCCCCGGGTTTCGGGTTCTTTGGGCAGGCCGGATCAGCCCTGAAAAACGGCTTGAACTGTTGCTAGACATCGGTGCCCAAATGCCGGAGGTCGCTTTCGACATCGCAGGCGCACCCGGAATCGATTCTGGTTATTCCCGTTCCGTGCTGGAACGCGCCCGGAACCTGAAAAACGTGACGGTTCACGGGAAAGTCGCTCGGGACCGGATGCCGGAGATGTACCGACAGGCAAGCCTCCTTTGCTGTACTTCGCTTTATGAAGGGTTCCCGAACACCTTTCTGGAGGCCTGGAGCCACGGTTTGCCAGTCGTATCCACATTCGATCCGGACAACCTGATCGGAGGACGTGAATTGGGCGCATTCGGGTCCGATTGTGAACAACTAGTGCAGCAAATCAGGGATTTCATCGAATCGCCCGAAATGTGGAAGGGTTGTTCCGAACGCGCCCGAAAACACTATTCCGAGAATTACGAGGTCGATGCCGTGATGAAGCGATACGAGGAATTATTTCTCGAGACACTATCCGGTTCCGGAGATTCTGCCCGTCCATGAAAGTCGTGATCGCCACGTTCTTTCCCGAACGACCGGAAGCGCCCAGAGGCGGGGTCGAAGCGGTCAGCGTCAATCTAGTTCGGGCGCTTTCGACCTTTCCCGATCTCGATATCCACGTCGTGACCCACGGCTCCGGAAAAGGTGGAGCAACCCGAGTCGAATGGGAAGGCGCCACGGTTCACCGTCTCCCCACGCTCAAAGGGTCGATGCTCGGGAATGCCGTCGGCGCCGGCCGGCATCAGCTTTCCGACTACCTGATGGCGCTCGGACCCGATCTGGTCCACGCCCATGACACCTACGGGTTGATGGTCCAAGGCCTTCCGATTCCTCGCGTGTTCACCATTCACGGCTTCATCTACGGAGATACCCTGCTGTCGGGGAAGAAATTCCCCCGGCTCCGATCCCGGCTGTGGAAGTTTTATGAACTGCGAAGTTGGGCCGACCAACCTCACATCATCTCGATCAGTCCTTACGTCCGCGAAAGGTTGGGGGGGGTAGCAACCGGGACCATCCACGACATCGACAATCCGATTTCCGAGAGTTTTTTCCGTATCGAGCGGAACGAGCGCAAGGGAGTCATCTTCAGCGCGGCCGTCATCAACCCCCGGAAAAACACGCTGGGGCTTGTGGATTCGATCGCATTGCTTCTGGAAGAAGGGGTGGACGTGCAGTTGCGACTGGCCGGTCCCGAGGTCGATCCCCGCTATGCCGACCTTGTCCGAAAGCGGATTCGGGAGAAAGATCTGGAGGGGAAGGTTCACCTGCTGGGTCGGCTCGATGTGGATCGCGTCAAGGAGGAACTTTCCGTGGCGTCTGTCTTCGCCCTGGTTTCACTGGAAGAAAATTCCCCGATGGGTATCGAAGAGTCGATGGCGGCCGGGGTTCCCGTCGTCACATCGAATCGATGCGGAATGCCTTACATGGTTCGGCACGGAGTCAGCGGTTTCCTGGTCGATCCCCACCGTCCTGTAGAAATCGCCGGAAAACTCAGGCATCTTCTCGAAGACGACCCGCTTCGCGCCTCCATGGGACGGAAATCAACCGAGATCGCCCTCGATCGGTTCCACCCGGCTGTGGTTGCTTCCCATACCCGCGAAGTCTATTTCGAGGCGGTGGAATAGGATGCAAAGTATTTCCTGGTACTTGAAGAGGTTGCGGACCATGTCTCCGGGCGAAGTTCTCTGGCGCATCAACTCGCTCCTGAGCGATTCATTCGACCGGCTCCGCTTTCCGCTTGGGTTCTATCCGGGCCCCGCCGTCGGGAAAAGAGATACGGTTGGTGGAGATCCTTGGTGCAACGGATTTTCCGTATCCGATCTCCGGTCCGGAGAATGGAAAGCCCCGGAGCTTGAAGAACCGGAGTCCGGCTGGTACCGGAGACTTCTGGACCGCGCGGACCGGATCGCCGAAGGGAAACTGAGTTTCTTCGGCCTTGAAAACCTCTCGCTGGGCGACCCGATCGCGTGGAATCGGGAACACGTATGCGGCAAAAACACCCCCATGGGGTTTTCGGGCTCAATCGACTACCGCGACTACCGGGTCACAGGCGATTGCAAGATCGTGTGGGAGCCAAACCGGCACCATCAGCTCGTCGTGCTGGCGAGAGCTTTCAGGGCCTCCGGAAGACAGGGTTATGGGGAGGCAGTCGTCTCCCAACTCGATTCCTGGATATCCCAGTGTCCCTTCGGAAAAGGAATGAACTGGAGAAGCCCGCTCGAACAGGCGATCCGGATGATCAACTGGGTGTGGGCCATTGACCTGATCCGGGGGGATATCCTGCTCGACGAGTCGTTTCGCGAAAGACTGCTTCACACCGTCTATCTTCACCTCTGGGAAATCACCCGGAAATATTCTAAAGGGTCTTCAGCCAACAACCACAGCATCGGGGAAGCCGCAGGCGTTTTCATCGCAACTTGCTATTTTCCGCAAATGAAGGATGCCGAGGGTTGGCGAGATGAAAGTCGGAAAATCCTCGAACGGGAAATCCGGGCGCAGACTTATCCCGACGGGGGAGGGCGCGAGCAGGCGTTCGGTTATCACCTGTTCATTCTCCAGTTTTTCCTGTATTCCGGTATTGCGGCGCGTCGTTCCGGCAATGACTTTTCCAAAGGGTATTGGGAAACGCTTGAGCGGATGATGGCTTTCGTCTCGGGGCTCTCAGAGGGCGGCCCCCCACCATATTATGGAGACTCCGACGATGGGTACGTCCTTGACCTTGGTGACGGCGTGCCAAGTGCAACCGACCTCCTGGCGATCGGCGCCCTAATGTTCGATCGATCCGACTTCAAGGTCGTTGCTGGCAATTTTCCGGAAACGGCCAGATGGCTGCTCGGGGAAACGGCCAGAACTTCCTACGAGGGGCTGAATGCCTACCCGGCCGTTCCGGTACATTCCCGCGCATTCCCGGATTCCGGGTTGTACCTGTTGCAGGGTGGAACCCTGAGCGCGACCGACGACCGGATCAGCGTCATATTCGATTGCGGTGAGTTGGGATTCCGTTCGATTGCAGCCCATGGGCATGCGGATGCCTTGAGTTTCACCTTGCGAGCTTTCGGTCGCGAAGTTTTCGTCGACCCCGGCACTTACGATTACTTCACCTTTCCCGAGTGGCGTAACTATTTTAGAGGTACGTCCGCTCATAATACGATTTCGGTTGATGACGCCGACCAATCCGTCATGGCGGGCCCGTTCATGTGGGGTGCGCGAGCATCCGCCCGGTGCACGGAATGGGAAACAACCGCCGGCGGCGGAACCGTTAGAGGCGAACAGGACGGCTACCGAAGAATGTCTGTGCCGCTAATGCATCGACGAAGCCTCACGCTGGATTCCGGGAAGAAAACGCTCGACATCCTCGATTCGGTCATGACCGACGGTACCCACGGCCTGAATATTCACTTTCACGTATCGGATAATTGCAGCGTTGAAAAAAAGGGCCCTTCACATATCGTCATTGATACCGGGGCCGGAACGATTTCGCTGAAACTCGATTCCCGTTATACCGCCAGTCTGGCCGTGGGGCATGAAAATCCGATCGCCGGGTGGGTCAGCAGGGGATACCATCGAAAATCGCCGGGTACGACCATCGTCGGCAAGTGTGCCATCTCGGGGAACACCGAATTGCGGTGCAAGATCGAAATTGGGCCCTACGATATTACAGAATCGAAAGATACATGACGGGATGTCGGTTAAATCCCCCATATTTTCATGGATAACTTTGAGGCATTCGTTTTGCAAGACTCTTA
>JANXQJ010000209.1 GCA_025356865.1 Deltaproteobacteria bacterium | reverse complement strand
GCAGCAACCCCGACCGGGAGAAACTCGTGGATTTCAGCCTGCCCTACTTCAATACGACGCAGAGGGTCCTGGCCAAAACGGGAACGATCAAGAGCATCCAGGACCTCGGCGGCAAAAAGATCGGGACCGGCAAGGGATCGTCGGCCGAGCGGGAAATCCAGAAACAGGCCCCCACGGCCGCATGCTATTTCTTCAGCGATTCCCGGAAGGCGGTCGAGGCGCTCAAGAAGGGGGAGGTCGACGCCCTTTCGGCATCCGGCACAAACCTGTACGGTTGCCTCTCCAACCTCCCCAAAGGGGAATACGAGATCGCCGAAGCGATCAAACTCTCCGAAGAACAGTTCCGGCTGGCCGTCAGGAAAGGAAACCCGCAGTTCCTGAACGCCGTCAACGCCACGCTTGCCGACCTGAACGACAATGGCGGCGCCTTGACGATCTTTGCAAAGTGGTTCGAGGGGAAGGGAAACGAACGGATCGCGGGCACCGCGGCCGGTTCCGTGCAAGCGGCCGGTATCGTGACCCGGGCCACCTCGACCGAAGGACGTTACCTCGTCCTCCCGATCACGGGCCTGTTCCGGCCGTCCGCCGACGTCACCATCTCCGACCCGAAGGGCAATCCGGTCGGTGAGGGGAAAGTGACGAGCGTCTACGAGGAAGAGACGTATGTCGATGCCGTCGATGTCGAAAAAGGGCTCATCCGAACCGGTTTCGTGGTCTCGATGAATCTGGGCAACGAGGCGACGAAAAAGATCATCGCCGAGAACAAGGATGTGATTGAAAAGGTGCGGGCCGACGCGAAGCTGGAAGAAGAACGGATCATCCAGGAGGCGGGAGCCGAATTCCGGCAGGCGAAAAAGGAACGGGAAAAGAACCAGGAAGAGGTCACGAAGACAAAAATGACGCTGGACTACCAGTATTCTAACCAGTACTACGGATATTACGGGTATCCGTTCCGATAAAACTGCGGTATCGACACCCGGCGGGAAGGGATAGAATCTTCGAATGTTCCCCCGCCGGGTGCTGTATTTCATCGTGTTGTTCTTTTGGGTCGTGGCATCCGCCACGACCGCACCTTCGGTTGCCCTTTCCTCGAATGCCCCCCCGCCCGATCGACCGCTCCGCGTCGTCATGGACAACAACTATCCCCCTTACGTTTTCACGGATGCAGCGGGAAACGCCCAGGGAATCCTGATCGACCAGTGGCGGCTCTGGGAAAAAAAGAGCGGACGCCGTGTCGAACTCCACCCCATGGACTGGGGGGAAGCGAAGCGGCGGATGGAAGCCGGCGAATTCGACGTGATCGACACCATCTTCTTCAATGAAGAGCGGGCCCGCATCTACGATTTCTCCAAGCCGTACGCCCGGCTCGAAGTCCCCGTTTTCTTCCACCGGAACATATCCGGAATCACCGGCGCCGAATCGCTGAAAGGATTCGCGGTCGGCGTGAAAAAAGGCGATGCCGCAGTCGATTTCCTGAAGCGGCACGGGGTCGACAAACTGCTGCAATTCGACAGTTACGAGCAGATCGCCGGAGCGGCGCGCGACGGCACCGTGGTCGTCTTCGTCATCGACAAGCCGCCGGCGCTCTATTTCCTCTACAAGCTGGGAATCCAGGAACGGTTCCGCTATTCCCAACCGCTTTACGTCGGCGAATTCCACCGGGCCGTACGGAAGGGCGAAACGGCGGTCCTGAAAACGGTGGAAGACGCTTTTTCCCTCATCACGCCTCAGGAAACGGAGCGGATCCGGCACCGCTGGTTCGGAACGACTCCGTCCGGCACCCTGCCCTACCTGAAGTACCTGCTCGCCACCATCCTGGCAATCTCCGCGTTGGCGCTCGTGCTGATCGCCTGGAACCGGACTCTCCGCAAATCGGTCGAGCAACGGACGAAGGCACTGCGGGAAGAGATGGCGGTGAACGCGCAACTCGAGGAACAACTGCTCCAGTCCCGGAAGATGGAAGCGATCGGACGCCTGGCCGGCGGCGTCGCACATGATTTCAACAACCTGCTGACCGTCATCATCGGTTACCTCAGCCTCGTCCTGAAGAGGACCGGCCCCGATTTTCCGCACCACACCGAACTTTGCGAGGTAAAAATCGCCGCAGAGCAGGCGGCGGCGCTGACGCAGCAGTTGCTCGCATTCAGCCGGAAACAGGTTCTGGACCCGAAAGTCACCGACCTCAACGACCTCGCCCGGAACGCCGAACGGATTCTCCGTCGGCTGGTCGGGGAGGACATCGTTTTTTCGACCCGGCTCGAAACGTTTCCGCTCCCGATCCTGGCGGATACCGGCCAGGTCGAGCAGATCATCATCAACCTGGCCGTCAACGCGCGGGACGCGATGCCGAAAGGCGGCGAGTTGACGATCGCGACCCGGCGCCACGAGATCGACGCGTCTTTCGCCCGGAAACATCCTCCCCTCGCCACGGGGCCGCACGCCGTCCTGACCGTCACGGATACGGGCGCCGGGATGGCCCCCGAAACGCTCTCGAAGATATTCGACCCGTTCTTCACGACCAAGGAGGTGGGGAAAGGGACCGGCCTCGGGCTTTCCACCGTCTACGGAATCGTCGCCCAGAGCCGGGGCTGCGTCACGGTCGAGAGCATGCCGGGACAGGGAACCGTTTTCCAGGTTTTCTTTCCGGCGGCCGAACCGGCGAGGACCGATGCCACACCTGCCGGGGGAGCGATTCCGGGGAGCGGAAACGAAACGATCCTCGTAGCCGAGGACGAGGATTCGGTTCGCGCGCTCATCGGCTCGGTGCTGGCCGAAGCGGGCTATCACGTCCTGGCGGCACGCGACGGCCGCGAGGCGCTGGAGCGGTTCCGGGAAGCGGGCGGCACCGTCGGCCTGCTCCTCACGGACGTCATCATGCCGGGGATGAACGGGCGCGAACTCGCCGACCGACTCGCAAAACAGGCCCCGGGACTCAGGGTGCTCTTCATCTCCGGCTACACGGACGACGCCATCGGGCGGCATGGCGTCCTCGACGGCAGTACCCACTTCCTGCCGAAACCGTTCTCGCCCGAAATGCTGGCCCGGAAGGTCCGGGAAGTGCTCGACGCTCCGGTCGGGTGAGCCTTGCATCGACCAGATACCATCACTCAAGAATATCGGAGGACCTACGGATGACCCGGCGCCTGGTGTCGATCGTGCTCTTGCTGCTGACTGCCGCAATGATCCCGGCGTGCGGCGGTGGAAGCGACCCCTCGTCCGCATCGGCGCTACAGGGCGTGTCGACGACCGGCGTCGACAGCGTGACCTCGGGGGGCGCCAGGTTGTTCGCGCTCGTCAACCCCGGCGGAAAACCGACGACGGCCTGCTTCGAGTACGGGACCGACCCGACGCTTGCGGGAGCGGCGCGGACGGCTGTCGTCACGATCCCGGCCGGCAACTCGCCGGTTCCCGTTTCGGCCACCGTAACCGGGCTGCCACCCGGAACGACCTGGTTCTATCGCGTCGTCGCATCGAACGGTTCCGCGACGGGCCGCGGCGCAATCGAATATTTCGGGACCGACACGGTCGATACCAGTACCGCGGTCGTGAACTGCACGGCAGATCTCGCGGATCCGCCTCCCGGCAAGACGACGCTCCGGGCGGCGATCGCCCATCTCGATCCCGACGGGGTGGTCACTTTCGCCCCCGTCCTCGACGGCGCCACGATTCCGCTGTCGATCGTGGCGGACAACCATACGCTGCTGCCCAACGAGGCGTACAACTTCGACGTCGGTGCGATGAGCTGGGAATTTTTGGGATACCTGGATCGCGATTACGGGAAATCGGCGCTCTACGCCAGCAAGGGGCTCACGATCGACGCCGCCGGCCTGGCGAAGGGAATCACGATCCGGTGGGCGGGAGGCGACGACGAACATGCCCGCGTCCTCGCGGTCCGGGGCAACCTGACCATGCGTAACGTGACCATCCGGGACGGCTATTCGAGCAGCGAACTGATCGTGCCGCCGAATCCCGACCTGAACAACCAGCCGTACACCCTGGCATGCGGGGGCGGGCTCGCGGTCTGGGGCGTCACGAGCCTCGAATATTGCAAGCTTGCGGAAAACAGGACTTCAGGCGACCTGAATTCCAGCCGTGACCGCGGCTCTTTCGGCGGAGGTCTCTTCACCGATACGGCCATCCTCAGCAACTGCATCGTCGCAGGCAACCGGGCCACCGGATACGGCGCCGCCGGCGGCGGCATCTACTCGGTCGGCGGGGTGGAAAGTTTCCAGAACTCCGTGCTGACCAACTGCGCGATCAACGGAAACCGGGCCACCGGCCACATGGCCTACGGAGGCGGCGTATTCAGCGACGGCGGCGGACCGAACAACAGCATGTCGCTCCAGCTGACCAACTGCACCATCGCGCGCAACCTGGTCGACAACCACCCGGACATCCCCCTCAACACCTTCCGCGACCAGTACTACTGGCGAGGGGGTGGGGCGTACATGTCCAACGGCTTCATGTGGCTTACAAGCTGCACCATCGCCGAGAACGAGATCAACGGCCACGACAACGTTTTCAGCAACAAGCCCAACATGGGCGGAGGGGGCATCGCCGCCACTGTCGGAAACGCGCACGTCGTCGAGGACATGCGGGTCCACCACTCCATCCTCGCGGGCAACAGGCTCAACGGCGTCGCGAACGACCTGTTCACCGGTTCGGTGATCCAGTTCCACAGCGAGGGGTACAACCGGATCGGCAAGCTCGATTTCAGCGGCCTGCTCCCGCCGGTGCCCTACTGGGAGGATCTCAACCGGAAGCATTACCCCAAGGCCGGCGACGAGGACGGGGTCGACCTTTCCGCCGTGCTGTCGCTGTCCGGAGTCCGCCGGGACGCGGCGATCGTTTCCGCCGGAACCGACAGCGGGCAAAAGGTCGTCCTCTGGTATCCGCCCGCGGAGGGGGCGATCGCAAAAGTTCCGCCGACCGAGTACAGCGTCGAGAACGTCTATGCGGGGTATGCCGTCAATGAAGGCTACGACGACGATTTCGCGAACGTGATCGTCGCGAAGATCGCGGAATACCGCGGGGGTCTCCTGGGCAGCGGCTTCGTCACCGCCATCGGCGACCGGACCGGCGTGGTCTGGAGCTACAGCGGTCCCGACTGGCCCGCCATCCAGGAGAACCGCCCCTGGTTCCTGTTCTGGCGCAACATCGACAGCGCCATCGCGGGACGCCTCGGGCAGGTCGGGCTCGGAGACGATTTCTGGGGCTCCTTCGAGACGGGATATCTGAGCGATTCGATCACGCTCACCGTGGACCGATGGAGTTCTCCATCCAGCCCGATCCGGATCGTCGGCTTCGACCAGCTTGGAACCCCCCGCCCATTCACCGGAAACGGAGCTATCGGGGCGATCGAACCGCGCGGAGTCGGCGGCTTCTGGGGGGCGGTCCTGGCCCTGTTCCGCTGATCGGGAAAATACCGCCACCGCGAAAAACGAACGGCCCGCCGGGAGCGATCCCGGCGGGCCGTTGCACATTTGAAGCCGGATGCTACTTGTAGTCGGGCATCTCGTCGAACTGCAGGTACTTGTAGATCTTCTCGCTGTTCGGGGCGATCTTTTCCTTGTAGACGGCCATGTATTCGGCCGGCTTGGGCAACCGGCCCAGCAGCGCGGTCACCGCGCCGAGTTCGGCGGAGCCGAGGTAGACGCGGGCGCCGTCGCCGATGCGATCGTCGAAGTTGCGGGTCGAGGTCGAGTACATGTTGACCCCGGCCGGGACGCGCGCCTGGTTGCCCATGCAGAGCGAGCAGCCGGCGATCTCGAGACGGGCGCCGAAGGCGCTGTAGACCGCGAAGACGGCCTCGTCCTTGAGCTGCTGCTGGTCCATCCGGGTCGGCGGGCAGATCCAGGTGCGGACGTCGGCGTTGAACTTCTGGCCTTTCCAGATCTCGGCCGCAGCGCGGAAATGACCGATGTTGGTCATGCAGGAACCGAGGAAGACGTCCTGGATCTTTTCGCCGGCGACCTGCGAAAGAAGCTTGACGTCGTCGGGATCGTTCGGGCACGCGAGAATCGGCTCCTTGATATCCTTGAGGTCGATCTCGAGCACGGCCGCATATTCGACGTTCTTCGCGTCGGCCTTGAGTAGCGACGGTTTCTTGAGCCACTTCTCGACGTCCTTGATCCGGTTGGCGAGCGTCTGCGGATCGGCATACCCTTCCTTGATCATCTTCTTCATCAGGGCGACGTTGGAACGCAGGTAGGTCGCGACCGACTTCTCGGAAAGCTGGATGCAGCCCGCCGCCGCGGAGCGCTCGGCCGCCGCGTCGGTCAGCTCGAACGCCTGCTCGACGGTGAGTTCGGGAAGGCCTTCCATCTCGAGGATGCGGCCGTTGAAGATGTTGACCTTGTTCTTCTTGGGAACCGTCAGCATCTTCTTCTTGATGGCGAAGTAGGGAATCGCGTTGACGACGTCACGGAGCGTGATGCCGGGGTTCAGCTTGCCCTTGAAACGGACGAGCACCGATTCGGGCATGTCGAGCGGCATGAAGCCCATCGCGCCCGCGAAGGCGACGAGGCCGGAGCCGGCCGGGAAGGAGATGCCGATCGGGAAGCGGGTGTGCGAATCGCCGCCGGTGCCGACCGTGTCGGGGAGCAACAGGCGGTTGAGCCACGAGTGGATGACGCCGTCGCCGGGCTTGAGCGCCACGCCGCAGCGTGCCGCGATGAAGCCGGGCAGGTTCTTGTGCATCTTGACGTCGGCCGTCTTGGGATAAGCGGCCGTGTGGCAGAACGACTGCATGAACATCGGCGCCTGGAACTTGAGGCACGCCAGTTCCTTCAGCTCGTCGGCGGTCATCGGCCCGGTCGTATCCTGGGAGCCGACCGTGGTCATCTTCGGCTCGCACGCCGTGCCGGGCAGAACGCCCGCGCCGTTCTTGAGGCCGCACGCCGCGCCGACCATCTTCTGGGCGAGCGAGTAACCCTGGCCGGCCTTGGCCTTGGGGTTCTTGATCGGGGTGAAGATCGTGGAGGGCTTGAGCCCGAGCGCCTTGCGCGCCTTGTCGGTGACCGCCCGGCCGATGATGAGCGGGATGCGGCCGCCGGCGCGGAACTCGTCGGCCAGCGTGTCGGGGGCGATCTTGAACTTCGATATTTCCTTCCCCTTCTCGTCGGTGATGACGCCCTTCTTCGTGTCGACGACGATCACGTCGCCGGTCTTCATGTTCGTGACGTCGGCTTTCAGGGGAAGCGCGCCGGAATCCTGGGCGGTGTTGAAGAAGATCGGGGCGATGACGCCGCCGATGATGAGGCCGCGGGTCTTCTTGTTGGGCACGCACGGGATCTCTTCGCCGATGGCCCACAGCACGCTGTTGCACGCCGACTTGCGCGAGGAACCGGTGCCGACGACGTCGCCGACGAACGCGACCCGGAATCCGTCCTTGCGGAACTTCGCGATCGTGGCAAGGCCGTCCTTGAAGCGCGTCTTGCCCATGGCCAGCGCGTGGAGCGGGATGTCGGGCCGGCTGAAGGCGTCGCCCGCCGGGGAGAAGTCATCGGTGTTGATCTCGCCTTCGACCTTGTACACCTTGACCTTGATGGTCTCGGGGACGCCGGGGCGGTTCGTGAACCACTCGGCCTCGGCCCAGGACTTGAGGACGGTCGCGGCGGCGGCGTTCTTGCCCTTGGCGAGCGCGGCGACTTCGTCGAACGCGTCGTAGACGAGCGTGATGCCGCAGAGCGCCTTCGCGGCGTCGTCGGCCAGTTTCTTGTCCTTCAGGGCGGCGACGAGCGGCGCCACGTTGTAGCCGCCGATCATGGTGCCGAGCATCGCGATCGCGTCCTTCGCGGAAACGAGGGGCGACTTGACCTTGCCGGCAACCACGCCGCCCAGGAACTCGGCCTTGACCTTGGCGGACGGATCGACGCCCGGCGAAACGCGGTCCTTGATGAGGGAGAGGAGAAACCGCTCCTTCCCCTTGGGCGGTTTCTGGAGAAGCTTGCACAGATCGGCGGTCTGTTCGGGAGTCAGCGGCAGCGCCGGGATGCCCAGCTTTGCGCGCTCCTTCTCGTGCTGCAGGTACGCTTCGATCATCGATGTTCCTCCTGGAGTGATTGGGTACGTGGCTTATGTGTCAGCAACGATGAAAACGGGATAAAACCCTCCAAAATCGCGCACATTATACGCCACGCGATGGGTGATGGCAACGGGGAAGCAGGGTGTGCGCTCACCGAAAATAACACTGATTATTTCAGGAACCGATGCCGATAAGTTATGACGTGCCGCGCATATTTATTGGTAACCTTATATCAATAGGCAGGTTGACCCGGCATGCGAACGTCATTCAAACGAAAGGAGGCTTTATGCAATGAAGAGGTCCACAACCGTTTTTCTGTCGGCCACCCTCATCCTGTGCGGTCTGCTTTCGACCGCCGGAGCCGTGACGCTCGGCGGGAGCAGTTCTTCCCAGGCGTCGTGGTTCCAGGATGAGGCCGGCGCCGACCATTTCGACCTCGCCCAGTACGCCCGCGTCAGTACGCGCAACTTCGATTCCGCAGACACCATCCGGATCGACGGATACGGCCGCGCCAACGGCGATGTCCAGCAGGGGGAGGGGGTCGAAGGACGCCTCTATTACCTGTACCTCGACAAGAAGGGACTGCCCGGCCAGTCCAGCGTCCGGGTCGGCCGCCAGTTCTTCTTCGTCAGCGCCGGCTCCGCGCTGATCGACGGCGCGAAGATCGAGACGAGGGCCGCCGGGCCGCTCGCCTTCTCGCTCGCGGGGGGACGCAACGTCCTCTTCTCGACCACCGGCGAATTCACCCACGGCGGCGACATCGCGGCAGGCGCCCAGGTGGCGCTTACCAGCATCCCGCAGGGATCGCTCAACCTCTCCTACATGGTCACCTACGACCAGAGCGACCTGGCGACCGAGAAAGTCGGCCTTGCCGCCGACAAGCGGTTCGGCAAGTACGGCGAAATCTACACGCAGCTCCGCTTCGACGTCCTCTCCGAAGTCTGGAACGAGATCCAGGTCGGCGCCCGCACCGCCGTCGTCCCGCACCTCAACCTGGCCGCGGAATATTTCCGCACCATCCCGACCTTCGAGGCCACCTCGATCTACTCGGTCTTCGCGGTCGAACGGTACCAGGAAGTCTCGGCCAAAGCCGAGTACGAATTATCCCACTCCGTCGCGATCGAAGGCGAGTACCGCAACGAATCGTATGGGGCGGGCGACACGGCCAACGTCGGCGAGGCGGGCGTCCGCTATCGCCCGACCGACGCATCCTCCCTCTACGCCGCAGGCATCTGGCGCAACGGCGCCGGCGGCAAGCTGGCCGGCTTCGAGCTCTCGGGCACCGTGGCCGTCGCGAAGAAGTACACCCTGGCCGCGGGCGTCCAGCGCGACGTCTACCAGCGGGACCAGATGACGGGCAAGGAATCGGCTTCCCGCTTCTGGCTGGGGGGCGACGTAAAGCTGCGCAAGGATGTCTCGGTCGCAGCCCGCGTCGAGGACAACATCAACGAAAACTGGAACAACGACGTCCGGGCGCGCCTCGCGCTCAACGTCGACTTCTAGCAGGAGGGAACGACGTGAAAAAAATACTTCTCATGACCCTCGTCGCATCCTTCGCGCTGGGAGCGACGCTTCTCTTCGCGGCGGAAGATCACACCGCGTACCGGACGATGAAGATCGCCGAATGCACCGAGTGCCACAAGCAGGCAGGCGCGACGCCCAACCACAACGTGGGCTGGGGCAAGGAACATGCGATCAAGGCCTCCAAGGCGTCATCGAACTGCGCAACCTGCCACGACCAGGCGTTCTGCCTCGACTGCCACCAGGGCGGCGGGATCGACCGCGACCTGCACGCATCCCAGGGCCGCAGCGGCAACTTCAGACCAAAGAGCCACCGGAGCGATTTCCGGGAAATCCACCCGATCATGGCGATGGACAGCCCCCGCTCCTGCGAGAAGTGCCACGCGCCGAAATTCTGTGAAGAATGCCACTCGAAGTTCCGGCCCGAGGAAGCGCAGTTCCAGTCGCACCGGCGTGGCTTTTCAGACCTTCGCACCTCGCCCGTCGGCGTCCGCCACGAAACATTCACGGAGAGCCAGTGCCAGACGTGCCACCCCAACTCGGTGCTGCCCGCGCACGCCTGGTCGAGGGAACACTCCCGCGAGGCGCGACGCGACCTGGCTTCCTGCCAGGCGTGCCATGCCGACGGCGACACCTGCCTCAAGTGCCACAGTTCGAAATCGGGGCTCAAGATCAACCCCCATCCCGACAACTGGGGCTCGATCAGCGGCAGGCTGAACCGCGCCGCGGGGAAGCGAACCTGCGTCAAGTGCCATTAACCGCAACGTCCATATTCACGAAAGGGGAACCATCCGCATGAAAAGGCACCATATACTTCCCGTCCTCGCGACCCTGGCCACGGCGCTCCTGTTCGCCGGCTGCTGGGGCTCATCCAAGAGCACCACGCTCCAGATCACCGGCGGCAGCAGCGTCGCCGACACCGCAACCGCCGTCGGCATCGACAAGTGCTTCACCTGCCACGCGGGCCGTCTCGACGTCAGCAACCCGGCCGACAACGGCGTCACGATCTTCAACATGTGGGCCAATAGCAAGCACGGCAATCCCGACCCCCAAAGCCACGCCTCCTACGCCAACTTCGCCGATCCCACCTGCGGCGGCGCCCGCTGCCACGACCCGAACGGCGACGGCATGAAAATGCTTCAACTCGGACCGCTCGGCAGCCTGTACAGCACGGCCGCCAACCGGCCGGTCGTCGGCTGCGAAGCGTGTCACGGCGGCGGCTCCGAGCACTTCGGCGTCGGCCCGATGGCCTACCCGTTCCCGAACGCCACCGCGTGCGGCCAGTGCCACAACGTCGCCTCGCCCCCGCAGGCGCACATCACCTTCCACCAGAACGGCTTCGGCGGCAAGGGCAATCCCGGCATCTTCGAAGCCTATTCGGCTTCTCCGCACGCCGTTTCCATCAACAGCCATGTCTACGCCGACGCGGCAAAGACGACCGTCATCGCGCGCTGCGCCAAGTGCCACACCGACGAAGGGGCCCGCAAGTTCAGACTCATCGACAACGTGGCGACCGGCTCCCCGATCGACTGCGCGGTCCTGAACCCGGCCCTCGCCAACGTGAACAACGTCCAGTGCCGCACCTGCCACAAGGCGCACGGCGCCGGCGGCGTCTCCGTGGCGGGCGTCGTGACCAACGACGACTCGTCGCTGCTCAAGCGGGCCACCGGCGTCGTGGGCACAAGCTACAAGAGCGCGCAGTACAACACCTGCACCGCCTGCCATCAGGAAGTGCCGCAGATTCACTCTCCCACCGATCCGCTGTACCCGCATCCGAACCAGATCACCGCGAATCACGCGGTCGGCAACACCGTCCTCGGCATCATCGTCAACGACAACGCCGCGACGGCGTGCACCGAATGCCACAACCCGCACAGCGCCGACCTGACCGAAAACCGGCAGCTCATGGCGTCAGGCCACGGCGACAACACGCTCAACGGCGCCTGGAACGAGGGCTTCACGACCAACGTCAGCAGCAGCTACTGCCAGCGCTGCCACACCACGACCGTCTACGTCGACTACACCACCGACCAGACCCTCGCGTACAACAGCGCGGTCCACACCGCCGCCTTCGCCGCGAACGGCACCGTCCGCAACGGCGTCACGCGCCAGGAGACGCTCTACTGCCGCGCCTGCCACAAGCCGGCCTCGACGGGCTTCACGGTCGCACGGCGCACGCCCCAGGCCGCCCGCATCCCGGGCGACAGCGGCGCCGGAATCACCTCCGCCAACTACACGACCATCTACGCCCAGATCGCCGGCTACGGCGACTCCGAGCTGTGCATGAACTGCCACTCCGGCCGCCTCGGCCGCAACGGCACCGTCCTGCCGTCGCTCGTCACGGCCAAGACCACCGGCCTCGTCTCCATCGACAACATCGCGATGCCCAGCGGTTCGCACAACATGCCCTCCCTCTGGGCGGTCTTCCAGGACAACGTCAACCTGATCGGCGCCTACCGGCTGCCGGGCAAGAACTACAACAACCTGTCCTACTACGCGCACAACAAGATCGGCACCACCGCGGCGCTCGACCACTCGGGCAACCCGCTTTGGACCGACAACAGCACCGGCCCGTGCGTGGGCTGCCACATGTCCTCCCCGAACGTGACCGACAACGCGACCACCGGCAAGCACAGCTTCAAGCCGGTCGCCAAGGACAACAACGATGTCATCGTGGCGGTCACCTCCACGACGTGCGTCAAGTGCCACGCAGGCGCCTACGCCCTCACACCGGCCAGCCTCGAGGAGGCAAAGGGCACCTTCAACGCGCACCTCGCCGAGTTCGACGCGGCGCTGCTGACCCAGGGCATCCTCCGGGTCGGCTCCAGCTTCAAGAACGCGTCCGACAACTCCGCCCTGGTGACCTGGGCCACGAAGGCCGTCGCGATCCGCGACAACACCGCGGGGCACAACACCATCACGTCCACCCTGTCGGGTACGTCGGCCTCGTTGGCCGGCGTCGACCTGCTGGGCATCTGCTGGAACTTCCAGTACCTCGACAGCAGCCAGGTAACGGCCGACGCCGGCATCTGGGCGCACAACAACGCCTACGCCAACCGGCTGGTCTACGACGCCATCGAGGCGCTCGGGATCCGGCCGAGCTTCACGCGTCCGTAACAACCCCCTGACCCGGCGGTACGCGCCGCCGGGCGCATAAAAAACCGGGGGATGGGCTTCATGCCCGTCCCCCGGTTTCATTTTTCGGCGCTTCCGGATACCGGGAAATCGCATCGCGGACACCCGCTCCGGCTGGCGCAGGTTGCAGGGCGCGGTTACCGTCCGCGAAAAACGGGCTTCCGCTTTTCCTTGAACGCCGCCTTGCCTTCCACCAGGTCCTCGCTTTCCATGCACAGCCGGATCAGCGCGTCGGCTTCCTCGGACTCGGACCGCGGCAGGTCGCCGAATTCCATGCACATCGCGAGGATCCGCTTGGTGCCCCGGATGGAAAGAGGCGCATTTTCGGCGATCTCACGCGCCATCTCGTCCACCACATGCAGCAGTTCCTCGGGCGGAAAGGCGCGGTTGACGAGGCCGATCTCCTTCGCGCGTCGTATGCCGATCCGGCGGGCCGTGTAGAACAGTTCCTTGGTCGCGGGAAGCCCGATCGCGTGCACGAAGCGCATGAGGCCCGACGGGCGGTAGATGATCCCGAGTTTCGCGGGCGTCATGCCGAACGACGCGTTTTCCGAGGCGATCCGGATGTCGCAGGCGATCGCCAGTTCGAGCCCGCCGCCGAACGCGAAGCCGTTGAGCATCGCGATCACGGGGGCGGGAAACGATTCGACCGTCCGGATCATGTCGTCGAACGGATTGGAGGAAAGCAGCACCTGCGCCTCTCCGGATCCTCCCGCCGGAATCTGCGTGATGTCGTAACCGGCACAGAACGCCTCGTCGCCCTCCCCCCGGAGGATCACGCAGCGGACGTCATCCGTCGCAAGTTCGTCGAATGCGCGCGAAAGTTCCTTGAGCAGCCTGGGGTTGAGGGCATTCTTCTTGGCCGGGTTCGATAGCGTGACCGTCGCGACCGGACCTTCTTTCGAGACCGTGACTTTTCCGCCCACCATGCTCCCTCCCTACGCCAGCGCGTCGAGCGCGGTCATCATCGCCGCGGCGGTCGCCGCCAGGCTTTCGATCGCCTTCGTCGCCGGCGAGTCGGGGTGCGCCAGGAGGATCGGCGTTCCGGCATCCGACGCCTCGCGCAGTTCCATCTGCAGCGGCACCTCGCCGATGAAGCGAAGCCCCATTTCGGCGCACGCCCTCGCGGCGCCGCCGTGGCCGAAGATCTCGGCCCGCCCCGAGCAATGGGGGCACAGGAAATAGCTCATGTTCTCCACGACGCCGAGGACGGGCACCCCCATCTTCTCGAACATCTTGACGGCCTTCTTCGCGTCGATCAGCGCGAGATCCTGCGGCGTGGTCACGATGATCGCGCCGGAAACGGGCGTCATCTGCACCAGCGAGATCTGCACGTCGCCGGTACCGGGGGGGAGGTCGATGACCAGGTAGTCGAGTTCCCCCCATTTCGCCCCGTGGATCAGCTGCTCGAGCGCCTTCATCAGCATGGGGCCGCGCCAGATGACCGGCGTGTCGTCCTCGAGCAGGAA
>JANXQJ010000198.1 GCA_025356865.1 Deltaproteobacteria bacterium | reverse complement strand
CGGGCAGGAGGGGGGACGCGCCCTGTGCCGCGGTCGGCATCGCACGGAAGGCCCGTTCGGCGGACGCGGGCATCGCCTGGTCCAGGTAAAAACCGGCGCTTCCGGCCGCAGGCCCGGAACCGGCGTCGGTCGCACGCGCCGGGGCGGCCCCGAGCGGGATGCATCCGGCCGCCAGCAGGATGGCGGCCGCTTTTCGGAGCGCGGGATTCAAGCGCTATTTCCCGACGGTCTTGGGCGGCGCGGCGGCACCGCCTGCGGACGCGGCTTTCGGCGCGGCCGGTTCGGGCGCACGGGTCAGCGCGGGTTCGGGCTTGCCGGCCGTTGTCCCCAGCCGCAGCTGGAGCGCCGTCGTCTCGCCTTTCCGCATGGCCGCCTGGAAATCGAACGTCACCGCGGTTTTCCAGGCCGGATTCTGGATCTCGATCCGAGCGGAATACGTGCCCGGCAGGTAGGGGATGACGAAAACAAGCGGCATCGGGACGTTCCGGTCTGAAAATGACTCGCGCTCGATCTTGGACCACTCGCGCTCGTCCTCGACCTTGCCGTCGACCAGGAAGCGGGCGATGACCGGTGCGACGGGCGCCGTGCTGTCGGTGGTGATCTCGACGCGGAGCATCGTGGCTTTCGGAGCCGCGGCCAGTTCGTCGATCCGATCGAGTTCGGCCTTCATGGCATCCATCCGCTGAAACACGGCGGCGAGGTCCTTTTCGACGGCCTCGGCTGTTTCGGCGGACCGGGCGGGAGAGAGCGGTCCGGCGGAGAGCAGGACGAACCCCGCAAGGGCGAGCGAGGCGATTCGGAGGCGCGGCGGTTTCATCTATTTGGTCCTTTCGCGGAGAGTGCCCTGCGGGATCGCGACTTCGACGATCTCACGGGGCGGCTTGCCGGGAGCGAGTTGTATGGGGCCGAACACGCGGACGAGCCGGCGGGATGGCGATCCGGCGTAGAGGACGACGGTCAGGAACGCGCGGCAGGGTTTCTTCCCGCGGTAATAATCGGCGGCGAAGGTGTAGCTTTCCTGTTCCGTTTCCTCGGCGGTGAAGATCTCGGGACCGAAGCCGTTCTTGTTGTCGACCCAGAGCTTGCCCGACGGGATGGCGGTTGCGCTTTCCATGGTCTCGGGTGCGTCGAAGGAGGTCTCGTGCCCGTGGCTGTCGCGGACGTGCAGGTCGAGGTCGACGTCGTCCTCGTCCCAGTGGAGGATGGCCATGAGCGGGCGTTCGGCCGTGCCGCGCGACCGGGTTGCCCGAACCTCGCTGGCCCCGGTCTGGTCGCCGGTGTCGAGCGCTTCGAGCTGGAACAGGTCTTCATCCGTGATGAGCACGGTCTGCTGGGAGAAGCTGCCGTCGGATTTGAACCGTATGGGGTGGAACAGGCCGTTCTGGTTGAGGAAGAGGGTCTTGAGCTGCGTCTTGCTCATGACCCTGCCCTTGACCGTGATGATCGGGGAAAGCGTCGTGTCGACGGTCGCGCCGGGCGCGGGTTCGGTGATCTCGATGCTGGGCTTGGGGGGGACGTAGAGGACCGATCGCGTAGCGCGGAGGGCGCGGCCGAAGGCGTCGAGGCCGGTGACGGTGATCTTGTTGTCGCCCGGCTTGAGGGAGACCGGCACTTCGAACAGCCCGTCGATGACGTCCGCGGTGCGCGCCTCGCGGCCGATGATGATGGCGACGGTCTTGACGTCGTCGGGCGTCTTTCCCTTGAGCAGGTGGTTGGCGCGGTCGGTCTTTCCTTCGGCCGGTTCGAGGATGGCCATGGGTGCTTCGGGCGGGAGCGGCTTGGCGATCGCCACCGGCGCGGCCTTCCGCTTGAGCCAGTCGCCCCCGAGCAGTCCGAGGATGTAGACGCGCTGCCGTTTCTCGAACGCCCCCCATCGGGGTTCGTCGAAGAGCGACAGGTCGCGCTTGGCGGGAACGATCAGCATCCGGTCCTGCGGGATGCCCGCGTCCTGCAACCGGCCTGCGAGTCCCTGCGCGATCCGCTCGGTCCACGTCGCGGTCTCGACTTCCTTGCCGATCGGGTCGGAGGTCACCTTGAGCAGCATGAAGATGCGCGGGTCCTTCTTCATCCGTTCGCGGAAATAGGCGATCTCCTTCTTCTGCGCATCGGTCCACTGGCCCGGTCGCATTTCACTCAAGGGGTAATCGGCTTTAAAAAGGATGTCGGAAGGGAGTTCGACCCCGGCCGGAAGGGGATATACGAGCGTCCGACCGGCGGCCGACGCAAGCGCGGGCAGCAGGACGATCAGCGCCGCGACCCGGCGGATCAGGGGGGTGAAACGAAACGGCATGTCGCTCCCGGGTACAAGGGCGTAAAATAATCGCACAATAATACCACGCCCGGCCACGGCCGGGGAAAGGTGGAAATCGATGGGAAGCCGGGTGACATATGGTGGCTAAGGCAGGGGACGCCCGGATGGCCGATATTTCCGGAAAGACCGAATCGGCGCGCAGGGCGGTTGCGGAAGGATGGGCGATCCTTTCGCCCGGGTGCTGGAAGATGCTGTGCGACGGGAAGATCCCGAAAGGCGACGTGCTCGGCGTGGCGCGCGTGGCGGGCATCCAGGCGGCCAAGGATACGCCGCGACTGCTGCCGCTCTGCCACCCGATCCCGCTGGCGTCGGTGAAGGTCGACCTGTCGCTGCCGGCCGAGGGGGTCGTGCGGATCGAGGCCGAGGTCAAGACCGTGGCGCCCACCGGCGTCGAGATGGAGGCGCTGGCGGCCGTGGCGGCGGCGGCGCTCTGCGTCTACGACATGTGCAAGCCGGTCGACAAGGGGATCGAGATCACCGGCATCCGGCTGCTCGAGAAGTCGGGCGGGAAGAGCGGCGACTATCTCGCGGTTTCGCGTGAAAGCCCCGCCCGCAACCGGTCGGCCAGTAAAAAGGCCTCGGTGCGCAAATCGGCGGACAGGGGGACGGCGCCGAAACGGTCGCGGTGATAAAGCGCCGTGAAGCGGGCGCTCCCGCTTTCCAGCCCGGGGCGGGCGGCGGTCGCCTTCGCCAGCATCTCGGCCGGCGGGGTGCCCGGCGACTCGCGCCAGCCGTTCCGTTCAAGCGTCGCGAAAAGCCGGGCGTAAGCGGTCGGCAGCGGCGTGGTTCCGGATGATCCCCTCCGTGTGTTGCGCCGGATCCGGCGCCGGTTCCACAGGAACAGCGCGAGCCCCGCGGCGGCGATGACTCCCCCGGCGGCGGGCCCGCGCAAGGCGTTGCCCGCGGCGGCGGGTCCGGATGACGGTATTTTCCGGATCGCCTCTCCGATCGCCTCGATTCCCTTCGCCTGCGCCGCCAGGTCGTAATCGACGACATACCGGTCCCACTGGTGACGCAGCCAGTCGAGATATTTCTCCCCTTTTCCGGTCGGAAGCATCGCCGTGGGCCCCTCGCTCAGGACCGCCGGCGTCGCATCGAGCGTCACCCAGCGTCCATCGACCCACCCTTCCGTCCACGCGTGCGCATTCGACTGCCGCACGATCCGGTAGTTTCCGACCTCGTTCCACTCCCCGCCGAGATATCCGGCCGCGGCGCGCGCCGGGATTCCCGACGACCGGAGCAGCAGGCAGAGCGCGGTCGCGAAATGTTCGCAATAGCCCGCCTTCCGGACGAAGAGGAAGTCGCGGATGTCGCGGGCCGACCCGGTCAGCGTGTAGCGGTAGCCCGACTGGAGGAACGCGACCAGCTTCCGGGCCCTGGCGGCATCCGGGAGCCCGGGCGGGGCGATTTCAGCCGAGAGCGCGGCCAGCTCCCGCCAGTCGCCGGGGGGCATCCGGAGGTCGGCGTCCTGCGGCGGGGGGAATACGCCGGACGGGGGGAGCGGACCCGGCAGGAAGCGGATCCGGTACCGGATCGCCGGCCGGTCGGATGTCGGCAACGACAGGTTGCCGGCCCGGTCGACGCGGAGAATCCCGAGCGGGCCTTCGGCCGTGAGGGGGCTCCCATAGGTAAAAAAGGCGGCGCTGTCCAGCGGTTCCAGCGTGATCTCGGCTTCCGACGGGCGGCTTTCCGCGGGTTCCTGCGCGAGGAAGTAGTTGCTCCCGACCCGGGGGGCGGGGGCGGGAGACTCGGCTCCCTTTCGCCACAGGATCCCCGTGAAGCGGGAGTAGGAGGCGCCTTTCAGATAGGCGTCCCCGGCGGCCGGTTTCCCGTCCCGCCCCCGGAAGTCGACGCGTGCGGCGACCCGCCGGTCGGAGGCCGCTCCGGAGATGTCGCCGGGCGAGAGCGTGTCCGAAAAGCCGATCGTCGTCCGCGACGAGGGCGCTTTCCGCGAGAGGTGTCCCACCCGCAGCCGGGGGGTCACGGTGAAGAGGAGCGCCGAAAGCAGGATGCCGGCCCCCGCGACGGAGAGGAGCAGGCCGGCGGCGAAGCGGGGCGGCACGGGCGTGCCCGGTGATCCCGCCTCGGCCCGCCCGAGGGACTGGTGCGACCACATCGCCCCGGGGCACAGGAGCAGGAACGCCGACGCGACCAGGACGAAGCGCGGGCCGCTCTCGGTCGCCGCGGCCGCCAGGAATTCGAGGAAGGTGACGGCGGTCAGTTGCCAGCAGTCGGCGGCACGCTTCGGGAACAGGAAGCGGATCGACTGGATCCCCAGCACGAGCAGGGCGCCCGACCGGAGCGGGTCGCGCCCCCCCAGCACGAAATCGGCGACGGCGGCCAGCGAGACGAATCCGCCGAGGACCGTTTCGGGACGCCGGTCCCGGAAAGGCGGGAGGGCGCCCAGTTCGATTCCGATCCCTCCGGCGAAGGCGGCGGCCGCGACCGCAAGGACGGGCCACGGGACACCCGCGATTCCGAGCATCAGGAGGCCGCTTCCCCAGAATATCCGGGGGAGCAGCCAGAGGATGCCGACCGTGTCCGGGGTGGGCGCCGCGGTCACCACATTTGCGGTCCGTGAGGGACCCCGCCGGCCGGCAGGCTTTTTCGCCTTGGCAAAGGGTCCGGGAAGGGGGTGAGGCGGGACCGTCGCGAGAAACCGGAGCGCCGCCTGCCGGGTTCCGCGTGCGCTTCCGTCGACGGCGACCCGGCCCCCGTGGTGGATCCGGTATGGGGTTCCGGCACGCTCGCACCGGAGCACTTCGCCGCAGGCCCGGGAAACGTCGGCTTCGAATGCGGGACCAGCCGATCCTTCCGGCAACCGGATCTCGCGGAGGCCCTCCCGTTCGCCCTCCCGCTCCTTGACCATCCGCCGCCCGAGTCGCGCGGTGGCTTTCCACTGGATGTCGTGCGCCGGATCGCCGGGCGCGTAATCGCGGACGCCGCGGATTCCAGCCCCCGTCCCCCGGCCGCCCGGTCGGTCGTCCGCATCGGATCCGCGGCCGATCGGGCCGGTTCCCGGGGATTGCCGGCCCGGGGCCGGGTAGACGACGACCGGTTCCGGCGCGACCGGTTCGAGCGACTTCTCGAAGAGCGCGAAGGGAAAGCGGGTCGAGAGCGCGGTGCCTGAGATCCCGCGCACACCGCGCGGCCCGGCCCGAAACGTCACCACGCGCACGGCTGCCGTGCCGGGGCCGAAGTCGGCCATCCGGGTCGTGAGCGGTGCCGGCGCTCCGTCGATCCGGAACGAGACGTCGAGCGAAAGCGCGGGGAAGCGGCGTTCCGGCGGCGCGAAACAGGTTACGGCCAGAAGCGCGTCGCATCCCGTGAACGCCTCGGAGGGTTGGGAGATCGAGACGCGGATGCCGCGCAGCGAGAGTTCGGAGAGGATGCCGGAAAGGACGACGATGGAGAGGTTGGCGCTGAGGACGATGTAGAGCAGGTTGTTGCCGGTGTTGACCGCGGCGATTCCGACGCCGAGGGTGAGGGCGATGAACCACTTCCCCTCCCGCGTCGTCTTGAGCCGGCGCGGGGGCTTAAGCCGCCTGCGCCATACCGGGTTCACAGCGGCGGCGGGACGGTGTCGACGATCTCCCGCAGGAGCGCTTCGCCCGCTTCGGCGCTCACGGGACCGCCCTCCCCGGCGCCCGAGGCGAGGATGCGGTGGGCGAGCACCGGCGCCGCGGCGCGCCGGACGTCGCCCGGGACCACGTGATCGCGCCCGGCGAGGAGGGCCAGCGCCTGCGCGGTGGCCTTGAGGCCGATGGCGCCGCGCGGGGAGGCGCCCGTCCGGATGGCGGGGTGCGCCCGGGTGGCCGCGACGATCCGGTAGACGTACGACACGATCGGTTCGGCGACCGTGACCGTGCACGCGACCGCCCGCAGTTCCCTCAGTTGAACGGGGGTCAGCACGGGATCGCCGCCTCCGCGAACGTCCGGGATGCCGGATTCCCGGATCAGCCGCATTTCCGACTCCCGGTCGGGATACGAGAGCCGCAACCGCATGTTGAAGCGGTCGAGCTGCGATTCGGGGAGCGGGTACGTCCCGTGCTGTTCGTGGGGATTCTGGGTCGCGATGACGAGAAACGGGTCGGGGAGCGGATAGGTGCGGTTGTCGATCGTGACCTGACGCTCGCTCATCGCCTCGAGCAGGGCGCTCTGGGCGCGCGGGTTTCCGCGGTTGATCTCGTCGGCCAGCACGATGTTGGCGAAGAGCGGCCCCGGCGAGAAGGTGAACTCGTGGCGGGCGGCGTCGAACACGTGGACTCCGGTCACGTCCTGCGGAAGGATGTCGCTCGTGAACTGGATGCGGCGGAATGTCCCCGAGATGGCCGTGGCGATCGCCCGGGCCAGCGTTGTCTTCCCGGTGCCCGGGATGTCGTCGAGCAGGATGTGGCCGCCCGCCAGGAAGGAGGCGAGCGTCAGCTCGACCTCGGGCTGCTTGCCCAGCAGGACGGCCGTCACGCTCCGTTCCAGCCGGGCGATCGATGTTCGCGCGTCGTCGAAGGTCATATTTCCATTATGGCCGATGGGGAACGACAATTGATATCTCCCTCTTGCGACAACAGGGAGGTGCCATGAACGATCCGCGCAGGGGCTTGCGATTGCTCGAAAACAGAGAGGATGGCGAGCTGTTCGCAGTCGCCTTTCCGGACGACCGGGAAGGGATGCGCCGATTCGCATCCGGCCCGCTGCACGAAGCCGACCCGGCCCGGCGTGCCCGGTGGGAGGCGGTGCTCGAACTGGCGAGGCGCGCCCTCTCTGCACCGGCCGATCGAACCGAGCCCCACCGGTCGGCGGCCGACATCTTCGAGCGGTACCGATACCGGCTGGCCGGCGTTCCGGTCGAGCAGTTCCACACGCTCCTGCTCGACGTGAAGCATCGGGCGATCCGCGATATCCGCGTGTCGGTCGGCATCCTCGACGGCAGCCTCATCCACCCGCGGGAAGTGTTCGCCGAGGCCGTGCGCGAGCGGTCGGCGTCCGTCATCCTGATCCACAACCACCCGAGCGGCGACCCGTCGCCCAGCCCCGAAGACCGCGAGGTGACGCGCCGCCTCCGGTCGGCCGGGGGAATCGTGGGCATCCCGGTCCTCGATCATGTAATAATCGGGTATCGAACGTTCTACAGCTTCCGGGAGGCATCCGACTGGTGAATACCTTGCGGTCGCTCGGCGTCATCTTCCTGATCATCGGTTGTTCCGTGGCTGCGGTCGCCGCGGGGTTCCTGAGTCGCGGCGAACGGTGGCCCGCGGCGGTCATGCGGTGGTGGGGACGCGCTTTCGCCCGGGTCTGCGGTTGGGACCTCTCCGTCTCCGGCCTCGAAAACCTGCCGCCCGGCGGGGCGGTTCTGGTGTCCAACCACCAGAGTCACGCCGACATCCCGCTCTTCCTCACCGCCATTCCGGGAGAGGTCCGCTTCGTCGCCAAGAAAGAGCTGGGCCGCGTCTTCCTGTTCGGCCGCGCGATGATGGCGGCCGGCAACATCCTGGTCGACCGCAACGACCGTCGGGACGCCGTTCGGATGATCCGCGAAGCCGAAAGGCGGCTGTCGCGCGGCGAGCGGGTCGTCCTCTTCCCCGAGGGCACCCGCGGCGTCGATGGCACCATCGGCGAGTTCAAGTCGGGCGCCTTTCGCATCGCCGGCGGGGCGGGCGTCCCGGTGGTGCCCGTATTCATCGACGGGGGCCGATTCGCGTTGCCCAAGGGGGGGTTCCGCGTCCACCCGGCGCGGATGACGCTTCGGGTGCTGCCGCCGCTCCGCCCCGCTTCGGGCGGGGGGCCGCTGCAACCACACGAGATGACCCGGCTGGCGCGGGAGGCGATCGTCGCGGCGCAGGCAGGCCAGGGCGCCGGCGCCCGGACGTTGTGATATCCTGACCCGCTAAGGTATCCATTCCATTTATATAGGATCGAGTGAGGGGATCATGACGCTGCGTATCGTGCCGCTGGGCGGCCTGGGCGAAATCGGGATGAACGCCATGCTCTTCGACGACGGCGTGACCGCGCTCCTCGTCGACGCCGGGCTCATATTCCCCGACGAGACGATGCTGGGGATCGACTATGTCGTCCCCGATTTCACGGTGCTCTCCGACGTGGCGCCGCGCCTCGCCGGCGTCCTGCTCACCCACGGCCACGAAGACCACATCGGCGCCGTTCCCTTCCTGCTGAAGGAATACGACATCCCCGTATTCGGAACCCGGCTGACGCTCGGGATGATGGGCAAGCGCCTTTCCGAATACGGCCTCGAGGAGAGCACCCGCCTGAACGTCGTCGGGCGTTCCGAGCGGTTCCGCGTGGGCACCTTCGAGATCGAGGCGTTCCCCGTCTGCCACAGCATCCCCGACGCCGTGGGATACATCCTGCGGTGCGCCGAGGGGATCTTCGTCCACACCGGCGATTTCAAGATCGACGACACGCCGCCGGACGGCATCCCGACGGCGATCGACCGGCTCGCCCGGCTCGGGCGCGAGGAAGGGGTGACCTGCCTCTTCTCCGATTCGACCAACATCGAGCGCGAGGGGCACGGGCTTTCCGAAACGTTCGTCGGCGAGGCGCTCTCCGGGATCTTCGCGGCCGCTCCCGGGCGCGCGATCGTCGCCATGTTCTCCTCCAACATCCACCGGGTCCAGCAGGTCCTCAACGCCGCGTTCACGAACGGCCGGAAGGTGGCGGTCTGCGGCCGCAGCATGATCCGGAACATCAATACCGCCCAGGAACTGGGCTACATGAAGCTGCCGCACCCCGAGGTGCTGATCGGGATCGAGCGGGTGGCCGACCTCCCCGACAGCCACGTCGTCGTTCTCACGACCGGCAGCCAGGGCGAGCCGCGCTCCGCGCTGACGCAGATGGCGCTCGGCGACCACAAGCACATCAAGGTGCGCGACGGCGACACGGTCGTGCTTTCCTCCAAGTTCATCCCCGGCAACGAGCGCACGATCTTCAGCGTGATCAATCACCTCTTCCTGGCCGGGGCCGACGTGCTCTACGAGAACATCTCCGAGGCGCACGTCTCGGGCCACGCCACGCGGGACGACCTGGCCCGGATGATCGAGGCGGTGCGGCCGGTCCACTTCATCCCGGTTCACGGCGAGCCGCGGATGCTCATTCGCCACAAGAAACTTGCGGAGTCGCTCGGGGTGCCCATCGTCGAACTGGCGCTCAACGGCCAGGTCCTCCGGTTCACCGACGGCATCTTCTCCCGCGGCGGCGAAATCGAGGTCAACCGTCTCTTCGTCGACGGCAAGGGGGTGGGCGACGTCGAGGGGTTCGTGCTCAAGGACCGGTTCCAGATCGGGCAGGTCGGGCTGGTCATGGTGATCCTCGCGATCTCGGCCACCACGGGAGAAATCCTCTACGGCCCCGACGTCGTCACGCGCGGCGTCGTGACCGACCACGGCGACGAGGAACTCCACGAAGGCGCCCGCGAGGCGGTCCTTTCGTGCTGGGAGGCGGTCGGCCCCGAGGTCCGGAAGGACTACGCCGAGTTCAAGGACGAAGTCCGGCGGGCGCTCCGCCGGTTCTTCAACAAGCGGCTCGACCGGAAGCCGGTCATCCTGCCGGTCCTGATGGAGCTGTAAGTCATGACCGACAAAATCCGGAAAGAGGCGCTCGCGATCGTCTTCCTCACGCTCGGGCTCTTCCTGACCGTCGCGCTCATCTCGTTCGACCAGCTCGATCCGTCGCTCTCCACCTGGAGTTCCTTCGACATCCCGGTCCACAACTGGGGCGGAACCGTCGGGGCGATCTTCGCCGACCTGCTGCTGCAGTCTTTCGGCATCGGCGCCGTCGGTTTCCCCTTCCTCTGCGTGGGGCTCGCATGGTGGACCTTCCACGGCGAGGAGATGAGCGGGAAATGGACGCGGGCGCTCGGCGGCCTCTGCGTCGTCTGTTCCCTGCTCGGGATCTTGAGTTTCTTCACGGGGCACGTGCGCATCTTCGGGCAGGGGGTCTTCCTCCCGGGGCTCGTCGGGCTGCCGGGCGTCAACCTATTCGGCCGGATGCTCAACACGGTCGGCGGGATCATCATGATCCTGGCGATGCTCCTCTTTTCGCTGATGCTGCTGACCGGTTCCTCCCTCTCCGGGCTCCCGGCGCTCCTGCGCCGGAAGAAGAGCGGCGACGAGGTCCGCGCCATGGTCAAGGAGCGGCTGGCTCCGAAGGACGACGCGTGGGAAAAGGCGCCGCCGCGCAAGGACCCGCGCGAAGCCGGCCGCGAGGGGCGCAACGAGGGGTCGCCCCGCATCGTGGCGGCCGCGCCGCACGTCGACGAGGCGCCCCGAAGCGCCGGAAAGCAGGGCAAGGCGTTCGTGCTGCCGGCCCTCGATTTTCTCGAGCCGGCGCCCCCCGCCGAGGCGGGCGCCGACGAGGGGACGCTGCGCCGCAACGCCGAAGCGCTTCTCGAAATGCTCCGGCAGCACGGCATCGAGGGGATGGTCACCGAGATCCGCACGGGTCCGCTGGTCACGACCTACGAATTCCGGCCGGCGCCGGGCGTCAAGATCGCCCGCGTCGCGGCGCTCTCGAACGACCTCGCGCTGGCCATGAAGTGCGAGGCGGTGCGCGTCGTCCCCAACATCCCGGGCAAGGGCGTCATGGGCTTCGAGATCCCCAACGAAAAACGGGCCAAGATCGTGCTCCGCGAGATCCTGGGGTGCCGCGCCTTCGCCGACTCGGCGTCGCCGCTCGCCATCGCGATCGGCAAGGACCTGTTCGGCGAGCCGATCGTCCGCGACCTGGCCAAGATGCCCCACCTGATGATCGCGGGGGCCACCGGCGCGGGGAAGAGCGTCGGGATGAACTCGATGATCCTCTCCATCCTCTACCGGGCGACGCCCGACGAGGTCCGTTTTCTCATGGTCGACCCGAAGATGGTCGAACTCTCCCCGTATGACGGCATTCCCCACCTCCGCCATCCCGTGGTGACCGACCCCCGGGCGGCGTGCGGGGTGCTCCGCTGGGCGGTCGGCGAGATGAACGGGCGGTACCAGCTCCTGAGCGAAAGCGGCGTCCGCCACATCGACGCCTACAACCAGGCGGTCGACAAGAAGCTGGCGTCGCGCTCGAAGACGCGCTCCGCGGGCGCCCCCGAACTCGAGGAACTGGCCCGGCTTCCCTATATCGTCATCGTCATCGACGAACTCGCCGACCTGATGATGGGCACGTCGTCGCGGCGCGAGGTCGAGGCGCTGATCATCACGCTGGCCCAGAAGGCGCGCGCGGTCGGCATCCACCTTATCGTCGCCACCCAGCGGCCGTCGGTCGACGTCATCACCGGGCTCATGAAGGCCAACTTCCCGGCGCGCATCTCCTACAAGGTCACCTCGGTCTACGATTCCAAGACGATCCTCGACCACGGGGGCGGCGAGGCGCTGCTGGGCAACGGCGACATGCTGTTCCTGCAGCCGGGGGCCGCCGGCCTCGTCCGGGCGCACGGCCCGTTCGTCGGCGACGACGAGGTTCGGCGCGTCGTCGACCACCTCAAGAGCCAGGGCGCGCCCGTATACGACGAATCGATCGCGGCCGCGGCCGCGGGCACCGACGAGGAAGAGGCCGATGCCACGCAGGATCCGCTCTTCGACCGGGCGATCGAGGTCGTTCGCCAGGCGAACCGCTGCTCCGTATCGATGATCCAGCGCCGCCTCTCGATCGGATACAACCGCTCCGCGCGAATCGTCGAGGCGATGGAGCGGATGGGGATCGTCGGACCCTCCGAGGGCGGAAAGCCGCGCGAGGTCTACGCCCGGCGCGATTAGGTCCACGCGTTTCGAAGCGAGGCGGTGCAGCCGGGTATGGATACGAGGAGCACGATGGAGCGGAACGAAGTAGACATGCCCGGATCCGCCGCCGCATGATCCGGGCGGTGATATTCGACTTCGGCAACGTGATCTCGGCATTCGACACGTCGAGGTTCCTCCGCCGGCTGGCGCATCATTCCCCGTTGCCGCTCCCCCGGCTTTCGGCCGAAGTCTATGATTCCGGGCTGCACGCCGCCTTCGAGGCGGGCGCGCTCAGCGGCCCGGCGTTCTACCGCGAGGTCGTCGGCCGTTGCGGGATCGCGTCCATGGGCATGACCGATTTCACGGCCGCGTTCGCCGACATCTTCGAGCCGATCGACGGGACCGCGGATCTGATCCGCCGCCTGTCGGAGCGGATGCCCGTCGGGCTCCTCTCAAACACCAATCCGTGGCACTTCCGGCACCACATCCGCCGGTCGCCCCCGTACCGTTTTTTTTCGACCGTGACGCTCTCCTACCGGGTCAGGGCGCTCAAGCCGGATCCGGCGATCTACGCCGACGCCATCGGGAAGTTGGGCGTGCCCGCGCGGGCGTGCGTCTACGTCGACGACATTCCCGAATACGCCGAAGGGGCGAGGCGGGCCGGCATGCACGGCGTCGTCTTCACCGGGGCGGCGGCGTTCGAGGCGGAATTGCAACGGTTCGGCGTCGACCCGGGATGCGTCCCGCAGTCACTTACCAAGGAAAGGGCGAAATACAGATGACGATCGGATTCCGACAGGCGATTCGCGGCGCCGTTGCCGCTTTTTTGGCGATTCTGATTTTATCGGGTGCGCAGGCATTTTCCGCGGGCCCCGGCGAAGGCGAGGCGCTGCTCGCGAAAGTGGGCGCGAAATACGCGACGGCCCAGACGCTCTCGGCCAGATTCCGCCAGGAGGTGCCGCTCGCCAATCTCGGCATCGTCCGGAAGGCGGCCGGCGACCTTTATTTCGCGCGCCCCAGCAAGATGCGGTGGGAGTACAAGAAACCCGACAACCAGATGTTCCTGGCCGACGGCGAATTTCTTTATTTCCGTCCGACCGACTCGAAGCAGGTGTTCAAGCGGAAGATCGGCGAGGGGGCGCTGGGCGGCAAGATCCCCCTCCTCCTCTTCTTCGGAAAGGGCGAGATGGCGTCGATGTTCGCGGTCGAATCGTCCGAGCCGGTCCGGAAAGGGGCGGCCACCGCGATGCGGCTGGTGCCGAAGGGCGACGGCGCCCCCGAGGTCAAGCGGATCGACCTGGTGATCGAGAACGAACAGTTGCACATCGTCGAGATCCACATCTACGACAAGCTGGGCGGCACGAACCACCTCTATCTGGAAGGGATCGTCTTCAATCCGTCGCTGCCGGCCGACCAGTTCCGCTTCAAGAAGCCCGCCGGGACCGAAGTGGTGACGGGATGACCCGATCTTCGACGCGCACCCCGACGCCTCCCCGGCCGACGGTCCTGATCCACACGCTGGGGTGCGGCAAGAACGCGGTCGACGCCGAGGTGATGTCCGGCATGCTGGCCGACGCCGGCTTCGAAGTCGTTTCGCGCGGCCGTGCCGACGTCGCCGTCGTCAATACGTGCGGTTTCGTCAAGGAGGCCAAGGAGGAGTCGATCGGCGAGGTGCTTGCGCTCGCGGCCGAGAAGGCGAAGGGGCGCATCCGGAAACTGGTCGTGGCGGGCTGCCTCCCCCGCCGTTACCGCGAGGAACTTCCCGGCCTCATGCCCGAAGTCGACCTGTTCCTGGGGCCCGGCGACATTCCTGCGCTGCCTGAACTGTTGCGCGAGATGCTGGCCGAATCCGCGCAGGCGACCGGAACCCCCGCGGCGCCTCCCCGGTCGTGCGTGGGCGAGGGCGCGCTCTCCGAAGACGCCTACAGCCGCCGGCACGTCGCGGCGGGCACCCCGGCCGCTTTCCTTAAAATCCTCGAGGGGTGCGATAACCGGTGCAGCTACTGCACGATCCCGCTGATCCGGGGGCCCCTCAAGAGCCGCGACCGCGAATCGCTTCTGGCCGAGACGCGGATGCTCGTCCGGAAGGGGGCGCGAGAGATCTCCCTGATCGGGCAGGACATCACCGCCTGGGGAACCGACCGGGGCGAAACCGGGGCCTTGCCGGGACTCGTGCGCGATATCTGCAAGGTGCGCGGCGTCCGCTGGGTGCGGCTCCTCTACCTTTACCCGTCCGGCATCGACGAGCAGCTGATCGACCTCGTGGCCGAAGGGGGAAAGGTCGTTCCCTACCTCGACATCCCGATCCAGCACGCCGATCCCGACGTCCTGCGCCGGATGGGGCGGCGGTATGGCCCCGACGACCTGCGGCGGCTGATCGCGCGGCTGCGCGAACGGATTCCGGGCATCTTCCTGCGCACCTCCGTCATCGTCGGCTTTCCCGGCGAAACGGAGAAAAGTTTCCACAAACTGCTCGATTTCATCCACGAGATCCAGTGGGATTATCTCGGCGTGTTCCCGTATTCGCGGGAAGAGGGCACGGCGGCCCACGAGATGAAGCCGCAGGTGTCCGAAAGCGTCCGGCAGGAGCGGTTGCGGATGGTGCAGGACGCGCAGGCCGATATCCTCTCGGCCCGGAACCAGGCGCTGGTCGGTTCCGATGTCGAGTTGCTGGTCGAAGGGACGCCCGCGCGCAGGGCGGCCGTCTGCCGTCACCGGGGGCAGGCGCCCGAAGTCGACGGGAACGTGCTGCTGACCGGTTTCCGCGGAAGTCCAGGCGACATCGTCCGTGCGCGCGTCACGTCGTCCCGCGAGTGGGATCTCCGGGCCCGGATTCCGGTTTCACGCCCCATGCCGTCCGAAAGCCGTTGACAGCATGGGATCTCGGCGTATACTTACGCTTTTTCAATTCCGTTCGGGGGATGTCGGCGCATGAAGACGATCAAGGACATGCTGATAGAGATGCGGGAAGAACTTGTGCTCGAGATCGCCCGCCGATCCAAGGCCACCACTGAAGGGGCGCAGCAGGATATCGGCGACATCGTCGATTCGG
>JANXQJ010000180.1 GCA_025356865.1 Deltaproteobacteria bacterium | reverse complement strand
CTTTTCTCCGTCTTTCGAGCCGATGACGACCTGGACCCGGGGGCGGGGGCGTTTTCTCCACCAATCCGGCAGACGGACCACGAGGCCGCTCTCCTCGAGAGCAGACACATCCTTGAGAAACGGGTACGCTTCCTCCGGCGTCCAGGCCAGCGGGTGGTAGATGTCGCCGCTCTCCTGGAGCTCCCGCACCCACCCGCAACGTTTCCCCGCCTCTTGAACCGGCTCCAGAAGCCGAAGCAACGCTTCGCGGTTGTTCGCTCCGGCATGCTCCCGGAGCGCCTGGCTGAGCGGCAGATGCTGGGCGCGGGCGTTTTTTCCCAGCCGGGGAATGTAGGTCGCCATGAAGGCGAAGGGGAATTCGGGATCCTTGCGGTTTTCGGCCAGGTGGAAGCAGACCCGGCCCACCTGCCGCCAGAGCGGCGCGTACCGGTGGAGGAAACCGGGCAGCCCCTCCGGTTGCCCGGAAATCGACTCCAGTACCCAGCGATCGAGATCGGTCCAGATGGCAGCAAGGACGTCGGACGTGCAATATTCGGCGCCCGGCATTGGAGGGATGCTCAGCGTCAGGGCGGAAAGGATCGAAGCATCCGGTGGCGGGAGCGGGTTCAGACGTTCCGATGTCGGCTGGGCCTGGGAAAGTCGCAACAGGTAGCGCGTACCGAAATCGCGCCAGAACATCCAGGAAAGCGGCCAGCCGGGATCGGACTTCCCTCCGGCCAGCGCCATGATTCCGGCGAACCGGGACTCGGCAAAAGCCTGCGCGATCCTGTTGCCTGATCCGATCATCATCAGATGACCGGATGGCGTGAGGGTGAGGTTCAAAACAGGTTCAGCTCTGCGATTCCGCGGCGACACACCCTTCCCGCCCAAACAAGAACCCGGTCGACCCACAACGTCGACTTTTGTAGGGAAACGAGGTCGGTCATCGCGTCGTCGTCATGGCGGAATGCAACCGCATCGCGATGCGCGAGGCGCAGATACCGAAGCGCCTCCTCATGCTGCGGCGTCATATGCGACCTTCCCTTCCTGCCAGGCCCAGTAGGCCAGGGAACCGGGAACCTGTCGTCGACGTTCGAAATCGGATTCCGAAATCAGCACGAGGTCGACGCCGACCCCGATTCGTCCGAGCGCCTCTCGAATTCGAAGGTATCCCGCGCCACGATCGGATATTTCCTTGAGAACCACCATGAGATCGAGATCCGACCCTTCGTCCGCATCCCCGCGCCCGTAGGATCCGAACACGATCACCCGGGAAAGGCCGGGCGCAGCCGCCGTGATCCGTCCAACCGCGCCCCTGATCGCATCATTTGTCAGCATGCCCTTCTCCGTGGTTCCGTTCGTCTCATTCCGCATCACGTTCGATTTTATTCCATCCATCCGGGAAATCTTCCCGAAATCTTCCGTTTTACCGCCTTCATGGGGTGTTCATCCGGGGGCGTGCGACCGGAAAGTCCGTTGTCAACGGCAGGTCTTCAGTTTTGGCGCTTCCAAAGAGATCGAATGGGCATCGCGAACATGTTTTCGCCGAAGCGTACGCTGTCGTCGCCGTCGTATAACAACACCCCGGCACGGAACCGGTTGCCTGTGGCGTCCTTCAATTTGTGAAGCCCGCGGAAATCGGACGCGGTCACGGTCGCTGTCGCCTTGATCTCGATACCGGAAAGCCCGCGGGCACCGCAATCGAGAATGATGTCAACCTCCACCTTGTCCTTGTCGCGGTAGTGGTGGAAGGTCACGTCGGCATCGAACCAGCCCGCCTGCCGGCGAAGTTCCTGGTATACGAACGTTTCGAGCAGTTGCCCCAGCGTCCCGCGATCCCGTGAAAGCGATGCGGCGTCGAGCCCGAGCAACGATGCGGCCAGACCCGAATCGCCCATGTGCAACTTGGGTGTCTTGACGAGGCGGCTCAACCGGTTGGAATGCCACGGGGGCAACGAATCGATCAGGAACAATCGCTCCAGCAGCGACACATAGTCGCGAATCGTCGGGCGACTCAAATGAAACGAGGAGGATAATTCGCTCACGTTCATGAGTCTTGCCGTCTGGCCGGCGGCAAGTTGCAACAGGCGCGGCAGCGCATCGAGCGCCCCGATGCGAGCCATGTCCCGAACATCGCGCTGGACCAACGCATCCAGATAGTCGCGGTACCAGATTGCACGCCGTCGGCCGGGCGTACGCGCCAATGCCGGTGGAAAACCTCCTGCCACGATCCGGTCGATCAGCTCCGGCCCCAATCGCCCGAAATGCCCGACAGGGATGTTGCCCGTGAAGAGCCAATCCAGAAAATGCGGTGACGCGATTCCCGCCAGTTCAGCCTGCGCCAGCGGGTGCAGTCGAATGGTCTCCATGCGGCCGGCCAGCGAATCCGCCAGTTTCGGCACGAGCAGAACATTGGATGAACCGGTCAGGATGAACCGCCCGGGACTCCGGTCCCGATCGACCCGTGACTTGATCGCGAGGAACAGCGACGGCACACGCTGGATTTCGTCGAGGACGACTTTCGTCGGAAGATCGGCCACGAAACCGATCGGGTCGGATTTTGCCGCCGCAAGTTGCACTTCATCGTCGAAGGTGACGTAGCCGTATCCGGCCGCGTCGCCCACCATGCGGGCGAGCGTGGTTTTTCCACACTGGCGCGGCCCATGCACCAGGACTACAGGGCTGTCGGCAAGCGCCTCCAGCACTTGCGCATATGAGAACCGCGGATAAAGGATCGTTTGCTCCATAGCGTCCAATTGTAATCTTATGCTCGTCCAATTGAAATGTTGTATTCCGCCATGCGCAAGTTTTATCCCGTCACAACTCTAGGGACAACCAGCGTTGGCTCACAACTTTTCGACCTCCCTCGACCACCCATCCCGGTCGCTCACATACAGTCGTTCGAGTCTTTCAGGCTCGGACAGCTTCCCTCCGTAAACGGTGATCCGTCCACCCTGGGAGTATTGAATCGGCCCTTCCACCACAAAGATCGCCCCCGGCACGAGCATCGACAAAGTACGCTGGAGCCCCTCCTCCCCTCGTTCGTAACCAGCCTCCCGCGGCTCGTACAACTCGATCGGGAACGGCTCCCCCATCATGTCGAACGCGGTGCCTTCGACCTGAAGTTCCCAACCGTCTATGGTCTGTCCGTCGACCGTCGAGCTGCAAGGGTTGCACTGAACGCGCTCGACACGAACGATCGTCTTGATCGCAGCAGTGCGGAACGGCAATTCCAGCGATTCAACCCTGGGATCAAGTGCCTCGTCTGCGATCTCATCCCCGGCGATTGGAGTGTCTGTCCGCCGGCTCTTACAATCTCGCAAGATCCTCAGGATTTTACGGTTCCGGGCATGGAGCACCTCCGGCAAATATGGGCTCCTTTTGCACCTTCAGGCTACCTCAGGTAGCAAAAGATGGGGATCTCCCATTTCCTGTCCATCCATCATCTGCATGTTTCCGGCTTCATCGTTATCAGCACGAAAGAAGAATATTCCATCTTCGGGATGAACGACTTGAAGGCAATAAAACAGAAGTCATTGAAAAATAAGGATGTTCATTTTGACGAGATGGCGGTTGAAAACAGGAAGAAAGGAGGCCCAACAGATATTTCTTCTCCTTGCCGGAGGTGCAAATACCTGACACGGTCGATATCGCCGGAATCGCAGAGAAGCTGTTTCCGCTTCGAACTGTCGTTCGTGAGATAGAATCCGCTCCCATCCTTAGGAAACGACGAATTTTCTGGTACTGCATCCCGCCGTCATCAGCGCCAGGATCATGACGACGATGTTTCTCCGCAGGGTTCCCATCAGGACACCCTCCTTCCCGGTCATTTGACGGCAGGTCATTGCGGTCTATCCCCTTCCCTGCTGCCTTGAAAACGAAACATTTGACACGTCCCGCAAACACCGGTCTAATTGCGGTGTCAGGATGATTTTCTCCGTCCATCCAAGACGGTTGCGATGCCTGTCTGCCACTTCCCATTCTTTCCGTTTCTCCAAGGAGGTTCACCATGAAATTGTTCCGCATTCCCGCACTGATCGCCGCGGTGGCGCTCGCGATGGCCGGTTGCGCAACCCTGGACCAGGGGGCGGCCGTCAAGGGGCCCGGCTCCCCGGTCGAGAAGGCCAAGCCGGCCGATACCAAGCCGGTCGTGGTCACGCAGGCCGAACTCAAGCAGTTCGAGGCCAAGCCGCCGGTCGCCAGCGGGCAGCTCAACATCGTCAAGCCGCTCTTCAAGGGCGAGATCAAGCACGGGGAGTTGTTCAAGCTTGACCAGCCCAAGGACATCGGGTGGTCCAAGTCGGGCGAGTTGTACGTCTGCGACCGCACGGGCATCCTGTTCTTCGACAAGAAGGACAAGTTCACCCATCGCATCGACTTCAAGGAAAACTGGAGCGCCCCGAGCGGGTGCACCCTCGACAAGGACGGCAACTACCTGGTGGCGTTCTACTCCGAGCAGGTCGTCCGCAAGATCGACGGATCCGGCAATGTGGTCTGGACGGCCACCTACCCGCTCGCAGGCAAGTCAACCAACAACCCCAACTACGTCATCGCCGATCCCGACGGCGCCTACTGGATCACCGACGGCGTCCGCTACCAGTTGCTGAAGGGCACGCTCGACAAGGACAAGTTCAAGGTCGACATGACGGTCGGACGCGTTTCGGGCACCTACACCGCGCAGACGCGCGTTCCGAACGACCTGCCGGGCGTGATCAAGGTCGTCCGCAACCCCTACAACGGCTACCTCTATGCGCTCCTGGGCCCCTCCATCAAGGTGCTTGACCCCAAGACCGGCCAGCAGGTCTCTGAATTCGGCGGGCTCGGCCTTGAAAACGAAAAGTTCCAGCAGGTCAGCGACATCTTCTTCAAGAAGGACGGCAGCTACCTGGTCCTCGACGGGATGATGAACACGGTCAAGGAATTCAACAAGGACCTCGGATATGTCGCAACCTACGCCGACGACGTGCGGCCCGGCGTGAGCAAGCTCTCCGCCAACTTCAGTTCCGGGTTCACGTACGACGAAGCGACCCGTCGCCTCTTCGTGATCAGCGGCATGGACGACCGGGTCTACCTGTTCGAAATCCAGAAATAAGCCACCCTCACCAGGCCGGGGGATTCTCAGGCGGGGCGCTTTTCACCAGGCACCCCGCCTCACCCCCGGATCAACGCGCTTCGCCTCTCCGCTTCGACATGCACGACTCCCCCCAATTTGATCAGCGGCACCGGCGGCGGGCTAGCCCGCATTTCTCGCCACCCTCCTGCTACGGCGGCGGATACGGGCCTATCTACTGCGTTGCGCTCGGTCGGCCTCCTCGACGTAGTGTCAACCACGCCCGTCTCCACCCCCAAAGCGACGAAGCGTGGTGAGAAAAGCGGGCTAACCCCTGGATTTGGCAACCAGGGCCGGAACCAGCACGAAGAGACCCAGCAGGGCGAACGAACCCAATACCGCCGGCGAGGCAACGTCGGATATCGAGGTGAGGGTCGCCAGGGTGGCGCCCGCGTTGACATAGACGAAACCGCCGGGAACGATGCCGATCATCGTGGCGGATACGAAGGTCCGGAGCGGCAACCGCGTCAATCCGGCCGCCAGGTTGACCAGGAAGAACGGGAAGACCGGCACGAGCCGGAGGAAGAGCAGGTAGCTTGCGCCGCGGCGTTCGAACTCCCGGTTGATTCCATCGAGTCGCCTTCCGAAACGGGCCGATACAACGTCTCGCAGCAGGTGGCGGGTCGCAAGGAAAGCCAGGGTGGCGCCGGCGGTCGCGGCGGTGCAGGCACAGACCGTCCCCATCCAGGGGCCGAATATGGCGCCTGCCGCCAGTGAGAGGATCGCCGCCCCGGGAAGCGAGAGCGCCGTGGTGACGACGTAGACGGCCATGAAGGCCCCGACCATGGCCAAAGGATGCGCATCGCGAAAGTCGAGCAACGCCAGGCGGTTCGCCTTCAGCGCCGAAAGTGTAAAGAACCGGTGCAGGTCGAAATAGAAGAAGAGCGTGACGGCGCCGATGCCGGCGGCCATCACCCCGATCAAGACGAAGTCATGCCGCCCGGCCGGTTCATGATCCATGAGCAGACGCCTTCCTCGCCGTTATTCCCGGTCGAGTATCTCCCTTACCTTGGCCGCCAGCGTCATCGGGTCGACCGGCTTGTAGATCAGTTCGGCGTCCTCGTCGAGTTCTCCCCGGCTCCGGATGATGTCCGCCGTGTACCCGCTCGAGAAGAGCACCTTGATGCCCGGCGCCATCCGTCGAATCTCCTCGTACGCTTCCCGTCCGTTCTTGCCCGGCATGATCAGGTCCATCAGGAGGAGTGAAACCCGGTCCCGGTTCGCCCGGAATTTCTCGACGGCATCCTGCCCGTCTTCGGCCAGGATCACCGTGTAGCCGAAATTCGTCAGGACGATCTCGACCAGCTTTCGCACCGACGGCTCGTCCTCGGCCAGCAGGATGGTTTCCGTGCCGCCCTTCGGGACGGGGGGCGCTCCCTTTTCCCCTGCGTCCGGCTGCTCCTGGGCAACCAGAGGAAGATAAATCCGGAAGATGGTGCCCCTTCCCGGCTCGCTGTAGACATTGATGTAGCCGTTGTGCTGCTTGACGATGCCGTAAACGATGGAGAGCCCGAGGCCGGTCCCCTGCCCCGGCTCTTTCGTGGTGTAAAAGGGCTCGAATACGCGGTTTCGGGTTCCCTCGTCCATCCCGTTGCCGGTGTCCGAGACGGAAATAACGGCGTAGCGGCCGGTCTCGCCGTAGCCGTGAGCCTTGATGAACGATTCGTCCAGTTCGCGCAGGTCGGTTGCGATGGCGAGGAGACCGCCCTTCGGCATGGCGTCGCGCGCGTTGGTGGCCAGGTTGATCAGCACCTGCTCGATCTGCCCCTTGTCGACGTGAACCGTCGGCTCGGATCCCGTCAGGCTGGCCTGCAGCCGGATATCCTCCCCGATGATCCGACGCAGGAATTTCTCGACGTCGAGGATCAGCCCGTTCAGTTCGACCGTCCGAGGTGCGATCACCTGCTTCCGGCTGAATGCCAGCAACCCCTTCGTCAGCTCGGCGGCGCGCCCCGCCGCATCGAGTACCTGGTCGAGATTGGCCCGCTCCGGGGAGCCATCGGGCATCTTCATGCGCATTAGGTTGCCGTACCCCATGATCACCGTGAGGATGTTGTTGAAGTCGTGCGCCACCCCGCCGGCGAGCTGCCCGACGGCCTCCATCTTCTGTGACTGCCTGAGTTGCTCCTCGAGGCTCCGATGGCCGGTCACGTCGGTGCCGAGACTCGCGACTCCAGAGACCGTGCCGTCCGGATTGTGCAGCACCGTGTTCTGCCACACGATCATCCGGAGGTTGCCGTCCCGGGCGATGATCCGGTTCTCGAACGAAGGCAGCAGGGTGTCGGAGAGGATGCCTTCCAGGAAAACGGCTCGGATATATTCCCGCTCGTCCTCCGGGATAAAGCGTTCGAACCAGTCGGAACCGACGACCTCTTCCCGGCTCCACCCCGTAAGCGCCAGCAGGAAGCCGTTGCAGAAAGTCACGCGCCCGGCCGAATCCAGCGTCACGGCCACAAGATGGACGCTTTCGAGCAGTTGCGTCAGTCGGCGCTCAGAGACTTGCCGCGCCCCCTCGGCCTGCTTCCGGGCCGTGATATCCCGGGCGGACTCGATCGCTCCCGAGACGTTGCCATCCGCGTCGAAGAGAGGCCTTGCGGTCATCCACAGGTAGATCCCTTCGGGACCGAGGCGGGGCAGGAACACTTCGGCTGCGAGCGTCTCGTCCTTCCGGATCAGCGTCGGGTAGCGGGCATCGATCTCCGGGTCATGACGGAGGGCGGCATCGATCAGGATCGGGCGCCGCTCCCCGTAGAACGGCAGGGCGTGCTCGAAGTTCCCCTTCCCGAGCATCTCGGCGGCCGGGACTCCGGTGAGTTCTTCGCACGCCCGGTTCCAGACGATGACGCGCCCATCGCGGTCGATCACCCAGGTGGGATCGGGGGAGAATTCGAGGATGTCGGAATAGTCCATGCGATATCTTAACACCCGATCCTTTCGGTTTTCATCCGGTTAACAAATCGGATAAAATCGTACTCTCCCCCAAAACCGGGCCGAAAGAGGTGAACGCGATGGAACAGCTCAAGGAAACGCCCCTCGTCGGCAGGCACCGCGCGCTGGGCGCCCTCATGGCGCCCTTCGGCGGGTGGGAGATGCCGATCCAATACGAGGGGATCCTGGCCGAGCACCGGGCGTGCCGGGAAAAATCGGCGCTGTTCGACATCTGCCACATGGGCGAATTCCGCTACAAGGGCGACCTCGTCGCGGGCGGCCTCGAGGACGTGTTCACCTTCTCCGTCGCATCCATCCCGGTCGGGCGTTCCCGCTACGGCTTCCTCCTGAACGAACAGGGCGGCATCGTCGACGACCTGATCGTCTTCCGCATCGCCGAGGACGAGGCCATGATCGTGGTCAACGCGGCCACAGCCCCCAACGATTTCTCCGTCATCGAATCGCGCCTCCCGGGCTCCGCCCGTTTCGAGGATATTTCGGCCGCCACGGGCAAGCTCGACCTGCAGGGGCCGATGTCGCGCGACGTGCTCCTCTCGCTCCTGGGCCACGAGGTCGCCGCGATCCCCTATTTCCGCTTCATCGAGACCGACGTGCTCGGAAAGCCCGCGATCGTCAGCCGCACCGGCTACACGGGCGAACTGGGCTACGAGATTTTCCTTCCGGCCGGCAAGGTCGACGAACTGTGGAGCACGCTCCTCACCTATCCGTCGGTAAAACCCGCCGGGTTGGGGGCGCGCGACCTCCTCCGCCTCGAGGTCGGCTACAGCCTTTACGGCAACGACCTCGACGAGACGATCACCCCGCTCGAAGCGGGGCTCGACGCCTTCGTCAACCTCGACAAGCAATTCGTCGGGAGAGACGCGCTGCTCGCCCAGAAGCACGCGGGCCTTTCGCGCGCCAAGGTCGCGTTCAAGGTCGGGTCCCGCCGGTCGCCGCGCCACTACTACGAGATCTGGACCGGCGATGCGCGGGTCGGCACCGTCACCAGCGGCGCATTCTCCCCCATGCTCGGCTGCGGCGTCGGCATCGGCCTGGTCGACCCGGCGTCCGCCCGGCCGGGGACCGCACTCTCCATCCGCCACGGGAACGTGGCCATGGACGCGGTCGCCTGCACGCTGCCGTTCTTCGCGGGCGGTTCTTTGCGCAGCTAGGGGCGCCGAGACCTTTCACTCAAACTTCCAACGCACTTCCCAAAGGAGACGCGTCATGCCCGATACGCTTTTCACGAAAGAGCACGAGTGGGTCAAGCTCGAAGGAAACGTCGCCTCGGTCGGCATCACCGATTTCGCGGCACACCAGTTGGGCGACATCACCTTCGTCGAACTGCCCCCGGTCGGCAAGGCCGTCAAGCAGTTCGAAGTGCTGTGCGGCATCGAGTCGGTCAAGACCGCGAGCGACATCTACGCCCCGCTCTCCGGCAAGGTGATCGCCGTCAACGCGGCGCTCAACGACACGCCCGAGGTCGTCAACGAGTCGCCCGAAGCGGAGGCCTGGATGGCCCGGCTCGAAATTGCGTCCGATCCCGCCGAGACGGCGCGGCTGATGACCCGCGACCAGTATCTCGAGTACCTGAAGGGGCTTTAGCACTCCGTTCCACCATTACGGTTGCATTCGATCGCCGCTGCATCGGCCCCTGCTGCGTTGCGCTCCTTGCGCCGTACTTGAAAGTACGCCTCAGTCGCACGCCTTGCCGGGACCGCGCATCGACAATCTCGATGCGATAACTTGAACCATTAGTCACCGTAATGGTGGAACGGAGTACTAGAGATGAGTTTCACACCGCACACCCCGGCCCAGATCCGGGAAATGCTCGGCGCCGTGGGCGTCGGAAGCGTCACCGACCTGTTCGCCCCGATTCCGTCCCACCTGCGCGCAAGGTCGTTTGACCTCCCGACGGGAATCTCCGAGTTCGAGATGCTCGACCGGCTCAAGGACCTGGCGGCGCAGAACACGGACGTGCTTCCCTTCGTGGGCGGCGGATTCTACGACCACCTGATCCCCTCGGCGGTCGACCACCTCGCGGGGCGCTCCGAGTTCTACACCGCCTACACGCCCTACCAACCCGAATGTTCCCAGGGGTCGCTCCAGGCGCTCTTCGAATACCAGACCGCCATCTGCCGGCTGACCGGGCTCGACGCCTCCAACGCCTCGCTCTACGACGGCGGCACCGCGCTGGCCGAGGGCGCCCTGATGGCGCTTCGGATCACGGGGCGAAAACGGCTGGTCATCGACGGCGCGGTCAACCCGTTCCACCGCGCGATCGTTGCGACCTACCTCGAGAACCTCCCCGTCGAGATCGTCGAGGTGGCTCCCGAAGACGCGTCCACCGCGCGCGGGGCGCTGTTCCGCGAGATCGACGACCGGTGCGCCGCGGTGCTCGTCGCGAACCCGACCTTCTTCGGCTGCGTCGCCGACTACACCGACCTCGCGGCCAAGGTGCACGAATACGGCGCGCTCCTCGTGGCCTCCGTCTATCCGGTCTCGCTGGGGCTGATCAAATCACCGGGCGAGATGGGCGTCGACATCGCGGTGGGCGACGGGCAGTCGCTCGGCAACCCGCTCTCCTTCGGCGGCCCGGCGTTCGGCTTCATCGCGGCCAGGAAAGCGCTCATCCGCAACATGCCCGGCCGGATCGTCGGCGAAACCGTCGACCGCGAGAACCGGCGGGGCTTCGTCCTCACGCTCCAGGCGCGCGAGCAACACATCAAGCGCCACAAGGCCACCTCCAACATCTGCAGCAACCAGAGCCTGTGCGCGCTGCGCGGCCTGATCCACCTGTCGCTTCTCGGCAAGGGGGGGCTGGTCACTCTGGCACGGCTCAACCGCGACAAGGCCGAATACGCGATGGGGGCGCTGACCGCGATCCGCGGCGTGACGCATATCACCCGCGAGCCGATCTTCAACGAGTTCACCGTCCGGCTGCCCGGCCGGGCCGAAGACGCCGTCACCGCGCTGTTGCGGCGCGGCATCGCCGCCGGCGTTCCGGTCGGGGCCTGGTATCC
>JANXQJ010000111.1 GCA_025356865.1 Deltaproteobacteria bacterium | reverse complement strand
CCCAGGATCCACTCGATCTCCGACCTGCGGTCCGGGCCGCAGGGCAGGAGCAGGCTCGCGAAGTAGGCGTGCTGTTCCCGGCAGCCGGTGGCGTTCATCTCGCGAGGACGGTGACGATCAGGATGACGGCCGCCAGCAGCGCAAAGATCGTCCATGCGAGGATGTTCGTGCGCCTCCGGTCGGCCGGGGTCGGAATGTCTGCGGGGCTTTCCGCAGGAATGGAGGGCGTCAACCGGGACGACAGCACGAAGAGCAGGATGCCGAACCCGCCCGCCATGGCCGGCGGCAGGATGTCCGCAATCGCCGGGTTGCCCCTCCTCGTCACGACGACGACCGCGGTCGTGAAACCGATGACGGCAATCACGCCGCCCACCACCTTGCCGAGCATCATCGGCAATCGCCTGATTTCGGATTTGACCTATCGGAATATCCTGCCCATCGTCCCCCCGACCGGTTACCGGCACTGTCTACTTGTCGGCAGAAAACGGCCCGTACTTCAGCCGGGTGCGGCGCTATCCCCGGTCGCCTTCCGGAACGTCGCCGCGGAGGGGGATCTCGGGAAGAAGCACGACGACCAGCAGCGCAAGCGTTGCGACCGCGGCGCCGAACAGGAAGGTCGTCCCGATGGCCTGCCGGTATGCCTCCACGACCTGCGGGGTCGCCGAGACCGGAGGAAGGGCGTGCGCTCCCCGGGCGGCGGCCCGCGCCGCAGGCCCGGCGGAGAGGACGGACCACGCTCCCGGCAGCAGGCGCGACAGGCTCGACGTCAGGATGGTCCCCGAGATCGCGGCGCCGAGCGCCCCTCCAAGCGAGCGGAAGAAGGTGAGCGCCGCCGTGGCCACGCCGAGGTCGCGCCGGTCGACCGCATTTTGAACCGCCCCCGTCAGGTTGGGCATCACCAGGCCGAGTCCCATCCCGAGCACGACCAGCGACGCCTCCAGCCACGCGAAACGATAACATGGGCATATGGGAATCGGTGACGCGTCACGGGGTGACCTGTCCTATCTCACGGGGCAGGCCATGCTCTCCGCTTCCCGGTTTCCGCGTGCCGTGTCGCGTTTCCGGACCACTTCCCAGAGCGCCCGGCCCGAGCGGTCGGAAAGCCCGAGCAACCGGATCTCGCCCTGGAGCTGCTGGAGGGTTCCGTGTCCGCCGAGGTACCCGTTGAGGCGCGCGGCGGCCGTCGACGCCGTGAACCGGGCATCGTCCGGATAGAAGGCACGCAACTCGTCCGAGATCCCCGCGTTGCCCTGGAGTACGTACTTCTGGTGGTACCCCTCCGCCGGATAAAATACGGAGGCTGGGAGGATCTCGGTCGATACGCGCCTCCCTGTCTTCGCCTCGATCCGCTTGCGTGACGATTCGGCGAGCCTGCGCTGCGCTTCGCCGTGGTAGAAGATCGCCGCCTTGTATTGCGTCCCCCACGGCTTCGACAGGGGATCGTGTCCCGCCCAGAAGATATCCAGGAGCGCTTCGTACCGGATTCGCGCGGGGTCGAAATCGACCTCGACCGTTTCCGAATGGTCGCCCATGGCGGTATAGGTCGGATTCTCCTTCGAGCCGCCGGTGTACCCGACGCGTGTCCGAACGACCCCTTCGAGACTCCCGAACCGGGAGTCCGGCCCCCAGAATCAGCCCAATGCGAAGGTCGCCGTCTCGATCCTCGGCGACACGCGCCCGTCAATCGGTGGATTTGTCGCCATCGCGCTGTCTCCGATCAGGATCGCCGCACCTGCGGCTGCACAGAATATTTTCAGCGTTCCGAAGTGATGCATCGTTTCCTCCTTGCCGGGCATTCGGCACATCCCTTAGATTGCGCTGATTTGAATTCCGGTTCCTGCCGATAAGTTAGGTAGCCCGTCCCCGGAGGTTGCCGTGCGCCGTTCGTTCGTCCTGCTTGGCTTTTTCCTGATGCTGCTTCCGCTCGCCTGCGGGGGCGGCAGCGCCGATTCCCCGGCCGACCTCCCGAGACCGAGCCACACGGTCACCTTCCAGGCAGGACTTCACGGGTCGCTCGCCGGCACGCTCGTGCAGACGGTGCCCTACGGCGGATCGTGCACCCCCGTGACGGCCGTGGCCGACAACCTCTACGCGTTCGTCGACTGGCGTGGCGCCGGTTTCACGACGACCTCCGCCAATCCGCCGACCCTGGACAACGTCACCGCCGATCTCACGATCACCGCCGGCATCATCGGCAACACGCGCATCGCCAGCATCGGGGGGGTGCTCGATCAGAGCCGTTTTTCCGCAGATATCACGGTGAACCTCAACAACCCCGGCGCCGGGGTCATCGCCAACATCGGGAGAGCGGCGGCGGATTTCAGGTGATCGGAGCAACAGGGATGCATTTTCTGCGCGACATCGTATACGGCACGCTCAAGGACGCGGCTTACTCGATTCGGTACCTGCCGGTCGGGAAGGTTCCCGCCGGGACGCTGATGCTCTCCTACCCCAAGAGCGGCCGGACGTGGCTGCGCGCCATCGTCTCGAAATACGTCGAACTCGCCCACGGCATCGAGAGCGGGGTCGACCCGGAAGGGATTCCGCTCCCGGTCGTCAGCACTTCGCTCGATCTGCCGCTGCCGGCCCTGCGCCTCGAATTCAACCACTCCGTCCATACGCTCGCGGATCGCCGGCGTCCTGCTGCCATCCTGCTGCGGGATCCCATGGACACGCTCGTTTCCGCCTATTACTATTACTGGTTTTCGCGTCCGCCTTCGCCGCTGTTCACCGGGACGATGAAGGATTTCATCCGGAGCAGGTGGGGGGCGTGGCGGCTGGCGCGCTTCATGAACTCGGCGGCGCGGTACGCGGAAGGGCGCACGAACCTGCTCTGGCTCGGCTACGAGGCGCTCCACGAGGATCCGGAAGCGGAAACGCGGCGGCTGCTCGCGTTTCTCCGCCTGCCGGTGGACGGCGCGGCGCTCTCCGAAGCGGTCGCGTTTTCGCGCTTCGAGAAGATGCAGGCGCGCGAGATCAAAAGCGCGGGTGCGGGCGGAAGCGGGATCAATTCGATGAAGGTGAGGAAGGGGCGGATCGGCGGCTACAGCGAGGAGATGTCCCCCGAGGACGTTGCGTACGCACGGGCGTTCCTCCTCGAAAACGTGAACCGGGAGATGCTCGAGAGACTCAGTTTCCGCTGATTCCCCGCTTCGCGAGAAGTTCGAGGACCGCGCCTGCGGCGGCGTCCTCGTCGAGGACGCCGGTATCGACCACCCGTTCCGGCGACTCGGGCTGTTCGTAGGCGTCGGAAATCCCGGTGAAGCGGGGGAGGGCGCCCGACCGGGCTTTCACGTACAACCCCTTGGGGTCGCGCGACTCGCAGAGCTCGATCGGGCAGCGGACGAACACTTCCGCAAACTCGTCCTCTCCGAACCGCTCGCGCGCCCGCTTCCGGTCTTCCCGGAACGGGGAGATGAGCGCCGTGATCACCACGAATCCCGCGTCGACCAGGATTCGGGCGGCCTCGGCCACCCGCCGCACGTTCTCGGTGCGATCCATCTGGGAGAAGCCCAGGTCGCGGCAGAGCCCGCTCCGCAACGCATCGCCATCCAGCACGTAGACCTGCACCCCGGCCGCGAAGAGCCGCGCCTCGACCCGCCGGGCGATGGTGCTTTTGCCCGCGCCGGAAAGGCCCGTCAGCCAGACGCACATCGAATGGTGCCCGTTGCGGCTGCGGCGTTCCGCCCGCCCGACGGCAATTCCGGCCGGGCCGGTCGAAAGATCCGCACGCGTCCCGAAACTTTCATCCGCCATCTCCGGCGAGAGGCCGCAGACGATTCCGCCACCTGCGACGCGGCAGCCGTCCACGAGCACGAAGCGCCCGAGCGCCTGGCAGGCGGCGAATTCCTCGGCCACGACGGGCCTGTCGAGGAGGATCGTCCCCTCGCCGACGAAACCGGGCGGCAGGGAGGCCGTCCCGACGGTCTCGGAAACCTCGCCCGGATTGATGACGCGGCTGAAGCGCAAGACCCGCGCACCCGTTTCCTGGCAGCCGAGTCTCAGCAGGTATCTCTCCCCGACGTTGAGGGCATTCCGACCCAGCCAGACCAGCCGGGCGTCGAAGGCGCGAAGCGGCGCCAGGGGCAGCGACGGGTCGGCCACCACCATGCCGCGCTCGGCGAAGAGCGGGTCGGCGAGTTCGACCGCGACATTCTCACCGGTTCCCGCCGAGCCGGGCGCCGCACCAGGCCACCCCTCGAAGGCCACGACGCGCGACCGTTCGCCGGAAGGCCGCAGCGCGACCGTATCCCCGACCTTGACCGATCCGGACTCGACGCGGCCGACGACCAGCCGTCGTTCGCCAATACGGTAGACGTCCTGCACCATCATCCGGAACCGGGTGTCATCCGGGGAGACGGCCGGCTGGTGGGCAAGGATCGCCTCGAGGACCGTGGGGCCGTCGTACCACGCCATGTGCGCCGAGCGGGAGATCATGTTCTCGCCGAGAAGCGCCGAAGCGGGAACGCACGAGGCCACGGTCACGCCGGCCGAGGAGAGCACCTCCCGTCCCTCGCCGGACAGCCGGCGGAACACGTCGGCCGACCAGTCGACCCGGTCCATCTTGTTGATGACCAGCGTCGCGTGCCGGACTCCCAGGAGCCCCAGCAGCACGGCGTGTCGGCGCGTCTGCTCGCGGACGCCTTCGGAGGCGTCGACCACGAGGAGCGCTGCATCCGCCCGGCTGGCGCCGCTCATCATGTTGCGGAGGAATTCGCGGTGCCCGGGCGCGTCGGCGATGACGAACGGCCGGCCCGCGGCCTGGAAGCGGACGAGGGTGAAGTCGATGGTCACCCCCTGCTCCTGCTCTTCGGAGAGGCCGTCGAGCAGGAAGGCGAACTCGAGGTCGCGCCCCTGCTCCCGGGAGCGCTTCCGGGCGAACTCGAGCCGATCGGGCGCCACCTGTCCCGTGTCGTGAAGCAGGCGACCCACCAGGGTGGACTTCCCGTGATCGACGTGGCCCAGGACGACCAGCGTGGTTTCGGCCGTCACATGTACCCCCCGGTGCGCAGCTTCTGCATGGCGTAGGCGTCGGCCTTGTCCTGGGCCCGCCCCGCGCGCTCGGAAACCCGCATCCCGCGCAGCTCTTCGACGATCTCGGCGACCGTCGAGGCCGAGGAGTCGATCGGCTCGGTGCAGGGCGAGCAGCCGAGGCTGCGGTACCGTTTCCCGTTGCGGGCGAAATAGAGCCCGACGACGGGTATCCCCTCGCGCAGGATGTACTCCCACACGTCGAGCTCGGTCCAGTCGAGGATCGGGTGGACGCGGACGTGCCCGCCGGGCGGGACGTCGACGTTGTACTGGCCCCATATCTCGGGCGGCTGTTCCTTGTATTCCCACGAGAAGTCGCCGCCGCGCGGGCTGAAGACGCGCTCCTTCGAGCGGGATCTCTCTTCGTCGCGCCGGATTCCCAGCATGATCGCATCGAAGCCGTGGTTGACCACGATGCGCCGGAACGCCTCGGTCTTGAGCGCACCGCAGCACTCGAGCCGCCCGGAGGCGGGCCCCATCCCGGCGGCGAGCGCCTCTTCGTTGGACCCGACCACCAGCTCGAGCTGCCACTCGCGGACGATCTTGTCGCGGTGCTCGATCATCTCGGGGATCTTGAGGGTGGTGTCGACGTGCACGAGCGGCATCGGGCACCGCCCGAGAAACGCCTTGCGGGCGAGCCAGAGAAGCGCCGTCGAATCCTTGCCGATCGACCAGAGCATCGCCGGGTTGCGGAAGCGCGCGTGAACCTCCCGGAGGATGTGGATGCTTTCCTGTTCGAGTCGCGTTAGGTGGTCCATAAAGGCGCTACCCGAGGAAGCGGACGAAGGTCCGCACGCTGACGGCGATCACGAGGAGTCCCACGAGGACCATCATCGGCCTGCGCGGAACGCGTCCGCACATCCACGCGGCGAACGGCGCCGCGATGATCCCGCCAATGAGGAGGCCGACGACCGCGGTGGTCCTGGGGATGCCGATGGTGGCGAAGAAGACGGCGGAGGCGGCAAGCGTCACGAAGAACTTGCACAGGTTCACGGAACCGACGACGTAGCGGGGCGCGCTCCCGGAGGCCATCAGGGACGAGGTGACGAAAACGCCCCATCCGCCGCCGCCGACGGCATCCAGGAAGCCGCCGGTGAGCCCCATCGGAACCAGTTTGGAAGAGGTCGGGCTGATTCCGGTGCCCGTCGCGGGGCGGAATGCCCGAATGAGGATCACCGTTCCCATCAGCGCAAGATAGACCGAAACGACCGGCTTCAGGAAGGCGCACGAGATCGAGGTCAGCACGAACGCGCCCAGTGCCCCCCCGAGGACTCCGGCCGGGAGAAGACGCAGGACCAGTTTCCGGTCGACGTTTTTGAATTGGATATGCGAGAAGCCCGAAGCCGCCGTGGGGAGCAGCTCGGAGGCGTGCACCGTGGCGCTGATCGCCGGAAGGGGGTCGCCCGTCAGCAGCAGGATCGTGGTCAGGCAGACGCCGTAGGCCATGCCGAGGCATCCGCCGACCATCTGGGCGGCGAATCCGTAGGCGGCGTAAGGGACCAGTTCGCGGATGGCCAATCCGTATGTTTCCGAGGGTATTGCGATCACGTTCGCGATTATACCTGTTTTGCGCAACGGACACTTTTCGATCTGTATTACAATTTACGGATGCCGGAATCCCATCGATCGATCGTGACCCCTTTCAGGCAATGGCTGGCCCTTTGCCTTTCGCTGTGCATCATCGGCGCGATCTTCGCGCTGCACATCCATGGTGAATATCGGGACGTAGCCCGGCAGGAACAGGTTCGCCTTTCGACCCAGGCACGGGTCATCGCGGTCAACATGGAACGGCAGATCCAGACCGTCAAGGTCGTGCTGCAGGGCGTCTCGGAAAAGGTCGCCGGCGCCAGGATTCCGGTCATTGCCGGGGGGCTGAATCCCTACCTCCGCACGCTGGACGACGCGATGCCCGGCGTCCGGACGATCCTGGTCCTGGACCGGACGGGGAAAGCGGTCGCTTCGTCCCGCCCCGAACTGGTCGGCCGCGACTTCAGGGACCGCGATTACTTCACGGCCGTCCAGCGCAATCCGGCCCAGGACAACCTCTACGTTACCGCCCCCTTCAAGACCGTCCTCGGGGCGTTCGTCATGAACGTCTCCGTCATGGTCAGCGGGGCTGACGGCGGGTTCGACGGCGTCGTGTTGGCATCGCTCGATCCGGACTATTTCACGACCCTTTTGTCGTCGGTGCTTTACGCCCCCGACATGTGGTGCTACATCGCGCACGGCGACGGCCGCGTGTTCATGCTGATACCGGCTCGAGAGGGGATGCCCGGGAAGGACCTCGCCGTCCCGGGGACGCTTTTCACGCGGCACCTGCTGGGCGGCAAGCCGCAGACCCTGTTCGCCGAAACGGCCTACGTGACCGGCGAGAAGCGGTTCATCGTTTTCCAGACGGTCAGGCCCCCGTCGCTCCGGATGGACAAGCCGCTCGTGGTGACCGTAAGCCGGGATCTCGACCTCATCCTTGCCGGCTGGCGCAATGGCGCCCTGGCCCAACTGGCCGCCTACCTGATGATCTGCACCGGTTTCGTCGTCGGGCTGTTCTTTCTCCAACGACGGCAGGAAGAGCTGGATTCCAAGGCGCGGATGGCCGGCGAGTTGATCCGGATCCGCCTTCGCCTGCTCGAGTCCGCGGCCCGGCAGTCCATCGACGATTTTCTCCAGACCGCCCTCGACGAAATCTGCACGATCACCGGCAGCCACGTCGGCTTCTACCACTTCGTGGAATCCGACCAGAAGACGCTCTCCCTTCAGGCGTGGTCGACGCGCACGCTGGACGAATTCTGCACCGCCCGCGGGCACGGGGCCCACTACAGCATCGAGGAGGCCGGCGTGTGGGCGGAGTGCGTCCCGCTTCGCCGTCCGGTCATCCACAACGACTACGCCTCGCTGCCCAACCGCAAGGGGCTTCCCGAAGGCCACGCGCCGGTCGTTCGCGAACTGGTCGTCCCGGTCTTCCGGGAGGATCGCGTCCTGGCGATTCTCGGCGTCGGCAACAAGCCGTCCGACTACGACGACAAGGATGTCGAGCTGGTCTCCTACCTGGCCGACATCGCCTGGGAGATCACCGAACGGAAGCGGGCGGAGAACGAAGCCCGGGAATCGCGGCAGCGCCTCTCCAATATCTTCGAATTCCTGCCGGACGCGACGTTCGTCGTGGATATGGAGAAGAAGGTGATCGCCTGGAACCGCGCGATGGAGGAGATGAGCGGCATCTGCAAGGCCGGGATGATCGGCCGGGGAGACCACGCCTATACCGTTCCCTTCTACGGAGAGCGGCGGAACCAGTTGATCGACCTGATCGACCTCGATGACGAAGAACTGGCCTCCAGCTATGAAAACGTAACCCGCGCCGGAAACTGTCTTTACGCCGAGGCCTTCTGCCCGGCTCTCAAGGAGGGGCAGGGGAGCCACATATGGGCCGTCGTCTCTCCGCTGTTCGACGCCGACGGAAAGCGGATCGGCGCGATCGAGTCGATCCGGGACATCACGGCGCAGAAGGAGTCGGAGGCAGAACTGAGACGGTTCGTGCAGGAGCTGCAGGATGCGCTGGCGCGGATCGTGAAACTCGAGGGAATCCTCTCGATCTGCATGTTCTGCAAGAAGATCCGCGCGGACCAGGATTCATGGCAGCAGATGGAGCGTTACATCTCCGAACATTCGGACGCGGTCTTCAGCCACGGGATCTGCCCCGACTGTTACGAGAAGGTCGCCCCCGGTTACACCCGTCCCTGACCGGCGCGCGCGGTTGCCTCAGGCCGGCTACCCGATGCAGACCCGGTTGCGGCCGGACTCCTTCGCGGCGTAGAGCGCGGCGTCGGCGCGCGCGATCAGTTCCTCGAGCGTCTCGCCCGGCTGCAGCAGGGCGAGGCCGATGCTCACCGTGAGCCGCACCGGCTCTCCGCCATCGACCGCCAGCTTCAGCGATTCCACGTACTCCCGGAGTCGTTCCGCGGCCATCCTCCCCTGTTCCAGGGGCGTCTCCGGCATGACCGCGAGGAACTCCTCCCCGCCGTAGCGGCAGAGGACGTCGTATTCCCGGAGGGTCGACCGGATCGCCTGGGCGACCCCCTTGAGGACGGCGTCGCCGGTACCGTGCCCGCGTGTGTCGTTGACCCGCTTGAAGTGGTCGATGTCGACCATGAGTGCCGACAGGGGGCGGTCCTGCCGCAATGCCCGGGCGCCCTCCCATTCCGCCAGCCGGAACATTTCGCGCCGGGTCAGGAGGCCCGTCAGCGAATCGCGGGTCGCCATCTCGACGAGTTTCCCCTCCGCTGTCCGGAGTTCGCGGAGAAAGGAGCGGGAGATCGTGCTGATGATCCCGTAGAGGGCGCCCAGGATCGCCAGCGCGGAGAGGGTGAGGTAGCCGCGGAAGATCCAGATCTGCCGGATCAGCGACGTGGCGTCGATCGTGACGCTGATGGCGCCCCGGACATCTCCCTCCTTGTAGCCCTGGAAGGCGTGGCATGACAGGCACGGCTTCCGGACCGCCAGAGGCGCCATATAACGGAAGAAAGTCTGCCCGCTTCGTCGCTCGTACCCGGAAGCTTCAGCCGCCCCCCGCTTGAATTCGGCGAGCGACGCCCGCTCGAAGGGGTCTGGGGCGTTCGCAGGGTTGAGCGGGTTGTCGCTCGTGATCCGGAACCGGAAGCCCCCTTTTTTTTCGGCGAGTTCGGAAATCTCCCGCGTGACGAGCGCCGGGTTCTTCAATGTATAGGTTTCCCCCGACTCGTCCCGGATCGTGACCTTCAGGCCGGGAACCTTGAGGAGCCACGGGTTGTTTTCCATCCCCGGCCGCATCCGGACGTAGACGCCGCCGTAGTCCGAGATCCACTCCCGATGGAGGACGATCTGGGTCAAGAAGGCGCGTCCCTGCCCCAGCATCTGTTCGCGCAACATCGCGGTCGCGTTGAAGTGGAATCCCCAGAACATCGAGAGGATGACCAGGGCGACCAGGAGGAAGATCCAGGAAAGATATTTCCGGACGAACCGGGACGAGAAGGCGTGGGACTCGGGAACCGGGTGCGGCTGGAGTGTCATGGCACGTTTACCTCGGGATCAGCGGCGGGGCGACCAGGATGGGGAGCCGATGCCCGACAATCCGGAAAAGACGCGGCGCGTGAAGCGGCCGTCGAGGGAGACGATCCGCAATTCGGAGCGCCCTTTCTCCTGGAAGGTGTAAGCGAGAAATCGCCCGTCGGGGGAAAAGGTCGGATCGATGTAATCGCCGCCGCCCGAGAGAAGCTGGCGAAGGTCGGAACCGTCGGGGCGCACGAGCATCAGGGAAAATTTTCCGCGTTCCTGCGAGGTGAAGGCGATCTGGTCGCCCGCCGGAGACCAGCAGGGGGAGGTGGCGAATTTGCCCGGCGGGGTGACCTGCCGCTCGGAGGCGGTTTTTCCGAGTTCCTTGACGAAAATGCCCGGCGCGCCGTTCCGGTCGGAGACGAACGCCATGAGCGTTCCGTCGGGCGAGACCGTCGGCGAGGTCGAGATGGCGCCGCTGGCGACCCGGGCCGCGCTTTCGCCGTCGACGGGCAGGGCGTAGATGTCGGTGGTGCCGGATTCGCTCCGGGAATAGTAGAGGATGTCGCCCGAGGGGGAGAAGCCGCCCGGCGACATGGACGTCCCGGAGGAGACGAGGGCGTCCTCGCGTTGCGTCCCGAGGTTGCGCAGGTAGATCCGGGGGACGCCGGTCTGGAACGAGGTGAAGGCAAGCTGCTTTCCGCCGGGCGCCCATCGCGGGAAGAGGTTGAAACTGCCGTTGGCCGTGACCGGCCTCAGGTTCTCCCCGTCGATCCCGACCAGGTAGATCTCCTTGCCCCGCCCGGTTTCGCCGCCGGCGGCCGGGTGGGCGGAAAACGCGAGGTCGGTGTCGAAGATGCCCCGAACCCCGGTGAAGGCGAACGGGACATCGTTCGCGAGCCGGTGGACGGCGTTCCCGTACCGTCCCCGCGGCGCCGAGTACTTCCTGCCGAAGAGCAGGGCGTTCCCCGCGGTTTCGAGGATTTTCACCTCGAGCGTCACCGTGTCGCCTTTCGTCTCGACCCTCCCGACCAGCACGGCTTCCGCGGACTCGGGGGCGACCAGTTCGAAAAACGGCGTCAGGCCGAGGTCGCCCGCGATGATGGCCGGAATTTCCCGGCCGAGCGCAGCGGGGGCATCTCCCTCGACGATGAAGTCGGGGATCGCCAGCGGAATTCTCCGTTCGCCGAAGAGGTCGCGCGCCGCATCGGCCTTTCGGGCGGCCTTGCCCACGCCGCCGGAAAGCGCAACCGCTCCCAGGGCGTGGGAAAAAACGAGCAACCCCAGGATAAGTCCCAACCGGCCCCGCGAACTCCCGAACGTCAAATCACACCTCTCGAATAAAACCGTCTTGGATGGTGGCCACGAAAGGTTCGATGTCTCCATCGGCCGATCGTTCCGTCCGGGGCGGTGAATGTTGCCGCTTGAAACCCGGATGGAAAAGGATCGTAATAGTAGGCAGAGAAGCAACGAGGACGGCTATAGTTCTTCAGGTAGATTGAGAGAAGTGGAGAGCCCGCTGCGCGCCGCGATTCGTGCCTGATTTCAATCTCTTACAGCCGGTTTGACCCCCCATTTCCAGATTGAGAGATTTCTACCGGAAATGCCGCTTTCCTACGTTTGCGACAGCCGGTTTGAGATTTCTGGCAATCTGGCCTGATTGCCGATTCGCGGGCATCATTCGATAATTAAAAGGAAATCCGTCAGATTCGCTGATCGGTAATGTAACCCAAAGTGGGCCGATTGGGTTACAGATTGGGTTACATGGTTCGAAGATGGGTTACATGAATGATAAAATAAGGGAAATCTGGTTAAGTGAACGAGAATCGTGCGGGGGATTGGGTTACAAGAAATAGCCGTCGATCGGGCTTCAAAGGCCGCTTGAGGCCCCTTTCGGGGGGTGAAATGTTGCACGGTCGCGTTGCATTCCGGCTTCCTACCGTTTCCCTTCCTTGAAGAGCACGCCCTGGGGGTCTCCGACGGGCTGAATCCGGGCCTTCCGATGCGCCATCAGCGTGTCGTAAACGAACGTCTTTGAGACCCCGAAACGGACGGCCAGTTTCTCGACGTTCGTCCCGTCGAACTCCTCGACGATCTTGCGCATGATGACCCGCTTATGCCAGAACGTGGGCACCGTAAGCTGGGTGCCGGCGAACTCCCGCATGAGCGTCACGGCGGCCTCGACGCCGCACGATTCCGCGATCATCTGCATATCGGAATTCGGCATGTCCTCGAGCTTGATGTCCTTCAGCCAGTCCAAGCGAAATCCTCCTTTCAGTTCAGCCGGCGGCCGTCCTCGCACCGCGCCTGAATTCGTTCCTTTGCGATCTCTTCCAGCAGTTCCTGCCCCGCGCGGATTGACGTGGTGAACAGGCAGCGCGAGCACAACAGGACCATCCGGATCGGCGGCGCGCTCAGGCTATCGACCATCTGAAAACGGCAGCCGAAAAGGGAGCAGAGCAGGTGCCGAAAGAAGCCGGTCCGCATCATGCCGCCCGGGTCAGTTCGCGCAGACGGCGCAACCGCAGCTTCTTCCCGCCGGGGACCTTGACGAATAGCCACCGGACCGCCTCACACCGCGTGCAGGTTGCGAAGGCGGCGATCGGCCCGCTCTTCTGCATCACCATCGACGCGCGCTTGTGATACTTGTGGCCGAAGATGTTGCAGAGAAGGCTCATGGTTTCGGTTCCTCCTTGGCGGTCGCCGCCCGGTTGATCGTCGCGACGAAGATTCGGATCAGGTACTTGAAGAACTCCTCCCGGAGGAAGTCGTTCGGAAGGGCCTTGTGCCTCCGGGCCAGCCGCTTGGCGACCTTGCCCAGACCGCCGCGGGACGGCTCGATATCCTTCTCGATCCCGTCCATCATTTCGTCGAGCAGCTTCTCGTATTTCTTCCACGTCTTGAGCGTAACGGGCCTCATCGAGCGCCCCCGAATCGGCATGCCACCAGCCCTTCGAGCAGATGCAGATAGGCGATCGCATCGCCGAGCTTTTCATCCCACTGCGCGACCGGCGCGACCTCTCCGCGATCGAGCGCATCGACCATATCGAAGATCGACACCAGGTGCTTCGTCATGTAGCCCAGAAGCGCCTTTTCCGGCGTGCAACGCAACATCGCCGCGCCCGCGTTGAAGTTGTGGAACCGGTCGGCCGCCGAGGCGTAGACCGCGCCCTTTCCGGCGAGCAGCTCGCGCGTCTTCTTGATCCGCGCCTCGACGATCGATTTCAACGGATCGACTTCCATCCGGTCACCTCGCATTGATGGTTCGGCGGCGGTGGAGAGGCCCCCAGCACACCTCTCGCCCGCGGACTATTAACCCGGCTCGACCGGCCGGCCCCGCCTGCTCCTGACACCCGTTTTCGGGCCACCGCCGCCATCCTTACCAGTTCCGCACGATCATCTCCCGCGCCGCGGATCCGGCGCCGGAGCGGTTGTTGACCGAGTAATTGATGTTCACCGCGTCGATCCGGAACTCGCCGAAGATGCGGCGCATGTCCGGGTGATCGTTGATGGAGAGGATCGCTTTCCCCTTCATCGCGGCCATCCGCTCGGCGAGCGTTTCGTATTCAACCAGGTCAAACGGAATGCCGTAACCTTCGACCCGCCAGTAGGGCGGATCCAGATAGAAGAGCGAGTGCGCGCGGTCGTATTTCTCCAGGCAATCCCGCCACGGAAGGTGCTCGACTGTGACGCGCGCCAGGCGAAGATGGACGGCCGAAAGTTCCTCCTCGATCCGAAGCAGATTCAGGCGGGGCCCGGACGTCGTCGCGGTGCCGAACACGCGGCCGCTGACCTTGCCGCCGAAGCAGAGCTTCTGCAGGTAGTAGAAGCGCGCTGCGCGCTGTATATCCGTTAGCGTGGCCGGCGGCGTGGCCTTCGCCCACTCGAACATCTGGCGGGACGTGAGCGCCCATTTGAACTGCTTCACGAACTCTTCGAGGTGGTGCTGAAGCACCCGGTACATGGTGACCAGGTCCTGATTGATGTCGTTTATGACCTCGACCTTCGCGGGTTCTTCGCGCAGGAAAAACAGCGCCGCGGCGCCGCAGAACGGCTCCACGTAGCAGGTGTGATCCGGGAACATCGGCAGGATGTGCTGCGCCAACCTTCGCTTGCCTCCAAGCCAGGGAATGCAGGGTTGAACCGTGGTCATTGTGAGCCTCCGTTGCGTCGTGTTAGGCTCCACCTGCCGCGTACGTGGCGGGGGAGCCGTTGGCCTGGCTCACAGGCTGCTTCTGTGGTCGGGCGGCCGGGTCGTGTTCGTAGCACGATCCGGTCGCTCCCTCTATCGGCCTCATCAGTGCCGGCATCACCGGCAGACGGGGGCGAGGAACCCCCCGTTTCGGCCTATCTATTGGGCGGCGGCAGGATTCGAACCTGCAAGCTCCGGTGCGTAGCCCGGGCGCCCGGCGGGTCTGCCAGTTCCCCTACGCCGCCCATCCTTCCTCACCTGATGTCCCGTGGATCGGAATAGGGCTTGCCCTCTGCGTCGACGCGTAGGGCAAGCTCACCCGAGCCCACGCTCTGGACGTACTGCACGCCGGTCGCGTGATCGGTGTATACCTTGAGCCCGGAGTGGTGTCCGGGGCGGTCGGTCGTGTCGTATTTCGCACACCCGGAAAGCCCCGCGAGAAGAACGACGACACCCGCGACCAGGAGCAGAACCTTTAGGAACATCAGGCCACCTGCCTTTCCGGGAGCACGATGATCTCGCGCTCCTGCCGCCTGTCGAAATAGGCGAGGATCTGTGCTTTTTGAAACCGACGCTCGACGATCTGCCGGCCATGCCCGAACTTCACCAGGACGGAGCGATCGATCGTCCAGGCGATCATCCGTTCGAGGTCCTCTTCCGGGTTGCTCGCCCGGTACGCCGTGACGATCGGCGGCAGCGCGTCGAAGGTCCGGCGATCCTTCCCCTTCATGATCTTGTGGCGATTCCGGCGCGGGGAGCGGAAGAGCCGAATCCACTCGTCGAGCCGGTAGTTGTTGCCAGAGACGATCCAAATGGCGGCGAGCATTTGCCAGTAGTTCGAGTCGTCCTGGATCCGGTCGTGGTTGGCTAGGAAACAGTCCAGATAGTTCCATTTCGGCCGGCTGTTGATCTCGATCCAGATCGCGCTGTCGTTCTGGTTCGCCATCGCTACACCGCCGCCCGCTTTTCCCAGGCTTCGCGGGTGAACTGGATCCCGTCCAGCGGGCAGTCGTTATTCGGGCAGTCGTTCCAGCACTCGACCATTTCCTTGCCGGTGTCGGGATCGTCGAAAGAATGGACGGCGCTGCCGCAGAACGGACATTTGCTGGGCGGCGCCATCACGCCACCGGTCCTTCGGCCCTGGCGATCGCGGCTTGGGCGGCAAGACACTCGCCGGTGTGCCCGTTGTCGGTCTGTTCCTGCGTCCAGCAGAAGCAGCAGCCGCTCGGCTTCGAGCCGAGGCCCTGGAGCGCCGCCAGCAGCTCCTTGTTGACCGGGAGCAGCGTCCCCAGGCGGATCGCCTCGCCGGTCGTGGCGGCCGCGTAGAGGGCCTCGAACTCGCCGATCACGACCGAGATCGGCTCCTCGAGGGCGGCGGCGATCTTGCCGAGGGTTTCGAGCGTGGGCGAGGAGACGGCGCGCTCGATCGCGCTGATCGCAGTCGCCGAGACGCCGCACTTCTCGCTCAAGTCCTGCAGGGTGAGGTTCTTGATCCTTCGGATTTCCTTGAGACGTTCTCCGACATTCATCACGACACCAGCCTTTCCAGCGATTCGATCGCTTCGTTGATGAGTTCACGCTGCATGCGCAGCTCCTCGAGGACGGGGGTGAAGATCTCGGGGCGGATCCCCACGACGCGCGGGCGGAGAGGAAGCGCCGCGACGGCCTCTTCCGCCGCTTCTCCGGACTCGGGGACCTCGCTGCACCCCCCCCCCATTCGGCGGCGGTTCGCTGCCGAGGCTCGCCGCGAATTCGTCGCCGTCGACGATGGGGAGCCGGACTGTGGCTTCGGCCTGCGGGGGCGCAGGTGGCGGCGCCTCCTCGGCTGAACTTTCGGTCTTTCGCGGGCCACGCTGCCAGTTCCCGGGATTCTTCTGCTTCTCCGGATCGGCGAGTCGCGGATCCGCGGCGCCAGGGAACGTATAGATGAAATTGCCGTCCTTCGCCGTCGGCCACGCCTGAAGCTTTCCTTGGGAAACAAGCGTTCTCGGGATGTAATTGATCTCCTCGGCCGTCAGGCCGCGCTGGTTGAGCATGCGCCGGGTGGCCATGCCGTACGTCTCGATGCAACGCATGATCTTTTCTTCATTGGAGAGATTCATACG
>JANXQJ010000167.1 GCA_025356865.1 Deltaproteobacteria bacterium | reverse complement strand
TGCCCGCGGGCGGCCAATTTCCACGTAGCCGTGCGCGAGTTGCAGGGCGACATCATCTTCCTGCGCCGGATCGACGGGGGGAGCGCCAGCAAATCCTACGTCATCCAGGTTGCGCGCCTTGCAGGCCTCCCCGAAGAGGTTGTCTCGCGCGCCCGGGATATCCTGAAAAACCTCGAATCCGCCGAGTATAATGAATACGGCATGCCGAATATCGCAGGCCCCGGAAATTCCGGGAGCCGCCAACCGGCGCAAATGGAACTTTTCAGCCCGCGTCGTGGCGCATCCCGCGATGAAGAGAGCGTCGTCGAGGAGATCCGGATGGTCGACGCCGAGCGCCTTTCCCCGTTCGACGCCCTGCTCCGACTCGTCGCCTGGAAAGAAAGGCTGTCAAAAGGCCAGTCGTGACGTTTCTACGCCGCCAACTACCGGCGTTCCTTGCCGCCGTCTTCTGTTGCTCGCTTGCCTGCCTGTACCCGGCCTTCGCGTCGACCGCCCGCGTTTCGGGCATCCGTTTCTGGAACAGCGAACAGTACACCCGCGTGGCCATCGACCTCGACGGGGAGGCCGACTTCGAAACGCGATTCCTGCCCGCCTCGAGCGACGGGAAACTTCCCCCCCGAATCCTGATCGACCTCAAGGGCGCCGTCATCCACGAGGATTTCCTGCGCAAGCCGGTCGAGGTGCGAAACGGCCTGCTCAAGGTGGTGCGCGCCGGCCGCTTCAAGCCGGGCGTCGTCCGGGTCGTCATCGATCTCGAGAAAACGTGCTCATACCAGTCGTTCACGATGGTCGACCCGTACCGGATCATCGTCGACGTCGACGGCCAGGGCATCGGCGACAGTTGCCCGGTCCCGCCATTGGGGGACCCGGTCCCGCAACCGGACACGGATACCATCCACCCGCAGCTGAGGGCTCCCGAGCCGGTGGTCATTCCCGGATCCGTCCCAGCAGCCCATCCGATCCCGCAACCGGTTCCGGAACCGGTGCCGCAGGATCCCGCCCCGCAGGCGACGAGCCCGCAGGCCGCTCCGAAGGCGGTATCCCAAGCGCCTGCGCCTGCGGCACCCGGGTTCCGCGTCATGCTCGACCCCGGGCACGGCGGAAAGGATCCCGGCGCGGTTGGTCTCAACGGGCTCAGGGAAAAGGACGTCGTACTCGAAATCGGCCGTCTCGTGCGCGAGAAACTCCAGAAAGAAGGGGGGTGCGAGGTGCGGATGACACGCGACACCGACGTGTTCATCCCGCTCGAAGAACGCACGGCGATGGCCAACAAGGCGCGCTCCGACCTGTTCGTGTCGCTCCACATCAACGCCAGCAACAACCGGAAGGCCGAGGGAATCTCGACCTACGTCCTTTCCCGGGCGGGCAGCGATCGTGCCGCGCTCGAACTGGCAGCTCGCGAAAACGGCGTGCCGGTCGCGAAACTGACCGGCGTCAAATTCATCCTCGACGACCTGACGCTTTTCGGCCGCAAGAAGGATTCGATGAAGCTGGCCAAGACGGTCAACGACGCGATCGTGCGCAACCTCTCCGGGAAGTACGGGCAGGTGCACAACCTGGGGCTCAAGCAGGCCCCTTTCTACGTCCTCGTCGGTGCGCGGATGACGGCCGTGCTCGTCGAGTCCGCCTTCATCAGCAACGAGCGCGATGAAAAGCGGCTGCGCGAGCGCGCCTGCCTCGAAACGATCGCCGACAGCGTCGTCGAGGCCATCCGTTATTACAGCCGCAACGGCGGCATTGCCCCCAGGGTCGGGATATGACAACCGGCATGCAACCCGCGGTTTTCGATATCGACCTGTCGCGCGCCGGCATGTCCGACAAGGAGTTCCGGGACTGCCTCAAGGCTTACCTCGCCGGTACGCTTGCCGCCATCCACGAACGGTGCTGCACCATCCCGGGCGCAGGGAGCGCCGCCACCCGCGACTACTCCGACGCCATGGACACCGTCCTTCGCGCGCTGCACGAGCGGGCCCACCGCTCGTTCCTCGCCACCGCTCCCGACATCGGCTACAAGATGTCCGTCGTCGCCGTGGGCGGCTACGGCCGCCACGAGTTGTGTCCAAAATCCGACGTCGACATCCTTTTCCTTTATCCGTACAAGATCGACCGTTACGTCGAGGCGATGACCGAATGGATGACCTATCCGCTTTGGGATCTCGGGCTCGACGTCGGTTACAGCGTCCGCAACGTCAAGGAAACGATCAAGATGGCGTCGGCCGACGATACCATCCGCACCGCGCTGCTCGATCGCCGCTTCATCACGGGGCATGAGGCGAATTTTCACGAGTCGGTCCAGGAAATCGACAAGTTCCTCTTCTATTCGGGCGCAGACCGGTTCATCGAGATGAAGATCGCCGAGATGCACGCCCGTCACGAGAAGTTCGGCCTCACGACCTACGTGCTTGAACCCAACATCAAGGAAGGGCGCGGGGCGCTCCGGGATATCCAGACCGCCGTGTGGGCGGCACGCATCAAGTACAAGTGCGCCAATCTCGTCGAACTGCGCAACAAGGGCGTCGCGAGCCGCCAGACGATCGAGGCGCTCAGGCACGTCGAGGATTACCTGTTGCGCGTGCGCACCGAACTCCATTTTCTTCCGGGCAAGAAATCCGACGTGATGACATTCGACGCGCAGGAGCAGGTGGCGGCCCGTTTCGGCTATCGCGACCGGGGCAACGACTACGGCGTCGAACGGTTCATGCGCGCCTATTACCTCAACACGGTCGCCTGCGCCCAGCTTTCCGACGAGTTGCTCGACGAGGTGAATCGCTACCTGCCCGAGACGTCGCCCCGTCCGTTCTTCTTCCAGCGCCGCAAGCTGGTGGGGGACGAGGTGATTCTCTACCGGGGCAAGATTTCGGTCCAGGATGCCGGCTCCTTCCGCAAGGACCCGGTCCGCATCCTCGAGTTCTTCCGGTCGATGCAGGTCAACAAGGCGAAACTGACCGTCGAGGCGAAACGGCAGATCCAGCAGGCGCTTCCGGCCGTGACGCCCGCTTTCCGGGAAGACCCTCGCGCCGCGAAACTGTTCCTCGAGATCCTCGGCGATCCGACGCACCTGCGCGACACGCTCATGGCGATGAACGCCACGCGCTTCCTGGCCCGCTACATCCCGGAATGGGCGGGCATCACCTGCAAGGTCCAGCGTGACGTCTACCATGTCTACACCGTCGACGTTCACAGCATCCGCGCCGCGAGCGTCCTGGCGCGCGCCCGCTTCCTCGAAAAGCGCACTCGCGAGGAAGACGAATTCCTCCGGATCTTCAAGGCCGTCGCCCGCCCCGACCTCCTGGTGCTCACGATCCTGCTCCACGACATCGGCAAAGGTCGCGGGCACCGCCATTCCGAGGTGGGCGCCGAGATGGCCGAGCGGATCTGCCGTCGCCTCGGGCTTTCCCCGGAGCAGATCGACGACGTGGTGTTTCTCGTGCTCCAGCACCTGTCGATGGCGCACCTGGCGCAGCGTCGCGACCTGCACGACCTCGACCTCATCCTCTCGTTCAGCGAGACATCCGGTACGATGGCGCGGCTGGATCAGCTCTACCTGCTGACCTATTCCGACATCCGGGCGGTCGGTCCCGAGGTCTGGAATCACTGGAAATCGATGCTCATCGGCGAACTCTACGCCAAGTCGAATAACGTCCTCGAACACGGGTCACTCAAGTATCCGTTCGAGCAGCAGGCGCTGCAGCGGCGGGAGCACGTGCGCGATCTGCTTTCCAAAGGCCCGTCGGAGGCGATCGACTCGTTCATGGGGCGTTTCGATGACCGGTATTTCCTGGGAACGCCCGATGTCCTGATCCCCCAGCATTACCGGATGCTCTCCTCGTACGACGGTTCGCCGCTCATCGAGGTGATCGACGACCCGAATTCCGGGGCCTCGGAAGTCGTCGTGCTCTGCCCCGACCGGCGCGGACTTTTCGCCACCATCGCCGGCGCCCTTTCCGCAAACTCGGTCAACATCCTGAACGCGGCGATCGCCACCACGGTCGACGGGGTCGCGGTGGACACCTTCTACGTTTCGGGCATGGGCGAGGATGACACGGGACATTCCCGGCGCGAGCGTCTGGCCGGCGACCTTCGACGGGTGCTCCTGGAGGAAATCGACGTGACGGCGCTGATGGCCGAGCGACGCACGGCCCGCTTCGTGCGCGAAAAACTGGTCAAGTACCGCCCCACGCGGGTGGTGTTCGACAACGGCGTCTCGACGCGTTACTCGGTCGTCGACATATTCACCTACGACCGGATCGGCCTGCTGTTCGACATCACCAGCACGTTGACCGGGATGGGGATCGACATCGTCCTGTCCAAGATCGCCACCAAGGCCGACCAGGTCGCCGACGTTTTCTACCTGGCCGACCACGACGGCGGGAAGGTGACCGATCCCGCGCGCCAGGAAGAGATTCGGGTGGCCCTGATGTCCGCAATCGCAGGGGAGCCGCAAGGGTAACTCATGGATGACATGGACGCACTCGCCGACCGTTTCCTGCTGCACCTTCGCACCGAACGGCGGTTGTCGCCCCACACGCTCGATGCCTACGGCGGCGACGTGCGCCGCTTTGTCGCCCACATGACCCTCGAGGGTGGGGCGCCCGGCCGGTTCGACCGTCCGGCCTACCTGCGCCTCCTGACCGCCCTGCGCGAAGAAGGTCTTTCCGCCCGCAGCACGGCGCGCCACGTCTCCTCCGTCCGGTCATTCTTTCGCTGGATGGTCCGGGAAGGGGTTCTCGACGCGTCGCCGCTGGCCGATGTCCGCGCCCCGAAAACCGGTCGCCCGCTCCCCAAATACATGACTCACAGCGAGGTGTCGGCACTCCTGGACGCCCCGGTTACCGACACGCCCGAGGGGTTGCGCGACCGCGCCATGCTGGCGCTGATGTACGCATCGGGGCTTCGCGCCTCCGAGGTCGTCGCGCTCCGGATGGAAAACGTCGACGCCGCAGCCGGATTCCTCCGCGTCATGGGCAAAGGGAGCAGGGAACGGGTCGTCCCCGTCGCCCGGAAGGCATTGGCCGATCTGGCCGACTACATGACGCTGGGGCGGCCGGCATTCCACCCGAAAGGCGCCACCAACGCGCTCTTCTTGAGTCGCAGGGGCAAGGCGATAACCCGACAGACGCTTTGGAACAGGTTAAAATACTGGTCGTTAATCGCAGGGATAAGACAAAACATATCACCTCACACTTTACGACACTCCTTTGCCGGACACCTGCTTGCCGGCGGCGCCGACCTGCGCGCGGTCCAATCGATGCTGGGGCACGTCGATATTGCCACCACCCAGATCTACACCTTCGTCACGCCCGAGCGCCTTCTTGAGGCGCACCGGCGCCACCATCCGAGGGGTTAGATTCAGTTGCAGGTCATCACCACCCATACCAACGCCGATTTCGACACGGTCGCCTCGATGGTGGCGGCGCGCAAACTTTATCCCGATGCCGTGATCGTGATGCCGGGCACCCAGGAAGAGAGCGTCAAGGGGTTCCTGTTGCAATCAACGCTTTACGGTCTCGAAATGCGGAAGACCGGCGAGATCGACCTCGGGGCGGTCACCCGGTTGATTCTCGTCGATATCCGGAACTCGACCCGGATAGGCCCGTTCCGTGAATTGATCGGAAAACCGGGGGTCGAGATCCATCTTTACGACCACCATCCCGATTCCGATGCCGACATCAAGGGTGATTTCGAGGTTGTTCGGGCGGTCGGGTCGACCGCCACGATCATGGTCGGGTTGCTTCAGGAGAAAGGAATTTCCGTCACGCCGGACGAGGCGACCGTCATGATGCTGGGCATCTACGAGGACACGGGCTCGCTCATGTTTCCCTCGACGACGCCCGATGATTGCCGCGCCGCCGCATTTCTTCTCGAAAGCGGGGCCAGTCTTGCCACCGTATCCGACGTGCTCGTCCGGGATATAACTTCCGACCAGGTATCGCTGCTTTACGACCTGATGCAGGGGTCGCGACCCTATATGGTCAACGGGGTCGAAGTCGTGATCGCCGAGGCGAGGCGGGAGGAATACGCGGGCGAAATTGCGCCGCTCGTCCACCGGTTGCGAGACATGGAAGGCGCCGGTGTCCTTTTCGCGGTCTGCCAGATGGCCGAACGGGTCGTGGTGGTCGCCCGCAGCCGCCGTCCCGAGGTGGATGTCGGCGAGGTGATGCGGGAACTGGGCGGGGGAGGGCATCCCTACGCCGCATCGGCTGCCCTCAGGGATTTCACGACGACGGAAATCCGGGAGCGGATCCTCGGGATCCTGTCCGAGCGGGTCATCCGGAGGAAGACGGCCTCCGATCTCATGGTTTCCCCCGTGCACAGTTCGAGGACGGACGAGACGGTGTCGACCGCTCACGAACTGATGACGCGCTACAATTTGAACGCGGTTCCGGTGATGCAGGGCGACGAGGTCGTCGGAATCATTACGCGTCAAGTTGCAGAAAAGGCCACATATCATGGCCTTAAAGACGAGCATATCGTGGAGTACATGACATCAGAATTCGAGTCGGTCGCGGTGGGTGACGGCGTCGAGCGAATCCAGGAGATCATCATCGGGAAGAATCAGCGGTTGATTCCCGTGATCGATATCGGCGGACGCCTTGCGGGGATCATCACACGAACGGGTCTCCTCAGGTATCTCCACGCCTCCAACAGGCCGGTCGGCGGGGAGGCGGAGGCGGCGGAGGCGTTTTCGACGGGCGGCCTCTATTCCCGTCCCAAGCGGGTCGGGAATCTCATGGTCGACCGGTTACCGGAAGGCGTCATGGGGCTCCTGCATTCCGCCGGGCAGGTTGCCGCCGGACTGGGGATGAAGGCGTACCTTGTCGGCGGATTCGTTCGCGACCTGTTGATGCGACTCGACAACCTCGATATCGACCTGGTGGTCGAGGGGGACGGAATCGCCTTTGCCGAGGCGTTTTCCAGGGTGCACCCGTGTCGTGTCCGCTCGCACACCAAGTTCGGCACCGCCGTGCTTCTGTTTCCCGATGGGTTCAAGCTGGACGTGGCCACGGCCCGGGTCGAGTACTACCTCAAGCCGGGGGCGCTGCCGACCGTGTCGTTCAGCAGCATGAAGCAGGATCTTTATCGGCGGGATTTCACAATAAATACGCTGGCGGTTCGGCTTGATGGTGATCTTTTTGGTGAACTGGTCGATTTTTTCGGGGCCCAGCGCGATATCAAGGATCGCGCAATCCGCGTGCTTCACTCCCTGTCGTTCGTGGAGGATCCCACGCGGATCCTGCGCGCCTGTCGATTCGAGCAGCGCTTCGGTTTTTCGATCGTCCGGCACACCCGGAACCTCATCCGGAACGCGATTCGCCTTGACCTTGTCTCCAGACTGCCAAAGCCAAGGTTAAACAGTGAGATAGAAATGATACTTAAAGAATCAGATCCCGTATCGATCCTCCGCAGGATGAGCGAACTGGGGCTTGGTCCATCGATCCACCCCGAGATCACGCTGGATCGTGAGCAGTTGGCGCTCATGTCCGAAGTGGCCGAGGTCCTCGTGTGGTTTTCGTTGCTGTTCCTCGACGAGAAGGTCGATCGATGGATGGTCTTCTACCTGGCGCTTCTCGACCCGCTTTCACCCGTGGAGGCGGTCTCTTTCTCCGGCCGTCTCGGGCTGGGGCGGAAGTTGCGTGCCCGGGTGGCCACGGCCAAGGCGACCGGCGACGAGTTGCTTCGCCGCCTGTTCGGCCTCCAGGTCGTCTCCCGGAAAGTTATCCGCGACATCTTCAACGAACTTCCAAATGAGGTAATCCTGTACTTGATGGCAAAGGCGAAACATCCTGATATAAAACGGTATATATCGTTGTTCCTTACCCAACTGAAGCACGTTCGGGTTTTTACGAAGGGCGACGATCTGTTGGCGATGGGATATCCGCCAGGCCGGCAATACAAGCAGATCCTCGACGGGGTTCTCGAAAAGCGCCTGTCCGGCGAGGTCAAGACCCGCAAGGGGGAAGCCGCCTGGATCCGGAGGAATTTCCCGTTGCCGATTCCGGGGCCTGCACCAGCAGGCGACGAACCCTCCGCTTTCTGATATATTGATGGTTTAGCCGCTTTCCGCATTATTCCCGAGGAGCATCCGTTGGCGGACATCCAGATCATCGTCCAGAAAATATCCGTTTATGCCTTGCCGGTCATCCTGGCCATCACGTTTCACGAGGCCGCCCACGGTTACGTCGCCTGGAAGAAAGGCGACCCGACGGCGAAGATGCTCGGGCGGGTCACGCTGAACCCGGTGGCGCACATCGATCCGATCGGCACGATCCTGATCCCGCTGGTGCTGCTGGTGATGAACAGCGGCTTCATGTTCGGCTGGGCCAAGCCGGTGCCGGTCAATTTCCGTCTGCTCCACGACCAGAAGCGCGACCCGGTCTACGTGGCGGCGGCGGGCGTTATCACCAACCTGATGATCGCAGCGGTATCCGGCGTCCTCTTCCGGATCATCGCAATCGTCGACCCCTGGGTGATCGCCCACGCATCTTTCGGTGCCGAACCCGACACGCTGGCCCGGCAAATTCTCGTTCCAATCACCATGATGCTGTTCGTCTCCGTCCGGTTCAACGTGCTGCTCGCCATCTTCAATCTGGTTCCGATCCCGCCGCTCGACGGGGGGCGGATCGCCGTCGGGTTGCTGCCCCCGGGTCCCTCGGAGGCACTTGCATCGCTCGAACGGTTCGGGATGCCGATCCTCATCCTGCTCATGATGTCTGGTATAATCTGGCGTTTTATCGACATGCCCATCCGCCTGCTGACCTCGGTCATCCTTGGCGGGTATTAGAATCGGAACCGGAGGGACAGGACCGTGCGCAAGCGTGTATTGAGTGGCATGAGGCCCAGCGGGCAGCTTCACCTGGGGCACCACCTCGGTGTGCTCGTCAACTGGGTGAAACTCCAGGAAGAGCACGACTGCTTCTTCTTCGTCGCCGACTGGCACGCGCTCACCACCGAGTACGAACGCACCCAGGTCATCCGCGAGAGCATCGACGACATGGTGCTCGACTGGATGGCAGCCGGCATCGATCCGGAAAAGGCGACCGTCTTCGTGCAGAGCAAGGTTCCGGCGCACGCCGAACTGCACCTGTTGCTCTCGATGATCACGCCGCTTCCATGGCTCGAGCGGAACACGACCTACAAGGAGCAGTTGCGCGAACTGACCACGCGCGACCTGCAGACCTACGGCTTTCTCGGCTATCCCGTGCTGATGTCGTCCGACATCCTGATGTACGACGCGACGCTCGTCCCGGTCGGCATCGATCAGGTCCCTCACCTCGAGCTGACGCGCGAAATCGGCCGCCGCTTCAATTCCATGTACAAGCCCACGTTCACGATCCCCGACCAGTTCCTGACCCGGACGCCCAAGCTGAACGGGCTCGACAACCGGAAGATGAGCAAGTCGTACGGAAACGCGATCCTCCTTTCCGATACGGCTCCCGAGGTCTGGGACAAGGTCCGCCCGATGGTCACCGACCCGGCGCGCATCCGTCGCACCGACGCCGGCAATCCCGAAATCTGCAACGTGCACGAATATCACAAGATCTTTTCCGACGAGAAGACGGTCGCGTGGTCCGAGTCGGGCTGCCGTTCCGCGGGGATCGGCTGCATCGATTGCAAGAAGGCGATGCACGAAAACATGGACAAGGTGCTCGCACCCATCCGCGAACGACGCAAGGCGCTGGTCGAGAACGGCGTGTCGGTGAAGGAAATCCTGGCCGACGGGTCCTCACGTGCCAACTCGGTCGCCACGAAAAAGATCCAGGAGGTACGGGACGCTGTCGGAATCTGACTTCCAGGAGGGCATGCCGCAACCGCCGGACGCCGCCGCGATGACCGCCGAGTCGCCGATGCCGGATGAGCCCTCTCCCGAAACAGCGCACCCCAAGTTGCCGGGTGCCGAGGAATGGGCCTCCACCGTCGCGGGCATACCGCTCAAGCTCGAGGTGTTCGAGGGGCCGCTCGACCTCCTGTTGCACCTGGTCCGCAAGGACAAGCTCGACGTCAACGACATCCCCATTTCGCTGATCACCGAGCAATACCTCGCCTACCTCGACATCATGAAATCGCTCAACCTCGATATCGCGAGCGAGTTCCTCGTGATGGCGGCCACGCTGATCTACATCAAGTCGCGATCGCTTTTGCCGCGCCAGGAAGGCGAGCTCGAACCCGAGGACGATCCCGAGATCCTTCAGGCCGAATTGTCGAGGCGGCTCTCCGAATACGAAAAGTTCAAGGAGGCGGCGGCGCGGATGGGCGAACGGCCGCTGCTTGGGCGCGACGTTTTCGCGCGCGACTTCGTGGGCGAGGATCCGCCCGAGGAAGAGCTGCTGGTCACCGAGCTGTCGCTGGCCGACCTGATCACCGCGTTCAAGGACGTTTTGGCGCGGATCCCGACCACCGAGGTCCACAAGGTGTTCGTCGACCGGCTCTCGACCGCCGACGCCATCTCGTTCCTGCTCGACCGCCTCAAGGAAGACGGCTCCATCCGTTTCGAGAAACTGCTCGAAGAGTTCGCCACGCGCAGCGAGATCGTCGCGTTCTTCCTCGCCATCCTCGAGCTGGTGCGGGAACGGACCGTCAAGGTGTTCCAGGCGAACCCGATGGGGTTCATCACGATTGTTCCTGCAGTGACCGAGGGAGAAGATGACCGAGAATCCGACGAATCCGACAACGACTGACGAACCGGCCGTCGAGCCGTTTCCGCTCGACGAGGAAAGCGCCGCCGATGCGCCGCTCGTCAGCGTGTCCGCCGACTCCGGGGAGGGCGAGCTCGAGGTTCCCCCCGAGTACGCAGGGGGCGATCCGCCGCGCGAGGAGACCGACCCGGCCGAAGCCGAGGAAGAGGGGAGCGGGTCCGCCGAGCCGATCGACGTGGTCCGGTCGGCCTGCGTCGTCGAAAGCCTCATGCTGATCAGCGCCCAGCCGCTCTCGTTCGACCGGATCGGCAAGATCCTGGGTGGCTTCTCCCGTGCCGACGTCAAGCGGGTGATCGTTGCGCTCAAGGAAAAATATCCGGCCGACAGTTCCGGCATCGTCGTCGAGGAGATCAACCGGGCCGTGCAGTTCCGCACCAATCCGGCCAACCAGGATTTCGTCCGCAAGATGTTCGACGTCAAGCCGGTCCGGTTTTCCCGGGCCTCCCTCGAGACGCTGGCGATCATCGCCTACCGGCAGCCGATCACCCGCCAGGAGATGGAAGAGGTCCGCGGCGTCGATTGCGCCGGAGCGCTTAAAACGCTGATGGAGCGCCGACTCGTCCGCGTGATGGGCAAGAAAAACGTCGCCGGAAAGCCGTTTATCTTCGGCACCACGCGCGAATTCATGGAAGTGTTCGGGCTGGGCACCATGTCCGACCTGCCGTCGCTTCGGGATATCGAGGATTACCTCTCCAGCAAGACCGAGGAGCCGCAGTTTCCCGAACTTCCGTTTCCGGTGGACGAAAAGCAGGAGGCGGCCGAGTTGGCCGAGGCGCTCGATCAGTCGCGCCGGAACTCCGAACCGCTGGCCGAGGCGCGCGGGGCGGCGGGCATCCTTCCCGAAGAGGTGCTCGACGAAGCGGCGCTCAGCCGGGTGGGCGACCTGGACGACGGGCTCGATGAAGAGCTGGCCGGCACCGAGTTGGCGGAAGAAATCGTCGACGAACTGCGTGAGATAGAGGATGAGGGGAAAGAGAATGGCGACTGAAGAACGGTTGAACAAATACATCGTCCTGGCGGCAGGCGTTTCGCGACGCGCTGCGGACGAGATGATTCGAGGCGGGCGGGTGACCGTCAACGGCGTGCTCTCGACCGACCCGGGCCTTTTGTGGGTGCCGGGCCGCGACGAGGTCAGGCTCGACGCGCGGACGCTGGTTCCGGTGAGCGAAGAGAAAATATACGTCATGCTCCACAAGCCCGACAACGTGATGACCACGATGAAGGACAAGGAGGGGCGGTCGACCGTCGCCACGATGGTCGGCGCGCTCTCCACCCGCATCTTCCCGGTCGGCCGGCTCGACTACCACACGACCGGCCTGCTGCTGCTGACGAACGACGGCGACCTCGCCTACAAGTTGACCCACCCCCGCTTCGGCGTCGAGAAGAGCTACATCGCCAAGGTGATGGGCGTCCCGAACCGGGCGTGTCTCAATGTCCTGCGGAAGGGGCTCGAGGTCGACGGCGAGATGACCAACCCGGCGCTCATCACCTTCATCGAGCATCGCGAAGGGAAGGCGTGGGTTTCCATCAAGATCGCCGAGGGGCGCTACCACCAGATTCGCAAGATGTTCGACGCGATCGGGCACCGCGTGATGAAGCTGCGCCGCGTCTCGGTTGGCACGCTCGAACTGGGCGGCCTCGACACGGGTGAATGGCGATACCTGACCGGCAAGGAAGTCCGCGAACTGGTCGCCTACGTCGACGCCCGGGAAAAGGAAGCCAAGCTCGCCGGGCCGCCGGTCAAGCGGGTCGCTCACCCCAAGCGGGTCGAGACCATGGGCGAGAAGGCGCGGCTGGCGCAGAAATCGGCCTCAGGGTCGAAGAAGCCGAAGAAGGCCGTGAAAGAAGACGACGAAACGGTCGAGAAAAAGAGCGCGAAGCCGAATCCGCGGAAGGCCGCCGGCCCCGTCAAGGGGATCAAGGCGGGCAAGTTCGGCAAGCCGAAACCGTCTTCCCGCAAGCCCACGCGCGATTCGAAAAGCGGCGGAGCCGCGAAGGCGGCCGGCGCCGGGAAGGCGACCAGGCCGTCCGGCAAGGGCGGAACCCCGTCGTCGCCACGCAAGAGTGCGTCGACCGGCGCGCCGCGCAAGAGCGGACCGGCAGGATCGTCGCGCAGCGGCGGCAGTTCATCGGGAGCACCTCGTGCCCGTACCCGGCCGGAAAGCGCCTCAAAGGCACCGCGTTCGCGGCCGAAACCCGAGAGCGGTCCCGGCGGGCCCAAACGTTCGACCAACCCCCGGAAGAAGCGACCGTCCTCCGACGACTGACCCGCACGGCCAGCCCGCATTTCTCACCACCTTCCTGCGGCGGCGGATACGAGCATATCTACTGCGTTGCGCTCGGTCGGACTCCTCGGCCTAGTGTCAACTACGCCTGCGTCGCCCTCAGGTCGCGCGCCTTGTATCTACGCCCCTAGTAATAGTCCTCGTGGCAGTCGGCGCAGAGGGCGCTCATTTCGACCTGACCGTCGAAAAACCTGGCGTTCCGCACCATCTTGAAGTCGGGTCCGACCGGCTTCAGGTGAAAGTGGCACGTGGCGCAGGTGATCTTCCCCTTGAACAGCGGCAGCGTCTTCGGCCCGTCGCAGATGTGGCGGTCCCATGTGTCGATGCCCGAAGGGTGAGCGACCCGCCCGAGTCCCAGCGCACAACTCTTGTCCGCGTGACATCCCTTGCACGTGTCGTCGATCGAGTTCCTGGTCAACCGGAATTCATCGACCCTGGCGTCGTCGGGCGACGGAATGGCGACGTGGCATACGGGGCACGCATCCATCGAAGTGTGCGGATTGTCGGCTGCGATTACGACTGTTGCGGTTGCGAGTGAGATGAAGAAGATCGCGAGGGCGATGAGCAATTGGCGTTTCATCCCGATCCCCTTTCTGCCGGCAGTGACTGGTGTCGGCCGCAGAAGGGTTGGTTGAAGGGCCTGTTTACCGTTCCTGTAAACAGTATACGCCCGTTCCAGCGGGCCGGGGCGTCAGGAACGACTTTTCCACCCGTCCGGAACGAATCTTGAACGAATCTTGTGTTGGCGTCAAGTAGACTTGTCCGGTTTTCCAGCTAATAGGTTGTCCGCTTTTCGTCGTTGAAGTCAGCCCGGTGGTTTTTGCCGGGCTTTCTTCGTTTCCGGGAGGTTGCGGCGGAGTTACGCGGTCGCCCGGAGGATG
>JANXQJ010000164.1 GCA_025356865.1 Deltaproteobacteria bacterium | reverse complement strand
GGCCGCACGATGGTATCGGCGAACTCGGAGTAGATGTCGACGATCTTGCCCTTGCCCTCGTCGCCCCACTGGGCGCCGAGCACGATGATGCTTTTCACCTGGATTGCCTCTTTTCTCTAATGGTTCAGAACGTCAGGTAGTTGGCGCCCTTGATGTTGGGCAGCTTCTTGAGCGATTCGAGCGCCTCGCCCTGGACCGGCTGGTCGACATTGAAGAGACTGATGGCCATGCCGCCCGCCTTTTCGCGTCCGAGCTGCAGCCCGGCGATGTTGACCTTGTGCTCGCCGAGGAAGGTGCCGATCCGGCCCACGACGCCGGGAACGTCTTCGTTCTTGAGCATGAGCAGTCCGCCGGAGAGCTCGGCCTCGATCGCGAACGCATCGATCGCCACGATGCGCGGGCTGGCGCCGAAGACGGTGCCGGAAACCGACGTTTCGCCCTTTTCGGTGACCGCGATGATGCGCAGGAGACTGGCATAGTCGTCGGAACGGGCCGCCTTCGCCTCGCTGACCTTGATGCCGCGCTCTTCGGCAACCATGCGGGCGTTGACCAGGTTGACCTCTTCGGTCTGGAACTGGAGCATCCCCTTGAGGATGGATATGGTGACGGGAGCGGTCGAAAGCTTGCCGACTTCGCCCAGGTACTCGATCTTGAGCTCCTTGACGGGCCCGTCGATCATCTGGCCGTGAAACGCGCCCAGCTTCTCGCCCGCATCGAGCCAGGGCTTCAGGGTCGGCATCAGTTCGGCGGAGACCGACGGGAAATTGACCGAGTTGCGGATCGTCCCCTTCTTGAGGTAGTCGCTGATCTGCTCGGCAATGAGCACCGCCACCTTTTCCTGCGCCTCGTTGGTCGAGGCGCCGAGGTGCGGCGTGAGGATGACGTTGGGGTGCTGCAGCAGCGGGGCGTTGAAGTCGACCGGGGGCTCGGCGGGGAAGACGTCGAGCGCCGCGCCCTTGATCTTGCCGGACTGGAGGCCCGCCAGGACGTCGGCGTCGTTGAGCAGCGTGCCGCGCGCGCAGTTAATGAGGGAAACGCCGTCCTTCATCTTGGCCAGCGTGGCCGCGTTGACCATCCCCTTGGTCTCGGGGGTGCCCGGCGTGTGGAAAGTGATGTAGTCGGCCCGGGAATAAAGCTCGTCGAGCGTGACGCCCTCGATCCCCAGCCGCGCCATGTCTTCTTTCGATACGTAGGGGTCGTAGCCCAACACCTGCATCTTGAGGCCCAGGCCCCGCTCGGCGACCACCTTTCCGATCTGTCCCATGCCGACGACGCCCAGCACCTTGTCGGTGAGTTCGGTGCCCATGAAGCCGTTCTTTTCCCACTTGCCGGCCTTCATCGAAGCGGTGGCCTGGGGGATCTGGCGCGCCAGCGCCATCATCATCGCGACGGCGTGCTCGCCGGTGGTGACGTTGTTGCCCCCGGGGGTGTTCATGACCACGACGCCCTTCTTGGTGGCCGCGGCCTTGTCGATATTGTCGGTGCCGCTTCCGGCACGCCCGATCACCTTGCAACGCGAAACATTGGCAAAGGAAACCTCGGTCGCCTTGGTGGCGCCGCGGACGACGATGCCGTCATATTCGTTGATGACCGCCGCCAGTTCTTCGGGCGACATCTTGCCCTTGACGTCGACTTCGATGCCTTCCTTGAGAAACACGTCGATACCGACCTGCTGCAGGCTGTCGAGGCAAAGAACCTTCATTGGATGGGATCCTCCGGATGGGGGTTGAGAAGAACGCAAACCAGTTTTTTACCAGATGGGGCGGAAAAAGTCAATTTGCCGGACAGGCGGGTAGTGTCCTAATTTGAATAATCACTCCCCTGAAGGTCGGCGCGCCCCTCACTGCGGGTTCTGATGACATGGCGCTGCGAATTTTGTTGTCTTCCTAGGATTTCTGTATTTCGCATTGCCAAACATTGCCTAAAGAGAGAGGGGATATTGCCGTTACGACGGCGAACGGCAAGCAGACCAGCGATGCACGCCGTTGATCGGTGATTGCCTGACTCCGGAGGTGCTAGTTCGAGAAAATGCCGGAGGGCTCAAGCAGTATCTCGCTGGCAGGATACCGCCAAAGCTATCCCCCCTCATCTTGGAGGTGGTTCCCGGGTTGCATCCGCTTTCCCCAGTACCGCTCCTCGCCGGCAATCGCGCACATCGCCTAGAAGCACCTCGACACGATCAGCCAGAGTTCCAGGGCGCTGAACCCGGCGCTCAACTCCTGCTCGAGTAGGCCGTCCAGCAGGCCGTGAATTTCGCCCGATAGGCGACGCCCGGCCCACGTCTCGCGGAACGTCCCGTCCTTGAAGTAACGTTTAGGATTCCCTTCGTCGCACACCGTGACATTGATCGCCTGCGCGCGCCCTTTGGCATCCGCGGCGATGTCAAACGTCACGTGCTCACCGGTTTCGAGCCCAACGAACTCCTTCCAGCTTTCGCCACGCCACATCCGGCGACGAGGATCGGGAACGATCTCCCCGATTTCCGCCTGTGACGGCTCGCGCTGGAACCGCACGGTCGTGTAACAGACGTCGACCTCTTCATTGTCGAATGCGATTTTTCCCACCCCCTGCTGATCGTTCCAGGACTTGACCGTCCCGCCGGCTCTCGTCTTCAGCACTTTCAGCGTCGCAGACATCGTTCCTCCTCCAGCGCACAATCGCGCGCGACCATTTCCGACAGGAACGCGAACGTGAATTTCCCGTCGCCGCCCGACAGGACGTGTCGCGCGACGGCGAAGTGCGCAGCGACCTCTATGGCGGCCGGAGCCAGCGGGTGGTTCTCGCAGAACCGCCGCAGCTCGTCCCCCGACACCGCCAGCCACGGGGCGCAGCGCTTCCACGTTTCCACCTGGACCGTTTCCGGCGTCCCTCCCGAGAGGCGGACGAACCGGGTGAAAGTCGCGGGGCACTTCGCTTCCTCCGGAAGGTCGAACGTGACCACGGCGCATATCCCGCGGCTGTCGCCCAATCGCTCGCGCAGCTTCCTGACCACCTGGCCGGAAACCGCCGGTTCCGCAGCCATGGACCGACCGAACTCCCCCTCGTAGTCGAGCACGAGAATCATGTACCCGACGCTCTGCTCCGGCAGGAACGTATGCGTGGAAGACACCTGTTGCCGGGATCCGTCGGGGCATTCGATCACGACCTGGTCCTCGAAGATCCACTCCCGGAACGGGAGCCGGCAGACCGGCAGCTCCAATTCCTCCGCCAGCGTCTCCATGAAGGCGATCGCGAAGTGCCCATCGGGCGCACCGACCGCAAGCGTCATTCCGACCTGGCATTCCACCATGACGGGGTATCGAACAGGACTCGCTCCCCCTCGTCCAACTGGACAGACATGTTCTCCTTCACCCAGGCGTCGATCCGCGATTGACGAATGCGAACGACATCCCCGGCCTTCGCAGCCGCGTATTCCTCGAACCGGTTGAGGTTCGAGAAGTGGATGAAATATTCCTGCTCCCCCGCCTTGATGAATCCGTACCCCCTCGCGTCGTCCCACCAGGCAACCGTTCCGTGGACCGCCTTTTCGGTGATCCGGTACTCCAGAAACTCCCTCCCCGACTCCTGCGCTACACCTTCTCCTTCGCTCATTTCCCTCTCCTCTCCCGGCCTTCAGCCGCCCAAACGATTGCGCACCTGTTAGAATCATCGGGTCGGCTTGCGACAATATTGGTCGTAGGCGAAAAATTATTTATTCGTCCGGGGAAAGCATGCGCGCACGGGTTCTCGGGAAGTACCTGAAAGCGGTCCGGATGGTCTGCCGGCCGGGCGGGGCGACGATCCACGAGCTGGCGGAGGCGCTGGAGGTGAACATCCGCTCCGGCTACCGGATTCCGCGGACGCTCGAGGAGTCCGGCGTCCCAGTGATCGACCAGACCATCGAGGGTGTCCGGCGCATCACCGTGGATGCCGGCTACCTGGAAAGCTACAACAGGCGGGCGGGCGGATTGCCGGCTCTCACCTTGTCGCCGGAGGAAGTCGCCGGGCTATGCTGGCTCAAGGCGGGGGAACGGCTGGTCGGGAAGACCCGGCTGGGTGCGGAGATCGAAGCCGCGTTCGAGAAGCTGGACGGCGTACTACCCGGGACAACCCGCCGTCACATGGCGCGAGTACGCCGGATGTTCCTCTCGGTGCCGAGGGCGCCCAAGGACTACTCCGGCAAGTCCGACATCCTCGACGCCTTGGTCGAATCCGGCGCGCGAAGCCGTACGGTGACGATCACCTATTCGAGCTTCTGGCCGGTCGAGAAGACCAGTGTCTTCGACGCGGATCCGCTCCACTTGTTCGAGCGCGACGGAGGACTCTACCTCCTGTACAACGCGCCTCGATACCGGCAGGTGCGGGCGCTGGCGGTCGAGCGGATACAGTCCATCAGGAACACGGATCGCTTCTTCACCTATCCGACCGGATTCGACCCGGTCCGCTTCCTGTCATCGCCGTTCAACCTCACGCAGGGCGACCCGTTCCGGGTCCGCGTACGATTCTCGAAGCGGCAGGCACCCTTCATAGAGGAGCGGCAGTGGCACCCGACGCAACGGATTCGGCGGGAGAAGGACGGCGGAATTCTGTTCGAGATGACCGTTTCGGGATGGGTCGAAGTGAAGCAGTGGGTGATGCGCTATGGCGCCGACGCGGAACTGTTCCAACCGAAGAAGATGCGGGAGGAGATCGCGGGGGAAATCGAACGGTTGTCGGAAACGTATAGGGCAGATTGCCAACAGATCAATCGGTGAAAAAAACCATGGGGAAGTGTTAGGGAAGGGCGGAATATCCCATCCCCAAGGACAGTTCTTGAACCTAAAATCCTACATCCTGAAAATAGATCTCAAGCAGCGCAAACAAGGGGGATGTAGCCCAATTCGCCACGCCCGCCCGGCCCAACTCACCAAGATTTCCGACGCGCCCAAGTTCTCTGCACGCCCCTATTCCTGTCGTTATTTCCTGTCTTGTCCGTAAACGGCGAGAATCATCGACTTTTCCGGATCGGACCATTTTCGGCATCACGCCCATTGGACTCGTCTCGATGGCAGTTACGCTTGTGGTCCTTCTGGGAAACCACCCCGTCTTGCCGGATACGATGCGACAAAAATCATCAAATTCATCACGCCTTGTCATCGCATTCCCCCTCTGATTTATCTTCGCCACTTCCGATTGTATGCCAAAGAAGTGCAATCTGTGTTCATTGACGACTTGGCCCCGAACCCTCGGAGCGAAACAGCAAGCAGGCACTACCGCTCCCGGAAAAGTTTTTTCAAGGATTTCATGGGGAGCCAAAGCGTCAGTGGCTGATCCGGCAGGCAATCGAACTCGAAGCGTTGATAGAACCGCTTGGCATGTTCGTCCTTGGCGTCGATGAGTACTGCAGCCATGCCAATGCTCTCGCCCGTCCGTGCGAATCGATGGAGGGCGTCAAGAAGGAGAAACTCTCCAAGCCCCTGTCCTTGAGCTCTCCGATCGACGGCCAGGCGGGCGAGTCTTCCGGCAGGGATCGGGAATTTCGGGAACCGCTTGGCCTCCGCAGGCGGAAGGGAGGCGTGGTCGATGCTGCCGGCCGCAAGGCTGTAATACCCGAGGATCCGGGTCGACCGACGCTTGTCGACAGCGACGAATGTGCGGGCGACCCCGGAATCCTCATGCTGCCTGGCGAAACGGGCGATGTACTCGTTCAACGCCCCCACGCCGCAATCGAAACCACTCCGGTCATGGTAGCGCTCGAGCGGCTCGACGATCCGGTCAGACCGCATGTCCGCCCACTCTGCGTTTCATGTAACGCTTTGCGGCGGCCTCCAGCTTCGGGCGCGGTCGATCGGCATTGTCCAGCCCGGCGAAAAACGCTTTCCAGTCTTTCTGCGTCAGGATCAACGTCTCCTGCTCGGCGAGAACAGTCTTCGCACGGTCGCTCGCCGCAGCGACGAGAAAGTGGGAAAGCGATTCTCCTGTGTACGCCGCCGCGCGGGCCAGGATTTCCTTCACCTCCGCGTTCACGCGAAGATCGATTCGTTCTGCACGATGGACAATGGTTGCCGGCATGATCGCTACCTCCTGCGACACTCTCGATCCGTACTGACATTGTACGGAAGTTTGACCTTATAATCCAGCTCGAAATAGGTTGCCGTATTCGCTCCCTGTTTTTCGACGACAGCCCCGATGCGTTCCGCCAATCCGATAAATATTTCCCGTCCTGTGACCAATAATGTCGCATGGCCGTCCGATGATTGTAACAGAGTCGAAAAACGGGCGGCGGAATGCCGGGAAGGGAGCGGGACATGGCGGAATGCGGAGCGGAAACGGAAGCAAAACAATGGGTGGCGATGATGTCCGATAATCGCTAGCGATTTGCTGTTGGCGTCAAGTAGACTTGTCCGGTTTTCCAGCTAATAGGTTGTCCGCTTTTCGTCGTTGAAGTCAGCCCGGTGGTTTTTGCCGGGCTTTCTTCGTTTCCGGGAGGTTGCGGCGGAGTTACGCGGTCGCCCGGAGGATG
>JANXQJ010000163.1 GCA_025356865.1 Deltaproteobacteria bacterium | reverse complement strand
ACAAGATCGGCCGCAAGGCGACGCTTACGGTCATGCTCTGCCTTCAGGCCGTCATGATGTTCTCCGCGCTGGCCGTGATCAATACCGGCAGTGCAGTCCTGCTCGTGCTGCTTGCCACCTTCATCGGCTTCAATTACGGATCCAACCTGGCGCTCTTCCCGACATTCGCCAAGGACTACTGGGGTTTCAAGAATTACGGAATGAATTACGGCGCGCTATTTACCGCTTGGGGCGTCGGCGGTTTCGTGATGGGCAAGGTTTCCGAGGCGCTCAACGCCCAGCCGGGCGGGATGAGCAAATCGTTCATGCTGGCAGGTGCATTGTTGCTGGTAGGCGCCGCTCTGACTACCACGCTCAAGACAGCCACAGAGAAGGCAAAGGCGACCGAACCCGCGTTTCCGCCGGTTTTGATGCCCTCGTTCATGAACGAGTTTTCTCGCGGTTTCGGCGTCCTGCTCGGCTTCGTCGAGGCGCCGGCCTGGAATGCGAACAGGCTCAGGTGAGTCATAAGAAATCGCGTTCGCGCGCCTGATTTTCGTGAATGCCCCGGGGGACGATTCCTCGGGGCATTTTTCTATGTGCGCCTTTTGGGAAACAAAGAAAAATGCCCCCCGCTTTCGCGGAGGGCATTGATTGATCATTGGCGGTCCCAGGGGAGTTCGAATCCCCGTCTCCGCCGTGAGAGGGCGGCGTCCTGGGCCACTAGACGATGGGACCGCATGGCTGGGGAACCAGGGTTCGAACCTGGAAGACGTGGGTCAGAGCCACGTGTGATTCCATTTCACCATTCCCCAATGTGAACAGAAATTCTACTCGCAGCAGGCCGTTCGAGTCAAGCGGGAATGCGGTTTCGAACGCTCGATAACCGGCGGATTACTTCCTCTTTTCCCAAGACTTCCATTATTTCGAAAACGCCCGGAGATACGGTGCCGCCGGTCAAGCCGACCCGGATCGGCTGCGCGATCCTGCCCAGTTTGCCGTCGGCCTTGGCCACCACGGGAGCAAGCGCCGCTTCGATCGAATCGTGGGTAAACATGCAAGCCCCGCTGAGAGCCGCTGTGACGTCGTCGAGCAGGTCAAGCGCCTCGGGGGTAAGCACTTTTTTTGCTGCGACGGGATCGATCGCTTTCTCCTGGAAGTAGAACAAGGAGGCCTCGGCCATCTCGATCAGCGTTTTTGAGCGTTCCTGCAGTGTCCTCACGATAGCTGCCAGCCGGTCGGACGGTTCCGTCTCGATGCCGAGATTTGCAAGGAAAGGAACCAGGAGCAGGGCGATGCGCACCGGATCGCCGTTCTTGATGTAATGCGCGTTGAGGTGCGTCAGTTTGTCGGGGTCGAATTTGCCCGCCGATTTCCCGATGTGGTCGAGAGAAAATACCTGCTTCAGTTCTTCGACCGAGAATATCTCCTGGTCGCCGTGCGACCACCCGAGCCGGACGAGGTAATTGACCATGGCCTCGGGAAGATAGCCCATCTCCTGGTATGCCATGACCGACATGGCTCCGTGACGTTTTGAAAGCTTGGTGCCATCCTTGCCCAGAATCATCGGGACGTGCCCGAAGACCGGGACCGTATAGCCGAGGGCATCATAGAGAAGGATCTGTTTCGGCGTGTTGTTCAGGTGGTCGTTGCCCCGAAGCACCAGCGAGATACCCATCGACGCGTCGTCGACGACAACGACGAAGTTGTAGGTCGGGAATCCGTCGGTACGGATCAGGATCATGTCGTCGAGTTCGCTGTTTTCGAAGGTGACGTCGCCCAGGATGAAATCGTGGACGACGGTTTGCCCGCCGCCGGGCAGTCGGAAACGGACCACCGAATTCCTGCCCTCGGTTTCAGCAGGGGAAAGATTGCGGCACCGGCCATCGTATCGGGGCTTTTCGCCGCGTGCCCGGGCGTCTTCCCGTCTCTGGTCGAGGTCTTCGGCCGTACAGGTGCATCGGTACGCCTTTCCCTCATCGATCAGCCTTTGGGCTTCCTGCTTGTAGGTATCCATACGCTGCGTCTGGAAAAAAGGCCCTTGGTCCCAGTTCATCCCGAGCCAGTTCATCCCGTCGAAAATGGCCTGCACCGATTCGGGTGTTGACCGTTCCTGGTCGGTGTCCTCGATCCGGAGGACGAATGTGCCGCCGGTGCGGCGGGCGTGCAGCCAGTTGAAGAGGGCGGTCCGGGCTCCGCCGATGTGAAGGTATCCGGTAGGACTGGGAGCGAAACGGGTAACGACTTCGGACATGGGGCGCCTCTTGAGTGTGAAATGATGGCGTGCCGGGGAAGCGGATCAGGAAAAGAGGAGACCCGCGTAGCCGACGACCGACCGGTAGTCGCCGGAAGCCTCGCCGGAGGTGGAATACTTTACCAGACGGGCCGACGAAGCGCCAAGGGAAAGGGCGGCGAAAAGGGCCACCGTGGCAGGAAGCACGCCGCACATGGATATCCGCTCCGTCCTGACGGTCGAAAAAAGCCCGCCGGGGTCGAGCGCCAGCATCCGGTCGATCGCAAGCCCGTCTTTCCGCCGTGCCACCTCTTCCGTAACATAATGGGACATATCGGAACTGGCGACGATCAAGGATGGGGACCCCGCGGAGGAAACGAGCCTCGCGAGGGACTCTCCCAGAACACCGCATTCAACGAGCGACAATTGCCCGATGACGATCGGGACAAGGGTGAACATTTTCCGGAAATGGTGGAGGAACGGCAGGATGACCTCGAGCGCGTGTTCGTCCCGGTGGGCGGAAGGATCATCGAACAGGAATGGACACGTTTCGAGGAGACGGCTTGCACTCTTGCCGTCGATCGGGACATCTCCCCAGGGCATTCGCCATTTCCCGGAAGCGAACACGGCAGCGTTTTCACCGATGCCGGTATGATTCGGGCACAAGACGATGATCCTGTCGGGGATTTCGACTGATGAAAAGAGTGCGCCCGCGACGCCGCCGGAGTACATGTATCCGGCGTGTGGCGAGACGACCGCCTTCGCTGCAGTTCGGTCAGGCACATCGAAGGTCAACGAATCGACGGCCTGATCGAGTTCGCATTCTGTTCCCGGGTAAAAACGCCCCGATACCGCCGGTAAACGCAACATGCCTTCATGATATAATAACTTGTTGAATCCGTCGATTGGCTGTGGATGTTGCGATGTTGGCGTCAAGTAGACTTGTCCGGTTTTCCAGCTAATAGGTTGTCCGCTTTTCGTCGTTGAAGTCAGCCCGGTGGTTTTTGCCGGGCTTTCTTCGTTTCCGGGAGGTTGCGGCGGAGTTACGCGGTCGCCCGGAGGATG
>JANXQJ010000129.1 GCA_025356865.1 Deltaproteobacteria bacterium | reverse complement strand
CGGCGTTTCCGGTCAAGTTGACCCGTCAGAGCGGATTCCTGATGCCCGCCTACATCCACAGCCGGACGATCGGCAACGGCGTTTCCATCCCGTGGTACCAGGTGATCAACCGGTGGAGCGACGCGACGCTGACACTCGACGCCATGGACCGGCGCGGACTGAAAACCGAAGCGGAATACCGGTTCATTCTGAATTCACGCTCCGAGGGGAATATCCGGGGGGCGTTCCTGCACGACCGCGAGACGGGCGCCGATCTTTCGAGGGCCTACGGAGAAAACATCTTCCGCTACGGCCCGTGGAATGCAAACGGCCGGTGGGACATCGCTTCCGACGCGGTCTATTACCGCAATTTCGTCGAGGCCGACCTGCTCCGGACCGCCCGTCATGTTTCGTCCCGCGGCTTCGTCGAAAAGACCGGCGAATCCTCGAGCGTTGCGCTGTCCGCTACCTGGGCCAAGGATATCCAGGAAATGCCGGGCCTCGACAATACAGTCCAGCGGATCCCCGAACTGACGGCGACGATCCTGCCCGAGCGGATCGGGGGGCAGGCGATCGGAATCGACGGGTGGGGAAGCGGTGGCGCCACCTGGTTCTACCGTCGGGGGGCTGAAAGGGAGGGACGGTTTCACGGCCAGGCGGAGTTTGCGCGAACCGTGACGCTATATCCGTCGGTATTCCTGACGCCATTCGTTTCGGTCGACGCGCTCGCTTCACGCCGTTACGGCGACGGCTCCGGTCAGGGCGATGATGGCGGCGGCCGCATCCTTCCCATGGGCGGGGCGCAACTCTCGGCCACGGTCTGGCGATATTTCGGCATGCCCTCCGGCAGCACGCTGGTCCATTCCGTCAACCCATCCGTGAAGTACCAATGGGTTCCGGGGTCGTCCCAGGACGACATCCCCATCACGGACCAATGGTCCCGGATCGATGCCCGGAAGCAGGCCACTTTCTCGATCTCGCAGGGGCTTCACCGTCTTGGCAGCGCCGGAACGCCGACGGAACTGGCAGCGCTCGACCTGGAGTGGGCCTACGACGTCGGATCCCGCAAGGCGCCCCAATCGCCTTACGTCGATCCGCTTTCGCCATTCGTCTGGACCCTTCGCGACCAGATCGACCTGAATGCCGGTCGTTCACGGGATACGCACAATGCCTCCGACATCCTGGCGCGCATCCGCGTCAATCCCGACGGCCGGTGGAAAGCAACGGGGGATGCGCTTTTCGATCCCAACAGCAAAGGGCTTACCGCGGCTTCGGTCGGCGGCGAATGGCGGGCCGACGCCGAAAATCGTGCCTCCGTCCACTACCGGATATCGCGACAGCTCTCCGAGGATATTCAAGGCCGATACGCCTGGCGAATCGACAGCCTGGTCGGCGTTTCCGGAGACTTGAACTACTCGATCCGCAACAAGGAGATGACCGAAGGGACGGCCACCATCAATCTTTATCCGCGAAGCGATTGCTGGAACGTCGGCCTGATCCTTCACAAGACGGCAAGGCCTTCGGACACGAGCATCCGTTTGATGGTCGCGCTCAAGGGAATCGGAGGCGTGGGAAATTGAAAAAGCGGTTGCTTGTAACCGGGGCTCACGGTCTGCTTGGATCCGAGATCGTCCCGATGTTCCGGGACGCCTTCGAAGTGGTTCCGGTCGATCTCGCCCATTGCGACATCACGGCCGCTGCTGAAGTGTCGCGTCTTTTCCGGGAAGCCCGTCCCGATATCGTGATCCATTGCGCCGCCTATACCGCCGTCGATCGGGCCGAGACCGAGCGCGAGAAGGCATTTCTCGTCAACGGGCAGGGGACGCGCAACGTGGCGGAATGTTGTGCACGCGCCGGCAGCCTCCTCGTCACTTTCGGCAGCGATTACGTGTTTGGCGGAATGGGGGGGCGCCCTTGCCTGGAGGGTGACGAGACACATCCTCTCTCGGCCTACGGGGAGAGCAAGCTGGCAGCCGAACGGGCGTGCGCCGAGTCGGGGGCAAAGTTTCTCTCGATCCGGACGCAATGGCTTTATGGTGCCCACGGCCGGAATTTCATCACCGCCATCCTCGATCGCGCGAAAAAGGGGGAGGCGCTTCGGGTTGTCGACGACCAGACCGGTTGCCCGACGTGGGCGCGGGACCTGGCCGATGCCACGCGGCGACTGATCGAGGCCGATGCGACCGGAATCGTCCACTTTTCCAATGGTGGGGAAACGACCTGGTTCGAGTTCGCACGGATGATCGTGGCTGAAGCGTTCCCCGACAGAACGATCGAAATCGCGCCCGTCTCGACGGCGAGCCTCGCCCTCCCGGCCTCCCGCCCGACGTACTCGCCGCTCGACAAGGGATACTACCGGCAACTGACGGGACACGATCCAAGGGGCTGGCAGGACGCGGCGCGTGAATTCATCCATTCGGAAACGGAGAGACAATCATGAAAATTCTGGTAACTGGCGGAGCCGGGTTCATCGGGTCGCACATCTCGGATGCGTACCTCGCTGCGGGGCACGAGGTCATGGTGCTCGACGACCTCTCCACGGGCAAAGAGGAAAACGTCCCGGCCGGCGCGAAATTCGTCCTCGGCGACATCTGCACCGACGTGGCGGAAGAAGCGATTCGCACTTTTCGTCCCGAGATCCTCAACCACCACGCCGCCCAGATGGATGTCCGTCGATCGGTGGCCGATCCCGCGTTCGACGCGCGGGTCAACCTGCTCGGGATGCTCCGGCTTCTCGAAGCGGGCCGGCAGAACGGTCTGCGAAAAGTCATATTCGCCTCGTCGGGCGGCGCGGGCTACGGGGAACATGACTACTTCCCGGCGGACGAGAAGCACCCGATCCGGCCGGTCAGCTCGTATGGCGTCGCCAAGATGGCGACAGAGATGTACCTCCACTTTTACCGGGTGCAATACGGGATCGATTACACCGCGCTCCGGTATGCCAACGTCTACGGCCCGCGCCAGAATTCCCACGGCGAAGCCGGCGTCGTTGCGATCTTCGCCAAGCGGCTGCTCCAGGGACAGCTGGCGATCATAAACGGTGATGGGCTGCAGACGCGCGATTTCGTCTACGTGGGCGACATCGTCAAGGCCAACCTCGCGGCGCTCGAGCGGGGGAGCGGGATGGGGATCAATATCGGCACCGGCATCGAGAACGACATCAACACCGTCTTCCGGCGGCTCCTCGAACTCTCGGGATCCAGCCAGAAAGAGATGCATGTCGATGCGGCGGCCGGGGAACAGCGCCGGTCGGTTCTTGAAAACAGGATGGCATTCGATGAACTCGGATGGTATCCTGAAGTTTCTCTCGAAGACGGCCTGGCGCTCTCCATGGCCTTCTTCCGCGAAAAAAATCAAAAACCCGACCAGTGGTAAGGGCCCGTCCCAATATGCGTATAGAGAACATCCGCAATTTTTCCATCATCGCCCACATCGATCACGGCAAGTCCACGCTTGCGGACCGCCTGCTCGAAGTCACGGGCACGCTGACCGCCCGCGAACAGGTCGCCCAGTTCCTAGACAAGATGGATATCGAGCGCGAGCGGGGGATCACGATCAAGGCGCAAACCGTCCGGATGGCCTACAAGGCAAAGGACGGCAAGGATTACATCATCAACCTGATCGATACGCCGGGGCACGTCGACTTCTCCTACGAGGTCTCGCGCAGTCTCTCCGCATGCGAGGGCGCGGTGCTAGTCGTCGACGCATCCCAGGGGGTCGAGGCGCAGACGCTGGCCAACGTCTACATGGCGCTCGATCTCAATCTCGAAATCATCCCGGTCCTCAACAAGATCGACCTGCCCAACGCCGAACCCGACCGCGTGAAAAAAGAAGTCGAAGACGTGATCGGCCTCGACACCAGCGAGATGATCTCGGCCAGCGCCAAGAAGGGGACCGGCGTCCCCGAGATTCTCGAAGAGATCGTCCGGAAGGTTCCGCCCCCGATCGGCGATCCCGACGCGCCGACCAAGGCGCTGATCATCGACTCGTGGTTCGACAACTATGCGGGCGTCGTCATCCTCGTCCGGATGATCGACGGGTCGCTGACGCCCGGGCAAAAGATTCTCTCGATGCAGACCGGCAACATCAACGAGGTCCAGAAAGTCGGCGTATTCTGCCCGCACCCGTCCGAAGTCGCATCGCTTGGCCCCGGCGAGGTCGGTTTCCTCATCGCCAACATCAAGGAACTCCGCGAGACCAAGGTCGGCGACACGATCACCGACGCCCGGCGCCCGGCGTCCGTGGCGATGGCCGGCTTCAAGGAAGTCCGCCCGATGGTGTTCGCGGGCGTCTATCCCATCTCCTCCGAAAATTACCCGCAGCTTCGCACGGCGATCGAAAAGCTGCAGCTCAACGACGCCTCGCTCACGGCCGAGCCCGAGACCTCGGTCGCGCTCGGTTTCGGCTTCCGGTGCGGTTTCCTCGGCCTGCTTCACATGGAGATCGTGCAGGAGCGTCTCGAGCGCGAGTACGGCGTCGAACTGATCACCACGGCGCCAACCGTCGGCTACCATGCCATCCTGCGGGACGGCACCGTCCAGGAAGTCGACAGCCCGGCGCGCCTCCCCGATCCGATCGCACTCGATCACATCGAGGAGCCGTTCATCCTCGCCACCATCCACATGCCCTCCGAATATCTCGGGGGCGTGCTCAAGCTTTGCGAAGACCGCCGCGGCATCCAGCGCCAGCTCAAGTTCGCATCCCCCACGCGGGTGATCCTCGAATACGAACTGCCGCTCAACGAGGTCGTCCTCGATTTCTACGACCGGCTCAAGACCGCTTCGCGCGGCTACGCCTCGATGGACTACGAACTGATCGACTTCCGTCGCTCCGATCTCGTCCGGCTCGACCTGCTCCTCAACAACGAGCAGGTCGACGCGCTTTCGCTGATCGTCCACCGCGACAACGCCTACGTGAAGGGGCGTGACGTGGCCGAGCGGTTGCGCAGCCTGATCCCGCGCCAGATGTTCGAGGTGATCATCCAGGCCACCATCGGCTCCAAGGTGATCGCGCGGGAGACGGTCAAGGCGATTCGCAAGAACGTCCTCGCCAAGTGCTACGGCGGAGACATCTCCCGAAAGCGGAAGCTGCTCGAAAAGCAGAAAGAGGGGAAGAAGCGGATGAAGCAGGTCGGCTCGGTCGAGATCCCGCAGGAAGCGTTTCTCTCCATCCTCAAGGTCAAGGAATAGCGATCAGATGAAAACGACGAGGCCCGAAACCGACTTGTCCGGATTGATCCCGCAGGGCACTGAAAAGGGAAAGGTCCGCGAATACGTCGAGGCGTTCGCGGTCGCGCTGGTCATCGCGCTGGTCGTTCGCACACTGCTGCTGCAGGCGTTCCGGATTCCGTCGAGCTCGATGGAAAACACGCTGCTGGTCGGCGACCACATCTTCGTCAACAAGTTCCTCTACGGCTATCACATCCCGTTCACCCAAGGGCGCGTGCTTTCGTTCACCCACCCCAAGCGGGGCGATATCGTCGTCTTCGTCTTCCCCGAAGACAAGAGCAAGGATTTCATCAAGCGGGTCGTCGGCACGCCGGGCGACAAGGTCGAGGTCCGCAACAAGACCGTCTACATCAACGGGGAGCCGCAGGTCGAGGCGTTCAGCCGGTTCGCGGACGGCGCGGCGATCGACACCTTCGGAAAGCAGCGCGACAACCTGCCGCTGATCACCGTCCCGGCCGGAAAATATTTCATGATGGGCGACAACCGCGACCGTTCCTACGACTCCCGCTTCTGGGGCTTCGTCGAAGAAGACGCCCTGATCGGGAAGGCGCTCTTCATCTACTTCTCGATCGACCTCTCGAAACTCGACCACTGGTACGAGGTGTGGAACTACCCGTCGATCATTCGCTGGAACCGGATCGGCCACCCGTTGCACTGACGTCGTCTTTTTCCTCTGCGTTTCACATTTACTGCGGGTTGGGCCGGGAGGCCCTCCCCGCAGTTTTCATTTAGAGTGCCCCCAGTTGCTGTCGGGCGGTCCCGTTCCCGGGATCCAGTCTCAGCGCTTCGCGAAAGGAAGCCGCCGCTTCGTTTTTCATCCCGAGTGCGGCGAGGGCGACGCCGAGGTTCACGTGATTGCCGGCTTTTCCCGGTTCGAGCCGAACCGCCTGCCGGAAACACGGGACGGCTTCGGCCGTTCTCCCGAGTGACGCAAGCGATACGCCCAGGTTGTTGAACGGTTCGGCAATGGCCTGGTCCGGCCCCGTTGCCTGTTGAAGGTACGGGATGGCGGCCGCGAAGTCCCGCCTGTCCGCGAGGGCGCCCCCGATATTTCCCAAGAGGCGGGTATCGCCCGGATGACGTCGAAGCCCTTCGGCCAGGACGGAAATCGCCTCGTCCGTCTTCCGTTCCAGGCGCAGGGTGGTGCCCAGGTTGACCCAGACTCCGCCCAGGTTGGAATTCAGGCCGAGCGCCTCACGGAACTGCCTTTCCGCCGATTCAAGGTCGCCTTCCTTCTGCAGCACCAATCCGTAATTGTTCAGGATGTTCATGTTCTTCCCGGTTGCCGCCAGCGAATGCTCGAACAGCGTCCGGCTGGCGTTCCAATATCCGGCCTGGACGTACGTGGCCATGGACAGGACCGAGAGGACCGCGACGGCGCCCGCCGCAAGCGTCTTCCCGCGCCACGAACTTTCCGGGACGAACCGCGGGACTTCCCACGCGAGGACAATGAAGAGCCCGATGAGCGGCAGGTAGGTGTATCGGTCGGCCATCGACTGCATCCCGACCTGGACCAGCCCGATCACCGGGACCAAAGTCCCGAGGAACCAGAACCATCCGAGAAACAGGTGGGGCAACCGAGCGGCTTTCCGGAAGGCAAGATAGGAGAGGCCGGCGATCAGCAGGGCGCCTCCCGCCGTCGCCGGGAACGCGAATTCGCTGCCGATGAGGGGGTAGAAAACGGCGAGCCCGGACGGCCAGAACATTTTCCCGATATAAGCCGCGTACGCCGGCAGGACGACCTCGAGACGGTTCCCGAACGACATCAGTTCGAAGGTGGGCATGGCGCCCCCCTCCCGCTGGGCAATCGACGTGATGACGCACGAAGCGATGGCGAATGCGAGCAGGGGGACCTTCTCCAGCAGCAGTCGGGAAAGCGGGACCGCCGGGTATGACGCGGGCGGATCGCCTTCGGGAACGGGAAAGGCCGATCCCGTCCGTCGGAGCGGCCAGTAATCCAGCAGCAACAGAAGGATGGGAAACGTCACGAGCATCGGTTTCGCCATGAGACCGACCCCGAAAAGGAGCAAGACCGGGAGATATTGCCTTGCGGATGGCCGTTCGCAGTACCGGCGCCAGGCCAAAAGCGACAACAGGAAGAAGAACGTGGAGAGGACGTCCTTCCGCTCGGAGGCCCAGGCAACCGATTCGACGTGGAGCGGGTGGAGTCCGAAGAGGGCGGCGACAAACAGGCTACGCCAGGGTGCGCCGGTCCACCGGGAGATGACCAGAAACAGGAGGAGCGTGTTGGCGACGTGAAAGGCCACGCCGACAAGGTGGTGCATCCCGGGGTTCATCCCGAACAGGGTGACGTCCAGCATGTGGGAAAGCCAAGTGACCGGGTGCCAGTTCGCCGCGTGGAAGGTCGTGAACGCCCACCGGACCCCATCCGCCGTCAGACCCCGCTGCACGACCGGGTTTTCCGTCAGATATAGATTGTCGTCCAGCAACACGAACGGGTTTGCGACAACCCGGATATAGACTGCGGCGACGACCAGCAACAGGGCGGTCGCGGCGATCCGGACGTTTCGGCTATGTGCCATTTGAGGGCCCTCGTAATTTCACTTGGCAGACCGGAACCAGACTCCGTGAGTCTAGCGTAGGTCGGTCCGAATGATGACGCGAAATGTGGTCCAACGTCGCTCCGCTATTAAATGGACAGGATCGCAGGACGCAACCCCTGACGGCCACGGGAGGGAAAGCCCCATATACCTGGTCGAAAACATCGGGGTTGCTCCCCTCGGGACTCACCATCAACGCCACAACCGGCGTTATCAGCGGCACCCCGACAGCGGCTGGCAGCAAGACGTTCACGATCCAGGTCAAGGATGCGGCCAACGTCATCAAGTCGAAGCAATTAACAATAGTGGTCTTTGCGATGCACAGAATCACCACCTCCAGCTTGGCCAACGGCACGATAAAAGTTGCATACAACAAATCGCTGGCGGCTTCTGGCGGGAAAATTCCATATACTTGGTCGATCGCATCGGGTTCCCTGCCGCCAGGACTGACCCTTAATCCGGCAACAGGAGCCATCACCGGCATCCCGACATCCAGAGGGACTTTCCCCTTTACAGGGAAGGTGACCGATGTGAACAGCAAAATAGGAACTAAAGCACTTTCGATAAAGATCAACTAGCAGCAATAAAATCAGTCGCACGCTCCTGACGGGGGCAGCCCAATCAGGCTGCCCCCGTTGTGAACTGGGAGCAAGGCCGCCGAGTTCCAGAAGGCCCGGCGAGAGCGCTGCTGCAGAGGTTGCCGCCAAGAATCCAGAGGCGGTGGTCAGCGCACTATGGGGGAAAGGGATTGGGTGTGGGATTCAAAAAATACGTCATCGCCTTTATCCTCTTTGTCGTCACGCTAGGGATTTACGCCCAGGTATTCAACCATCCGTTTGTCAATTACGACGACGACCTTTATGTCTATGCGAACCCTGTTGTGGAAAGAGGTCTGACCCTAGAAGGCGTATGTTGGGCGTTCACCACTTTTCATGCGGCGAACTGGCACCCTTTGACGTGGATATCCCACATGCTGGACACCTCTCTGTTCGGCCTTGATCCTGGCCTGCATCATTTGATCAGCGCAATATTCCACGCGATGAACGCGTCCCTGCTGTTCATAATCCTGTTTCGCATGACAGCCGGCATTTGGCAGAGCGCTCTCGTAGCCGCACTATTCGCAGTTCATCCGCTTCATGTGGAATCTGTCGCTTGGGTTGCCGAACGCAAGGACGTCCTGAGCGGTTTCTTTTTCTTACTCGTCCTTTGGGCATATGCACGGTATTGCGATCGCCCGACGATTAGGCGTTACATCCCGGTCTTCCTGTTCCTCGCGTTGGGACTGATGGCCAAACCGATGCTGGTGACGGTCCCCTTTCTCCTGCTGGTGCTCGACTGGTGGCCTTTGCGCCGATCGTCCGGCGCCGCCCCGGCATCCCGTGCGCGATTGCTATACGAAAAGGTCCCTTTGCTGGGGCTTTCCGCAGCGTCGTGCGTCATAACCTACATCGCCCAAAAAACGGGCGATACGGTTCAGACGATCGAGGTATTTTCATTTTCGGCCCGGATCGCGAATTCGCTTTTTTCGTATGCCGAGTACCTTCTGAAGACCGTGTGGCCGATTAACCTGGCAGTTATTTACCCGCATCCGGCATCGTACGGCGCGGGCATTCCATTATGGGGAGTGGCGGGAGCGGGCATCGCGCTCGTTCTCTTGACTACCGCAGCCACATGGCAAATGGGTTCTCGCCCGTGGATTGCAGCTGGTTGGATGTGGTACCTGGGGATGCTGGTCCCCGTCATCGGACTGGTCCAGGTGGGTTCGCAGGCCATTGCCGACCGCTACACCTACTTGCCATTGATCGGAATTTTCATGGCCGTGGCGTGGAGTATCCCTTTCGAATCGCCTTGGAAGGGAATCGCCCGGCATGCTACGGCTTTGGCGGTCGGAATCGCGCTGGTCGCCTTCTCAGTACTTTCCTGGTCTCAGCTCCACTATTGGCAATCGCCGCAATCTCTTTTCAGTCATGCATTGGCGGCCACGGAGAACAATTGGGTCGCATGGGACAAACTGGGCAATCTCCACATGGCCGCCCGTCGATACGGGGATGCCATTTCCTGCTACGAATCGGCACTGCGGATCAATTCGTCCGATTTCTATGCATGGAACAACTTGGGCGTGGCCAATCTGAATATGGGAAATATACGCCCCGCGACCGACCAGTTTCGAATGGCTTTGGCAAAGAAGCCTGACTATGCCAAAGCGCATTACAATCTCGGCAATGCGCTTGAACAGCAGGGACTGCGCGGTGAGGCGATTGCACATTTTCGAGAGGCACTCAGGTTGAACCCAGACTACTCCCAGGCTCGGATTCGACTGGAAATGTTATCGATCAGCGGGAATATGCGTTGATTCCGATCGGGGTTTTATTCCAACCCATGGGAAGCGGTGTCGTCTTCAGCGGGGGAAGAACGACCGGATAATACCGATTCCGGATCAGATAGGAATTTCCTTGCGCACAGGGCGTGCTTCGGGAGCAGGGAGCGGCGGTAACGGAATGCGGAGCGGAGCGCCTTGGGAAGTGCGAACACCAGGTGCCGGTGCGGCACCTCGCGGATCATCCGGGGGGATAGGAAATTCCTTTTTTCACCGGTCGCGGCCGGGAGGGGGAATCGCCCCTTCCGGCCGTCGTTCAATCAGGCGAAGCTCTTTCCCTCGGTCTCTCGCAGGAGATGATCCCGGTACACGCTCAAGCGGCCTCGTGAAACCTCTTCCTGCGAATTCTCGGGGTCAGTATACTACTCGCGAAAACCGCCGGACACCTGATAACGCGCGCAGCGCGGGTGTCTTGTCAACCGGCGTTGTCCTCATTGGTCCGGCC
>JANXQJ010000127.1 GCA_025356865.1 Deltaproteobacteria bacterium | reverse complement strand
TACAAGCAGGGCAAGGGGAAGATCAATCCCAAATTCGTCGTCGAGAAGATCTACGAACTGACGAAGGGGAACGCGATCATCACCACCGAGGTGGGCCAGCACCAGATGTTCGCGGCGCAGTTCTACAAGTACGACAAGCCGCGCACCTTCCTGTCGTCGGGCGGGCTCGGCACGATGGGTTTCGGCCTCCCGGCCGCCATCGGCGCGCAGGTTGCGTTTCCCGACGCGCTGGTCATCGACATCGCCGGCGACGGCAGCATCCAGATGAACATCCAGGAACTGGCGACCGCCATGCACTACCGGCTGCCGGTCAAGGTGGTCATCCTCAATAACGGCGTGCTGGGCATGGTCCGCCAGTGGCAGGAACTCTTCTTCGACGGGAAATATTCCCAGACCTGCCTTCCGCAGATCCCCGATTTCGTGAAGCTCGCCGAGGCGTACGGCGCGGCCGGCTTCCGGGCGACGAAGGCCGAAGACGTAGAAGGCGTGCTCAAGAAGGGATTCTCGACGCCGGGCCCGGTGTTCATCGACATCCAGACCGATCCCAACGAACTGGTCTACCCGATGGTGCCGGCGGGCGCGCCGCTCACCAAGATGCTGCTGGTCTAGGAGGCGAAGATGCGCCATACCATTTCGGTCCTGGTCGAAAACGAGTTCGGAGTGCTCTCCCGCGTCGCGGGGCTTTTCTCGGGCCGCGGCTTCAACATCGAATCGCTCTCCGTCGCCGAGACGGCCGACCCGTCGATATCCCGGATGACGATCGTCACCTCGGGCAACGACCAGATCATCGAGCAGATCATCAAGCAGCTCAACAAGCTGGTCCCCGTCATCAAGGTGGTCGACTTCTCCGGCGTCGAGATCGTCGACCGGGAACTCCTGATGGTCAAGGTGACCGCCGAGGACGACACGCGTTCCGAGGTGCTGCGGCTGGTCGACATCTTCCGCGCGAAGATCGTCGACGTCGCGCCGCGCAGCTACACCATCGAGATGACGGGCGGCGAGGGAAAGGTCGACGCGTTCCTCGAGCTCCTTCGGCCCGTCGGCATCAAGGACATCGTCCGGACCGGCAAGATCGCAATCGCGCGGGGGTAGGCGAAACCCGCGCATCAATCGATAATCACGCATCATCCAGGGGGGGATAAAAATGCTCAAGGTCTATCACGAAAGCGACGTCAAGCCCGAGATCATCAAGACCAAGACGGTGGCCATCCTGGGCTACGGTAGCCAGGGGCACGCCCACGCCAACAACCTGAAAGAGAGCGGCGTCAACGTGGTCGTCGGCGAACTGCTCGACGGAGACAACGCCCGCAAGGCGCGCGAAGCCGGCTTCGAAGTGCTCGACGCCGCCGGCGCGGTGGCCAAGGCCGACGTGATCGCGATGCTGCTTCCCGACGAATTCCAGGGCGGCATCTACAAGAACGCCGTTGCCCCCAACATCAAGAAGGGCGCCTACCTGATGTTCGCCCACGGCTTCAACATCCACTACGGCCAGATCGTGCCGCGCGCCGACATCAACGTCATCATGGTCGCCCCCAAGGGGCCGGGTCACCTGGTCCGCGCCCAGTACGTCAAGGGCGAAGGCGTTCCCGCGCTGATCGCGATCCACCAGGATCCGGCGGGCGACAGCCGCGACGTGGCGCTTTCCTACGCGGCGGCCATCGGCGGCGCGCGTGCGGGCGTCATCGAGACCTCCTTCCGCGAAGAGACCGAGACCGACCTGTTCGGCGAGCAGGCCGTGCTCTGCGGCGGCGCGACCGCGCTGGTGACGGCGGGCTACGAAGTGCTGGTCGAGGCGGGCTACGCCCCCGAGATGGCCTACTTCGAATGCCTCCACGAGCTCAAGCTCATCGTCGACCTGATGTACGAAGGCGGCATCGCCAACATGCGCTACTCGGTCAGCAACACCGCCGAATACGGCGACCTGACCCGCGGCCCCCGCATCATCAACGAGGACACCAAGGACGAGATGCGGGAGATCCTGGCCGAGATCCAGAACGGCTCGTTCGCCCGCGAGTGGCTCCTCGAGAACCAGGTCAACCGGCCGATGTTCAATGCGCTGGCGCGCCAGGGCGCCGAGCACGAGATCGAGGCCGTCGGCGCCCGCCTCCGCGCCATGATGCCCTGGATGAAGAACAAGATCGTCGACAAGAACAAGAATTAGGCGGTCGGTTATCTTGAATCCCGAAAGTCCCCTTCGGGGGGCAGGCGGCATGGTCGCCCCCGAGGGGTGGCCGTTCATCCTGGCGCCGCTGCTCCTGGGCGCTGCCTTGTGGTGGTTCTTTTCGCGAGTGTGGCCCGCGGCGGCAGTGCCCGCTGTTGCGGTATTGCTGCTGCTGTCGGCCTTCTCGCTCTGGTTCTTCCGCAACCCCGAGCGGATGCCTCCGCCCGATCCGGGCGGCAACATCCTCTCCCCGGCCGACGGCACCGTCATCGACGTGGGCGAGGTCCCGGCCGGCCGCTACCTCGACAAGCCGGGCAGGCGGGTCTGCATCTTCATGACGCCGCTAAACGTCCACGTCAACCGGGCGCCGGTCGCGGGAAAAGTGACCAAGGTGCAATACAACAAGGGAAAGTATTTCGCCGCCAACGCCGAGAAGGCATCGCTCGAGAACGAGCAGAACGGCGTGGCGATCGAGACGCCGGGCGGCGTGACGGTCACCTATGTCCAGATCGCCGGTTTCATCGCGCGCCGCATCGTCTGCGACGTGAAACCGGGCAATCCGGTCCGGCAGGGGGCGCGCGTCGGCCTCATCCGGTTCGGGTCGCGCGTCGACGTCTACCTGCCGCCTTCCTTCGAGTCCAAGGTCCGGGTGGGTGACAAGACGACCGCGGGCGAGACGGTCCTCGGGGTGCTTCGGTGAGTCGCCGCGAGCGGGCGGGGGACAGTCTCCGCAAGGGGGTCTACGTCCTCCCGAACCTGATCACGTCGGGTTCGCTCTTCGCCGGGTTCTACTCGATCGTCCAGTCGCATTTCGGCCGGTACGAACTGGCGGCCTTCGCAATCGTCGCGGGGGTCGTTCTCGACGGCCTCGACGGGCGGGTGGCGCGGATGACGCACACCACGACCAAGTTCGGCGTCGAATACGATTCGCTCGCCGATCTGGTCACGTTCGGCGTGGCGCCGGCGTTCCTCGTCTACGGCTGGGCGCTCTCGCCTTTCGACCGGTGGGGGTGGCTCGCGGCGTTTCTCTACCTCGTCTGCGGGGCTTTGCGCCTGGCGCGCTTCAACGTGCAGGTCAACACGGTCGAGAAGGGGAAGTTCAACGGGTTGCCGATCCCGGCCGCAGCCACCTTCGTGGCGTCGTGCATCCTCTTCGTCACGCACCTGCAGCAGGTCGATGTCGATGGCGGCGGTGCACGGTCCGACATCCTGGGCTGGCTCTCGGGCGTTTCGTCGGCGATGGACGCCTATCGGCCGTTCGTCGTGCTGATCACCATCTATATCCTGGCTTTGCTGATGGTCAGCACGGTCAAGTTCAACAGCTTCAAGGATCTCAACCCGTTCCTCAAGCGGCCGTTCAACACGCTGGTCGTATTCATATTTGCGATGCTGCTGCTCTTTTCCGAGCCGCAGATCATGATTTTCCTCGCCATCGCGGGCTACGTCGTCTCGGGCCCCATCGGAGAACTGACGAACGCCATGCGGCGGGGGCGCGGCAAAAAAACGGAAACAAGCGAGAAAGGGAACGACGATGGGCATGACGCTGACTGAAAAGATCCTCGCACGGCACGCCGGAAAAGACACCGTGACGGCCGGCGAACTGATCCTCGCAAAGGTCGACCTGGCGCTGGCCAACGACGTGACCGCCCCGATCGCGATCGACGCGGTCCGGCAGGTGGGCGTAACGAAAGTGTTCGACCGTGAAAAGATCGCACTGGTCCCCGACCACTTCGCGCCCAACAAGGACATCAAGTCGGCCGAGCAGGTCAAGCAGATGCGCGAGTTCGCGAAAGAGTTCGGCATCGTCAACTATTTCGAGGTCGGCCGGATGGGGATCGAACACGTCCTGCTGCCCGACGAGGGGCTGGTGGTGCCCGGCGACCTGGTGATCGGCGCCGACAGCCACACCTGCACCTACGGCGCGCTCTGCGCGGTCTCCACCGGCGTGGGCAGCACCGACCTGGGCGCCGCGATGGTTTCGGGCGAGGTCTGGCTCAAGGTGCCCGACACGCTGAAGATCAACCTCGTGGGCAAGCCCGCCAAGGGCGTCGAGGGCAAGGACATCATCCTTTACATCATCGGCAAGATCGGCGTCGACGGCGCGCTCTACCAGGCGATGGAATATGCCGGCGACGGGCTGCAGTATCTGCCGATGGCGTGGCGATTCACGATCTCGAACATGGCGATCGAGGCGGGTGCGAAAAACGGCATCTTCCCGTTCGACGCGATCACGAAGGAATACGCCGACGCCCATGCGAAGGGCAAGAAATACGTCGTCGAGACGGTCGACCCCGATGCGAAATACGCCGCCGAGATGACCGTCGACCTCTCGACGCTCGAACCGCAGGTCGCGTTCCCGCACCTCCCCGAAAATACGCGGCCGCTCTCCAAGGTGGGCAACGTTCCGATCGACCAGGTGGTCGTCGGTTCCTGCACCAACGGCCGGATCGAAGACCTCCGGGCCGCCGCCGAAGTGCTCAAGGGGCGCAAGGTGGCCGACGGCGTCCGGATGCTCATCTTCCCCGGCACCCAGAAGATCTACCTGCAGGCGTTCCACGAGGGGCTGGTCGACATCTTCGTCAACGCGGGGGCGGTGTTCTCGACCCCGACTTGCGGACCGTGCCTGGGCGGCCACATGGGCATCCTGGCCAAGGGCGAACGCGCCATCGCCACCACCAACCGCAACTTCGTCGGCCGGATGGGACACCCCGAGAGCGAGGTCTACCTCGCCAACCCGGTGATCGCCTCGGCGTCGGCGGTGCTCGGCCGCATCGGCGGCCCCGACGAACTGTAAGCGGGTAGACGCACGCGAGGCCACTCCGCGTCTCGGGGTACCCTTTGCGGGGGACGGCTTGTCCGGGAATCCATTCCCGTCCTGCGCCTCGGGTGCCCAGGCTCGCGGCGCCATCCCTGGCGCCTAAAAACGCTCGGGGCACACGCCCCCGCAAAGGGCACCCCGAGCCGCTTTCGCCAGCCGGGAAGTGCGACGACCGACTGTGCATGGCGATGCCTTTCTGGCGCCGGGATCTAACAGGGCGGGTGACCGCTGCGTCCGTAGCGGAGGCGGGATGGGGGTCTGAGCGAAGTGCCGGTGGATAGGAAGGTTGCGGCTGACAACGGAGGCGAACGGCCCCCTCCCGCGTAGCGAAGGATTTCGGGGCACCTGCCTTAAATTGAAAAAGACATTATCGCGAGGGGGCGAGACGATATGGAACTGAAGGGCAAGGCCTGGAAATACGGGAACGACGTCGACACCGACGTGATCATCCCGGCGCGGTACCTCAACAGCTCCGACCCGAAGGAACTGGCGTCGCACTGCATGGAAGACATCGACGCGGGATACGCGAAGGGGGTCGCCCCGGGCGACTTCATCGTCGCCGGCAAGAACTTCGGCTGCGGTTCCTCGCGCGAGCACGCCCCGATCTCGATCAAGGCGTCGGGCGCCTCGGCGGTCATCGCACGGTCGTTCGCCCGCATCTTCTACCGCAATTCGTTCAACATGGGGTTGCCGATCTTCGAGGCGCCGCAGGCGGTCGACGAGATCGACGGCGGCGACGTCCTTTCGCTCGACACCGAGAAGGGCATCCTCCGCAACGCGACGAAGGGCAAGGAATACGCCATCGTCCCGATCCCGGCTTTCATGCAGGAACTGATCGCCTCGGGCGGGCTGCTCAACTGGACTTCCGCACGCCTGAAGAAGGGGGCCTGAGCCAGATGAAGAAACTTTGCGTATTCCCCGGTGACGGGATCGGCCCCGAAGTGATGGCCGAAGGGCTCGCCGTCCTCAAGACGATCGAGCAGGTCGCCGGAAAGCAGATGTTCACGACCGAGTCCGCTCTTCTCGGCGGATCGTCCTACGACGTCCACGGCGTGCCGATGACCGACCAGGCGATGGCATTGGCCGAGTCGTCCGACGCGGTCTTGCTGGGCGCCGTCGGCGGTCCCAAGTGGGACGCGCTGCCGTTCGCGGTGCGGCCCGAGCGGGCGCTTCTGGCGCTGCGCAAGAACCTGGGCCTGTATGCCAATATCCGTCCGGCGATGGTCTATGCGCCGCTGATCGACGCCTCCCCGCTGCGCCGGGAGCTGGTCGAGGGGATCGACATCATGGTGCTGCGCGAACTGACCGGCGGCATCTACTTCGGCGAGCCGCGCGGCGTTTCGATGATCGACGGCGTCGAGACCGGGATCAACACCGAGATCTACACCCGTCCCGAGATCGAGCGGGCGGCCCGGATGGCGTTCGAGCTGGCGCGCAAGCGTCGCAACCACGTCACTTCCGTCGACAAGGCCAACGTCCTCGAGGCGACCGAGCTGTGGCGCAAGGTCGTGACCGAAGTCCACGCGAAGGAGTTCCCCGACGTCACGCTCGTCCACATGCTGGTCGACAACTGCGCCATGCAGCTCATCCGCTGGCCGAAGCAGTTCGACGTCATCGTGACCACCAACCTGTTCGGCGACATCCTGACCGACGAGGCATCGATGATCACCGGGTCGATCGGCATGCTGCCGTCGGCGTCGCTCGGCGGCAAGGTCGGGATGTACGAGCCGATCCACGGCAGTGCGCCCGACATCGCGGGCAAGGGGCTGGCGAACCCGCTGGCCACCATCCTGTCGGTCGCGATGATGCTGAAATACTCGTTCGACATGCCGAACGAAGCGGCGCTGATCGACCGTTCGGTCGAAAAAGTGCTGACCGACGGCTGGCGCACGGCGGATATCTTCCGCGAGGGCCCCGGCGTCACGAAGGTCGGAACCATCGAGATGGGCGAGAAGGTCCGTCAGGCGATACTCAACTCTGCGAGGTGAATGAAATGAGCGGCAAGCAGTTCAACGTGGCCATCGCCGGTGCGACCGGCGCGGTCGGAGATGTGTTCCTCCAGATCCTCGAACAGCGCAACTTCCCGATCAAGAACCTGAAGCTGCTCGCGTCCGAGCGGTCGGTCGGCAAGAAACTCAAGTTCAGGGGCGAAGAGATTCCGTGCGAGCTGCTCTCCAAAGACTCGTTCAAGGGGATCGACATCGCCCTCTTCTCGGCGGGCGCCTCCCGCAGCAAGGAATTCGCAGCCCCGGCCTGGGAAGCGGGCGCCGTGGTCGTCGACAACTCCTCGGCGTTCCGGATGGACGCCGACGTGCCGCTGGTCGTGCCCGAGATCAATCCCGAGGCGATCGCGCAGTACAAGCAGCGCGGCATCGTCGCGAACCCGAACTGCACGACGATCATCTCGATCATGCCGCTTAAACCGCTGCACGACTTCGGCACCTTGAAGCGCGTCGTGGCGTCGTCCTACCAGGCGACCTCGGGCGCGGGCGCGAAGGCGATGGCCGAGCTGGTCAAGCAGGCACACGCCTTCGCCAAGGGCGAGCCGTACGAGGTCGCGGCGTTCAAGCACCAGATCCTGTTCAACGTGATTCCGCACATCGACTCCTTCCTCGACAACGGCTACACGAAGGAAGAGATGAAGATGACCAACGAGGGCCGCAAGATCATGGGGCTCCCGGATATGCGCGTCACCTGCACGACGGTGCGCGTGCCGGTCCTGACCGCCCACTCGATCTCGATCAACGCCCAGTTCGAGAAGAAGATCACCCGCGAGAAGGCGCGCGAGCTGATCGCGGCGTTCCCCGGCTGCCAGGTGATGGACGACCCGGAAAACAACGTCTACCCGATGCCGCTTTTCGCGGCGGGCAAGGACGACTGCTACGTCGGTCGCATCCGCGAGGACGAGTCGGCCGAGAACACCCTCAACCTGTGGGTGTGCGGCGACCAGCTCCGCAAGGGCGCAGCGCTCAACGCGGTCCAGATCGCCGAAGTGCTGGCGGCGAAGTACCTGTAGTCCGCCCGCTTCATCCGGCCCGAAACGACGCGGCCCTCTTCCCGGGAAAATCGGGGAGGGGGCCGCGGGATTTTCAGGCCGATCATTTCGGTTCCCGGCTATACTGACGCCATGAAACTGGACGTATCCAAATCACTGCTCGCGGAATTCTGTCGGCGGAACCACATCAGACGACTGGCGTTCTTCGGGTCGGTCCTGCGGGACGACTTCGGCCCTGAAAGCGATGTCGATGTCCTGGTCGAATTCGAGCCGGAGGCAGTCCCCGGGTTCCTTGGCCTTGCCCGGATCGAGGCGGAGTTGTCGGCGCTCCTCGGAAACCGAGAGGTCGATCTCGTCACCGAGAAATTCCTCAGTCCTCGCATCCGGGACAGGGTGCTGGCCGAAGCCGAGGTCGGTTTTGCAGCGTGACGATCTTGTCTATGTCGGCCACATGGCCGACAGCGCGGAGAAAGCCGTCGGCAAAGTCTCCGGCCTCACGCGGGAAGATTTCGACCGGGATGAAAACTTGAGGTTGGCCCTGACGCACCTGTTGCAGATCGTCGGGGAAGCAGCCCGGCGGGTTTCCGCCGACTTCCAGGCGGAGCACCCGGAAGTTCCCTGGAAGTCGATCATCGGCATGCGCCACAAGGTCGTCCACGATTACTTCGGCGTGGACGAGGACGTCGTATGGCGTACTGCGACCGTCGAGTTACTGCCTCTCGTCATGCAACTCCGGGACATCCTCGCCTGATCGCCAGGAGAGCCGCTCCGCCTTCTCCGTAAGGTGGCCCGCTACTTGACTTCCGCCGGGCATGGACCCGGCATTCGAATCCGTTCCACATGACCTGCTGCCCGAAGCAAAGCGGGCATTTTACCGTCCCCGCCGCCCCGAGCGTTCTCCGTTCTTCGCCGTCCTGAACCAGTTTTTCGACCGCTTCACCCGCGAGTACGAGCACCGCTTCGAGCGAACCTTCGGGCCGCTGCGGTGCCTCGTTCCGAAGACCGTCGAGCGGTTTCTCGGTTGCGGACTGCCGGAGGGCGGCTTCGCACGAGTCCGTTGCGACGCGTGCCGCGCGGAGCATTTCGTCGCCTTTTCCTGCAAGCAGCGCGGTTTCTGCCCGTCGTGTTCCGCGAAGCGGGCGGATCTTTGGGCCGAGTTCGCCCGCGAGCGGGTGATCCGGGAGGTGTCGCACCGGCACTTGGTGTTCGCGCTGCCCAAGGCGCTTCGCTCCGCGTTCCGGTACCGCCGCTCCCTGCTCCCGAAGCTCGCCCTGTGCGCCTGGAACGCGGTGTCCGCATTCATCCGGGCGGAGACCGATTCGACGGCCCTTCCCGCCGCGATCGTCTCGATCCAGACGGCGGGCGACTTCTTGAACTGGCACCCGCATCTGCACGTTCTCGCGCCCGCTGGGGCGTTCACCGTCGAGGGAGGATTCCTCCCGCTTCCGTACTTCGACGTTCCGACGCTGCGCGACCTCTTCCAGGCACGCGTTCTCGCGCTGCTTCTCAAGGAACAGATGGTCTCTCCGGAACTGGTGGACCGGATGCGCTCGTGGCGGCACTCCGGATTTCACGCATTTGCCGGGGATGAGATCCCGGCTGTCGACGACGCGGTCCGGGTCGGGCTCTACATGGTTCGCGGCCCTGCTGCGACGAGTCGGCTCCGGCTTGACCCGTCGAACGAGCCTAAGCTGCGCTACCTCGCCAAGGGCGACGGACACGACCGGGGCGCCGGCGCGGATCCGGTCCTCCATCAGGACTTCGACTACCTGGAGTGGATCGCTCGTCTGACGTCGCATATCCCCGAGAAGGGGACGCAGCTCGTCCACTACTACGGGGCATACTCGAACGCGCATCGGGGGAAGGCGTTGCGGCGGGAGGCGTTCACGCTTGCTTCCCCGGATGAGTCGTCCGGCAGGCCGCCCTCCCCGGAATCGGACTGGACGAAGGCGCGGCGGCGCAGTTGGGCTCGGATGATCCGTCGGGTGTACGAGGTCGACCCGATGCTGTGTCGTTGCGGGGGGCGGATGCGCGTGGTCGGTTTCGTCACGCAGGCGCCGGTGATCCGGAAGATCCTCGAGCACGTCGGCCGTCGCTTCGAGCCGCTGAATCTCCCCGGGCGGTCGCCGCCGTTGTTCGAGGAACAGGCTCATGGCCCGTTCCCGGACGACTCCGCGCACGACCCGTTTCCGGACTACGGGGCGCAGTAGGGTGGCCGCCTTCCGGTCATGTGAAAGATCGGGAAGCAGGGGGTACGCTGGAGGTGCGTCTAGCCGGAGCGCTCATGAAGCAGTATATTGCCGGAGGGAGCTTGCGCAAGGGGATTGTGGGTGCTCGGGCCCCGGGCTGGCGTCGGAGATGCGGATTTGCCGGACGACTCCCGGAAAGAGCGGCGGCCGGAAGGGCATGTCGCCCCCGGCCGCGGCTTGCGAAAAAAGGAAATTCCTATCTGGA
>JANXQJ010000114.1 GCA_025356865.1 Deltaproteobacteria bacterium | reverse complement strand
GGGGCATCGCTGACCGAACTCGGCTTCCGCCCCGATGACGAAGAAGGCGCCCCGATCTGCCGCTGGCGGATCGGGAACATCAAGGTCGACGTCATGCCGACGGAGGCCGGGATCATCGGCTTCAGCAATCGCTGGTATCCGCTGGCCATGGAGACGGCCCGGACCGTCCGGTTGAACGAAAAGACGGAAATTCGATTGGTCGATCCCGCCTGTTTTCTGGCTACCAAGCTGGAAGCCTTCCGCAATCGAGGGCGTGAAGATTATTCCGGCAGCCATGATCTTGAGGACATCGTCGCCCTACTGGACGGGCGAGCCGAGATCATCGAGGAGGTCCGAAACGCGCCGGTCGCCTTGCGAATTTACCTATCGGAAACATTCAGGCGACTGGAGAAAGAAGAGCGGTTCGTGGAGTCGCTATCCGGTAACCTGCCTCCCGATCCGGCCAGCCAGGCCCGCCTCCCGATCTTGGTGGAACGCATTCGCTTGTTGGGAATGCCGGCAGACACTCGACCGCCTCGTGCCCGCGCCCTTTCAACAAGTGGCCGGAGTGATGCCGGGGAGGTCCGAAAGCCCGACGAACCGCACCTCGACCGGCCCGAACGACCGCGTCATCGGAGCGGACACGTCGGAGGCGACGACGAGCGACAACCCCTCCGGGTAGCGCGCCCGGAAGATCTTGAGGTTGCCCGGATCGAACTCGGACGCCTTCCACTTGCACTCGATCGCCACCGGCCCGCCCTTCTTCCGGGGCACCACGAAATCGATCTCGTGTCCCGACTTGTCGCGCCAGTAGCGGATCTCGCGCGTCTGGAGATGGGCGTGAAGCTCGTTCAGCACGAGGTGCTCCCAAAGTGGGCCGAGGTCGTCCGGGCGCAGCGATTCCCATCCGCGCTGGTGGCAGACGAAGCCGGTGTCGAAGCCGTACACCTTGGGGGCAGAGACGATCTCGGTCGGACGGTGCGTGGAGAACGGGCGCACGACGTGGGCCACGTGCGTCGCCTCGAGCACGGCAAGGTAGTTCGCGACCGTCGTTCGGCTGATCTCGCACGGGGAGGCGTATCGCGTCGCCTCGAAGATGCCGCCCGAGTGGGCGAGGAGCAGTTCGAGGAAACGGCGGAACGAGTGGCGCCGCTCGAGCCGGAACAGTTCCTGGATGTCGCGCGCCCAGTAGCCGTCGATCCATTCCTCGAAGTCGTGCGGGTCCGGCGCGGACGAGAGCAGAAATGGGGGAAGCCCGCCGTGGAGCATCCGGCGGGAGAGCGAAAGACCGCCGAATGCGCCGAGGTCGGCCAACGTCGCAGGCGTGAGCCACAGCTCGCGCTTGCGGCCCGCCAGCGTGTCGCGGAAGCGGGCCGACGCCGAAAGAGTCGATGAGCCGGTTGCGACCACGCGCGTGGCGGGGAAATGGTCGGCGGCGATCTTCAGCAGTTCGGAAGGGTTGTCGAGGCGGTGGACCTCATCGAGGACGATCGTCTTACCCGAGGTCTCGGACAGGAACCCCTCGGGATCGGCCAGCACGCGGCGCGTACGCGGCAACTCGCAGTCGAAATACTCCGCGTCGGGGAGACTTCGGCAGAGGACGGTCTTTCCGGCGCGGCGAACGCCCGAGAGCCATACGACCGAGCGGGATTCGAACAGACCTAGAATCCGCTCGACCCAGTGTGCGCGGTGCCTCATACCGGCATTATTGCATTCAGTAGTACCAAATGCAATCCTGACGGCATATGGTCATGATATGAGTGACAGTCTGCGCTACAGCCCGACCTGTGGGTGGATGGCCTTGCGGTGTACGCCTTTTCGGGGGTAATCGGCGTCCAATAATGACCCACCCTCAATGGGCATAAGTCATAGATGTATATCTGATATTCCGTCTGCGGCATGGGTCATGATTGGATGCCGATCCGGGTCAAACTCGGACGCCGATTCACACTGCCGCCCGTGGGTTCCTTACAAGTCAATGCGTCAGTTTCCAGGCCGCGCCCAGTTTCGACACCGTGCGATCCTGCAATCCGAGAACCGCTTTTCCCTTGTTCTCCCATTGCGAAACGCTCGCTGCGGTTACCCCGATGCGGGAGGCGAATACGGCCTGGGTCTCGTCGAGAGACGATCTCCAGGCGGAGATGGCCTGGCCGGTCAGCCTGGCCGGAAAAGGGACACCATCGTTATTCGCAAGCGGTTGCGGCGCATGGGGAACGGTCGATGGTCTTGGAACCGTTTCCTCTGTTTCGGCCAGATCGATCCCGAACACGTCGGCGATACCGGACGCGGCAATCCTCCGCCGGGACGTTCCAGACCTGGTCACACCGGTGACCGCCGCGGAAACATCGACCAGTTCTTCGTGATTCACCCCGCGAAGCAGGAACAGCATCTCCGGCGAGTGGTCAAGCCGGGCCCCCACGCCGTAGAGCACCGCCGCCACGTGCTTGCACATGACGGCCCAATCCGGACAGTCGCAGTCGAATTTCATCTCGCCGGGCAGCGGGAAAAGGCCGTTTTCCCGATCCGAGACGACTTCCATGACGCCGCGATCCAGTTTCCCGCGCAAGAGATCGATCAGCGACCCGATCCTTCCGGTACAGGTAGATCGGACGGCATCCCATTTCGTTTTCTTGAGCGGCACGATGGTGATGGAAACGTTGTACAGCGTCGATCCGCTGACGATGGCCTTGATCCGGCCGCCCTGGATCTCGAGATGACAGACCGATCCGTTGCGGACATAGCTGCGGCCGCGGGGCAGGCGGTTGTCGTAATCGCTGAACGACTCCATGTGGTCGCACCACGCCTTGCCCCAAAAAGATTCGGCGATCTTCCTACCGGCAATGTGCACCGGCTGGTGGTTCAGCCCTTTCTTCTTCAATTTCCCGAGCTGTTTTTCCGTCTTTGCCCGACGTTCGGCCACCGGCACATAGCGAGGCCATCCGTAGTCATCGGAGTCCCGGAATCTTCTTCTCATATCCCCGCCTTTTCGAGATCCAGCGCCACCAGCTTCAGCAACGCCTCGTCGTCCATCTCGGTCAGCAACGTTTCCGCCCCCTCAAGCAATCCTGTCGCAAGTCCGGCCTTGGCGGAAATCATCGCGTCGATCTTTTCTTCGACCGTTCCCTTGCAGACGAACTTGTGCACCATGACGTTTTTTTTCTGTCCGATCCGGAAGGCGCGGTCGGTGGCCTGATTCTCCACCGCCGGATTCCACCAGCGATCGAAATGGATGACATGGGCGGCAGCGGTCAGGTTGAGACCGGAGCCGCCGGCCTTGAGCGAGAGGACGAAGAAAGGCGGCCCGTCTTCGTGCTGGAACCGGTCCACCAGTTTGCTCCGCTCGACGACCGGCGTGCCGCCGTGCAGCACAAGCCCGGGGCGGTCGAAAAGCGTGGCGAGAAAAGTGGCGATCGGCTCGGTCATTTCCCTGAATTGGGTAAAGACCAGCAATTTTTCCTGGCGGGAGGCGATCTCTTCGGCCAGTTCCCGCAGACGCATGAACTTGCCGCTGCGCGCCTCGGCGTAGTCCCCGTCTCCCAGCGCCTGGCCGGGATGATTGCAGATCTGCTTGAACCGCATCAGCGACGACAGGATCAGCCCCCGGCGCTTCATTCCCTCCCGCTGTTCCGCAAGCGCTTCGGACAGTTCCTTCACCGCCTGACCGTATAAACGGGCCTGTGCCTTGCTCAAGCCGCACCAGGCCGCCATCTCGACCTTGTCGGGAAGATCGCTGATGACTGCGGGATCGGTCTTCATGCGGCGGAGGATGTAGGGCGAAACCAATGTCCGCAGCGGAGCATACGACGGCGGCTCGTGCTTTTCAAGCGAGGCGACGAACTGCTTGAACCGGGACGCGGTGCCCAGCAGGCCGGGAGAGAGGAAGTCGAACAGCGACCAGAGATCGGACAGGCGGTTTTCGACCGGGGTGCCGGTCAGCGCGATCCTTGCCCTTCCGGAAAGGGTCTTCACCGCCTTGGCCTGTTGCGTGCCGGAGTTCTTGATGGCCTGGGCTTCGTCCAGCACGATCAGGTCCCACACCGGCTTCCGGATCCAGTCCTGGCGCTGGATCATGCCGTAGGTCGTCAGCACCGCATCGGCCGATGCAAGAGCCGGTACGGGATCGGCGGCGATGCGCGCCAGTTCGGGTCGTTCGATCGCCGACGGATGAAGGCAGACGACCTTGAGCGACGGCGCGAAACGCTCCAGCTCGCTCTTCCAGTTCGAAAGGAGCGAGGCGGGCAACACCAGCAGGCTTGGTGCTTTCTCCCCGGCCGCATCCTTTCGTGCCAGGAGGAGGGAAATGACCTGGATGGTTTTCCCGAGCCCCATGTCGTCGGCCAGGCAGGCGCCCAGCCCGAGTTCCGACAGGAACCAGAGCCAGTTGAGGCCCGCCTGCTGGTACGGGCGCAACGTCGCATCCAGTCCGGTTCCGGCTTGCACCGCGGCCAACCGTGCCGGTTCCCGCAGCCCGGCCAGCATCTCGCGCAACCGGTCGCCAGGCGAGACGAACGCCCAGCCGTTTTCGTCCAGCGTGGCGTCATTTCCGGTCAGGTCCCGTCGGGCGCCCGCGAGGAGGCGCATCCCTTCCATGAACGAAAGGCCGTCGCCCCCGGCCTCGGCTTCGACCCGCCGCCACTGCTCCAGCGCCTGGCGCAGTTTTTCGCCATCCACCTCGACCCATTGCCCCCGCAGGAGCGAAAGTCCCTCGCCGGCCGTCGTCAGCGCCTCGATTTCTTCCTGCGTGAGGTCGGCGCCGTCCAAAGTCATCTGCACGCGGAAATCCAGCAAGACCGAAGCGGACAGCTTTTCTCCGTCTTTCGAGCCGATGACGACCTGGACCCGGGGGCGGGGGCGTTTTCTCCACCAATCCGGCAGACGGACCACGAGGCCGCTCTCCTCGAGAGCAGACACATCCTTGAGAAGCGGGTACGCTTCCTCCGGCGTCCAGGCCAGCGGGTGATAGATGTCTCCGCTCTCCTGTAACTCCCGTACCCACTCGCAACGCTTCCCGGCTTCGTGAACCGGTTCCAGCAGGCGAATCAGGGCGTCACGGTTGTTCGCGCCGGCATACTCCCGGAGCGCCTGGCTGAGAGGCAGATGCTGGGCGCGGGCGTTTTTCCCGAGCCTGGGAATGTAGGTCGCCATGAAGGCGAAGGGGAATTCGGGATCCTTGCGGTTTTCCGCCAGATGAAAGCAGACCCGCCCCACCTGCCGCCAGAGCGGCGCGTACCGGTGCAGGAAACCGGGCAGCCCCTCCGGTTGCCGGGCGATCGACTCCAGTACCCAGCGATCGAGGTCGGTCCAGATGGCGGCAAGAACGTCGGGTGTGCAGTATTCGGCTCCCGGCATGGGAGGAAGGCTCAGCGTCAGGGCGGAAAGAGTCGAAGAATCCGGAGGCGGGAGCGGGTTCAGACGTTCCGATGTCGGCTGGGCCTGGGAAAGTCGCAACAGGTAGCGCGTACCGAAATCGCGCCAGAACATCCAGGAAAGCGGCCAGC
>JANXQJ010000106.1 GCA_025356865.1 Deltaproteobacteria bacterium | reverse complement strand
TCGACACCCGGACACTCTGGGTGCCGAAGTCGACGCCCGCGACGACGACGCTCGGCTTCAGCGATGCCACAGGACGTCCCAGCCGAGATAGCGGGTGGTGGCCTCATGGAGGACATCGGCGACCGTCGAGAAGTTGCCGGCAACGTGATGTTCGAAGCCCTGCTCGCAGAGGTACCGGAGCAGTTCCTGCAGGCGGGGAATTTCCACCACCCCTGCCCCGCCAAAGGTCTTGAGGGGATCGTTGGTGAAGCGGCCGTCGCCGACGTAGCCACGGATCCGCCCGGTCCGGTCGTCGGTCGAGAAGCGCGCAAAGGTCATCGGCCCCTGGCGGACCTTGCCGACGATGGTGCCCCAGGTGTTGTCGCGGCCGACCGTGCCGGCGATGATCTCCTGGTAGTCCATCTTCGCCGACTCGAAGAAGTGCTTCGGCAGGTTGCTGCAATGGAAGCAGACGGCCTTGTTCGGGTCGTCGCCGTAGTTGTTGTTCCAGTCGAGCAGGGCGCTCGGACTGCCGGCCGCGAGGGTCAGCGCAACCATGCTGAGGGTCCCGCAGACATCCACTTCGCAGGCACTCGGCAGCAGGTCGTTGCTCATCATGCTCATGATGGTGCATGGCACCACACCGAAGTACTCCTCCATCGCGGTCCAGCACTGCACCGCGCTGACCGCGACGTCTTCCTCCCGCATCCAGCCATCGATCACCGCGCCAAGCTTGGCCATGCGCAGGAGCGACTCCGCGGGAATTCCGGCGGTCGTGACGTAGCCGTGGATGGCGGCGAGCTTGGCCTGCACGGTGGGATCATCATCGGCGGTCCGGGCGACCCGGCCAAGGATCTCCGACAGGTCGACCGGCTCGACGGCGATCCCGGCGGCCTCGAGGATCTTCTCGCTGTACCGCACCGTCTTGAACGCGCCAGGCCTCGCGCCGATCGCCCCGATCCGCAGCGACCGCAGTCCCTTGACCACTCGACAGGTCGCCGCAAAGGCGCGCAGGTCGGTGCGGAAGGTGTCACTGTCGGGATGATCGGTGTGGCGCGAGGTGAGCGAGAACGGCAATCCGTACTGCCGGAGGACGTTGCACACCGACATCTTGCCGCAGAAGGCGTCCCGCCGGTGCGTGATTCCCATCTGGTCGGGTGTGTCGGGAAACGCCTGCACCAGGATGGGAACGTTCAGTCCGGCGAGCCGAATCGTTTCGGCCACGCCCCGCTCATCGCCGAAGTTCGGCAGCGCGACCACGATTCCGGCGATGCGGTCGCGATGCTCGCGGAAGAGGGCGGCGCAGAGTTTCGCCTCGTCGCGGGTTTCGATCGCACCGAACTTCGATACGGCCGCGTCGGGAATCACGACCTCGAACCCTTCGGCCTCGAGCGCCGCGATCATCTCGGCGCGGCCCTGTTCGGCCAGATGCCCCGGAAAGAAGCCGCGGGAACCGACCAGCAGGCCAAGGGTCAGCGACTTGGAGGGTGGCAGCGGCAGGCCCGCCAGCGGACGGAATGCACCCGGCTGGCGTGCGTTGATCTGATGAAGTGTCATCGGGATGTCCGGCTGGAGACAGCAGGACGATATCGGGCGAAGGACATGGACGGAAGAGGGAGGGCCAGTTCCCCTGCGTTGACACCCCGCCGGGGGGGTCGTAGTCTTGCACGTCCCCCGCCAACACGGAGCATCGATGTCCCGCATTGCCAGCGCCTTCCCGCGTCTCCTCCTGCTCGCCGCCGCCGTTTCCGTCCTGGCCTGCGGCAAGGGCACCGGAGCAAAGAAGACCTTCCGGATCGCCTTGATCGCCAAGAGCTCGACCAACCCGGTCTTTCTCTCCGCGCGCACCGGCGCCGAGGCGGCCGCGGCCGACCTCACCAAGACCACGGGCGTCACCGTCACGATCGACTGGCTGACGCCGCCGACCGAGGACGGCACGGTCCAGGCGCAGCGGATCGCCGAAGCGGTGAACGCGGGTGACGACGCGATCCTCGTCTCGGCCAGCGATGCCAGCAAGATCAACGGCGCGATCAATGCGGCGGTCGACCGCGGCGTACCAGTGATGATGTTCGACAGCGATGCGCCTGAATCGAAGCGTTTCTCGTTCTATGGCGGCGACGACATGGCGATTGGCCGCCAGGTGATGTCGGAGCTCGCCACCCAGATGGGCGGCAAGGGGAAGATCGGGATCGTGGCCGGCAACCAGAACGCGCCGAACCTGCAGAAGCGGGTGGCGGGCGTGAAGGAAGAGGCGGCGAAGTACCCCGGGATCACGATCGTCGAGACGTTCTATCACGCCGAGACACCGCAGGATGCCGCGGCCGAGGTGCTGCGGGCGCAGAACGCGTATCGGGATATCAATGGCTGGGCGATGATCGGCGGCTGGGCGCTCTTCACGCCGGCGCTGCTGACCGAACTCGATGCCAAGCGGGTGAAGATCGTTTCGGTCGACGCGCTGCCTGCTGAGCTGCCCTACGTCGAATCGGGGCTGGTACCGGTGCTGCTGGCGCAGCCGACCTATTCCTGGGGTGATGTCTCGGTCCGGACCATCTTCGACCACGTCTACAACAAGAAGGAAGTTCCGGCGCACGTGAACATGGAGCTGGTGCGTGTGTCGATGGAGAACCTCGGCACCTGGGCGCGGCAGCTGCAGACCTGGGGCTTCACGGGGATCGATCCGAAGTACATCGCGCTGCCGAAGTAAGCGCATGAGCGACGCTCTTTCCCGGCGCGACCTGCTCAAGGTCCTCGGCGTGGCCGGCGCCGGGATGATCGTCTCTCAGCCCGCCGAGGCCACAGCGGCCGTGCCGCGGGCGATCCCCGTGGCGCTGCCCTCCCGGCCCGACGGTGAAATCACCGCGCTCACCTCAACGAGCGAAGTGTTCATCCCACCGAAGGGGCGCGAGTACAACACCTTCTCATTCGACTTTCCCGAGCCGTCGGTGGCGTTCGCAGGGTACCGCTTCAGCTTCATGGTCTACAGCCACGAAAACGCCTACGGCCTCGACCAGAAGGGGATGAAGGCGACCATCTCTGGCAGCATGATGGTCCTTACCGCCGATGGCCTGGTCTGGGCTGGCGGGCAGGAACGGAGAGCGGGCAAGCTGACCGCCACCTTCCGCCGCGAAGGAGACGTGGTGACCTGGGACACCGTCGCGGAGATGGACATCCCGATCAAGACGGTGACCACGGTGATCCGCGGTATCCCGCGCGGGCGGCTTTCGTTCAGCGGTGGCGGGTTCGGCCGCGCCAGTGACGATGAAGTACTGGTCGGCTACCCGTTCAGCGGTGGCGACCTCTTCGGCGGCAACACGGCGGGCGGCATGGGAACGCCGCTGGCCGCCATCCAGGTGGCGGACAACCAGTTCATCTCGATTGCCACCCTCGATGACCGGGTGCGCACCAAGCGGTTCTTCTTCCAGCCAGGCGAGACGGGCTTCCGCGTCGAGGCGATCCACGAAGCTGAGGGATGGCTGCAGCAGAAGCGGCTGGCCGTGCCGGGGTGGCGGATCACCAGCGGCACCACTGCAGACGCCGTGATCCAGCCGCATTACGATCGTCTCGCCAAGGTATACCATCTCGAGAAGTGGGAGACACGCCCCGACGTGCCGGCCTGGATGCGCGACGTGGCCATGGTCACCACACTCCATGGGCAGCACTACACCGGGTACATCTTCAACGACTACGCCCGGCAACTGGAGATCCTGCGCTGGATGGCGACACAGATCCCGGCCAACCGGGTGCTGGCGTTCCTGTCGGCGTGGGATGGCCGTTACTACTGGGACTATCCCAACTACCAGGTCAACGACCGGATGGGCGGGGAGGCTGGGTTCCACAGGCTGGTGGACGAGGCGCACAAGCTCGGCTTCCACGTCATGCCGATGTACGGCACCAACACCGCCAACCGGAACCAGCCGGCGTTCCGCAAGATCGCCGACGGCGCGGTCGCCAAGATCGACGGCGACGCGATGGACCTCAACTGGGTGGACTGGGACAACGACCGGCACCAGGAAGGGTGGCTCGCCTACATGAACCTCGGCGTCGCCTCGTGGCGGCAGTGGCTCGAGGGGCGGATCAGCGAGATGATCGGCCGCTTTGGCGTCGACGCGTACTTCCTCGACATCGTCGGCGGCCACGCCAACAACACCAAGGCCGACATGCACGAGGGGACGCGGCAGCTGGTGCTGAACCTGCGCGCCAAGCATCCCGGCGTGCCGTGCGTGGGTGAGATGAGCTACGACGCGCTGCTGGAGTTCATCCCGATGTACCATGTGGGCGTCGGCAGCCGACTGCAACCGTACGCCCGCTACTTCCAGCACCTGAGCCTGCCGGCGCCTGGGCGCGGGAGCAGTGGGGTGCACGAGGCCGGGTTTGGGAGGTTCGATCCGGTCACCCTGTCGCTCTCGCCGAGTGCGATCCCGACGCTCAACGTGGTCGACGACACGTTCAGCAAGTATCGCGACGTGATGGCGGCGGTGATTGCCAAGGCAAAAGAGCGGGCCGGGATCGCGGGCTGAGACCCATTACAGTACCGATCAAAACACGACCGAACGATTAGTAACGCCACAACAGAGTTCATCCAACGAACAGTGGTGGCGCTTCCGTCGTTGGTTGTTGAACCGGTGTGGAGGTGACCAGCGCGGCCCAGTCGCGTACTTGGGCCAAGTGCAAACTCGTGTGTAGAATCTTCCGGATGCTCGCGTGATCAGGCCGCGAGCGACAGTTCCCGCGTAAGCGTTGCGGGCATCGGCGTGACGCAGCGCAGCGCAAGCCATTGCTCGTTCCGTTCCACCCTCAGTGCGTAGCGGCGGGTTCGGGTCGATCAGCGAACTACCGATGATGCTCGTTCGGCGAATTGTCGGAGAAGGTAGTGGGACGGTCAACCGTACTCGTCCGTCGGAATCGACCAAGAGCCCTTCGATCGGAGCATGTCGACTAGGCACAAGCCGACCACTCCACCTCCAACCTGGATCCGCAACGCGATTCATGCAGGTAATCAGGTCGGGCTGCTCATCCCGCTCAGCGCGCGATGCTGCAACAGGATCGGCGTCACGGCGAATGAGTACCCCAGATTGGGTCCCCGGCAGATCGAGCAGGCAGTGAGCACCTGAACCCCACCAGGGAGAACGGTTGTCCCGGGTGGGGCTCAGTTCAATGTCTACTCAGTGGGGTTAGGGACAGATCGAGTCGGTGTGTCCACCTCCGCTACCCAGAAACAACGGTCGCGTGGCCTTAGAGCCGGTCACTCCGAATACCTGTCGTACGATGGTGCTGGGAGAGGCCACTGGCGCTGCCGCAATTGTCGTCGAGGCCCTAAGGGCCTCCCCGCCAGGGCAGACGACCCAATCGATCTCTTGGGCAAGCCCAAGTCTGGCATGATTGGCTGTCACAGCGTCTGACAGGGAGTCGCGCACTTCGATCGTGAAGGACGACATGTAGTCCCCGGGGACTGTGAATGTCAGCGTCGAATCCGAACTTGAATAGGTCGTTACGGTCCATCCGCCTGTCGCAGCAATCGACCAGTGATACCCGAACGGAGCGTACCCCGTGGTCGAGAGCCGATGAGCTGAGACATGGCACACATCGCCAGTGTACACGACTCCGTTGCAGTCGGTCACGAACGACGCGATTTGTGGTGTTATCTGCACCGATGCGCCCGCGTCGAGGAAGCCGTACCCTCGAGTCGTGTTTCGTGGATGGCCAGAGCCACTAGGCTTGTTCTGAGTCTCGTAGGCGAGAAACGTCGGAACCTCGGCATAACTGAACCCCTGGGCCAACATAAGCGCCACGGCGCCAGAGACGTGCGGTGCGGCAGCTGACGTACCCGAGAAGCTAGAGTTGCCGATGGTGGCCACCCGGTGGGGGGCGGCGATAAAGATCTCGGTGCCGTGCTGCTGCCATGAAGGTACGGTGGTGTCCGAGGATTCGAACGCGGCCACTGCGATAACGCCACTGTGAGATGCATAGTTCGAGACCGGGCTGCTGGACGTGCACAAGACAGTCGAGTCTCCGTTCCCTGCGGCCGCCACCAGAATGAGGTGGGCATTGATCGCTGCGGTCAGATCAGTACTAACGCTGTCGGAAAAGCTGCCGCCGCAATCCGCAAAGCTCATGTTTACGACTTGCATGTTGTTGTTGATCGCCCAGACTAGTCCTGCTTCGACAGTCGCGTAGGAGACCCTGCGAAGGGTGTCTGCCACTCGAATGGAGTACAAGCTCGCACTGGGCGCCATGCCGAGCACGCCATCGCCATTACTTGCAGCACCGACGATTCCAGCGACTTCGGTGCCGTGGGAAATGGGGTCTTGGCAGTAGGTGTAGCCGTCGCCAACGAAATCCACGCCCCCAGCGACGTGGCCCGTCAAGTCACCATCCGAGCAGTTCAGTCCGCCGTCCATCACCGCCACCTTCACACCGGATCCGTAGTTTCCGAAAGTGGACTGCACGAGGTCGGCGTTGGTGAAATGGATCCCCCACGGGGTCGTTTCGGACCATCGTGCTGCATTAGGTGGGGGTGTGAAAGTGGAGGAATGATGCCGTCGAAGCGTGGAAGCGAGATACGTATTAGATGGCGGAAAGACCACCACATTGGTAACCCAGGGGAGATGCGAGAATGCGGTGGAGATTCCCGCCAGCTGGTCGGCAGGAATGTCCATGGTGATGTGACGCCGAGTCGGATAGTCGAACGCCCGACGCGCCCTGGTCCGGGCCACCTGTGACAGTCGGTCAGCGGGTGCATCATTCGAATATGAGACCATGACGGTCCTAAGCTCACCCGTGATCTGTTTGTCGAAGGAGAAGGATGGCCCTGCAGGGAGCTCGGCTGCGGTTGAAGTGGGATTGCCACCAGGGCTGCAGGCTGCCGGTCCAAGGGCGACGGCGACGGTCAGCAGCAAGGACCGTGAAGCTGTCCGCATGAGAATTCTCCGAATCGAACGGAGGGGGACAGAAGGCGATGATAAATCTCGCTGCTTCAGATTTGGTTAGGGCGGGTCCATACGGCCTCCGGGCGAGTTCACATAGGCCTTTGAATATGGCTTCGTACCGACGAGCGAACGGGGAGCGTCGGAGTCTAATTCAGGCAGTAGATTCCCTCCGGATAGCTAGCGTTGGCTCCAGCGCGGAGGTCAAAGGTGTCCGGTTTGGCCCAAACACCATGCACATCACGAAGAGCATGTATCAGAAGGACATTGCCCGCTTTGTACTGCCCAGAGATGCGAGCTTTGAGCCCGACGAGCGAACCGACATTGGTGCTGGAGACGCGTCCTTCCGCGGAGAAGGATCCGTCAGCGCTGAGGGTCACGGCGCCATCAAACTGTGTCCGATAGCATCCGATCCGGACAATCAACTTGTCTTGGTAGCCTCTGAACTCGGCGCCAACACCACCAAATTGCCCGAGGAGAGGAGTTGGATTGCCAGGCAGTGTGGAATTGCACCCGAATATCGCGAGTAGGAAAGACAGGAACGCACGGGGGGACATGAGACCGCTCCATCAGACTTATCTGCAGCCGGAAGATCGAGTCCATAACCACGCATTGGATGACGAGTAACTCTGTGACCCTGATCTGGCAATGCCCAAAAGGGAGTCGTGAACTCCTGTATCGCGGAGGTCGGTATCAAGATGCAATTCGAGCGGGGGCACCGGCCGAACCGACGGGCTCCCCACTAGGCCCCAGAGGTGGTTTCACAACCTAAACTCTGGGCGTAACCTGGACGGGTCCCCTCGCGGAGACATACATGGCCCCCCTCCTCACCGATGCGCAATGGGCCCAGATCGCCCCACGGTTGCCCCGGCCGCGCCTCAAACCGCTCGGCGGACGCCCGCGCACCGACGATCGGGCTTGTTTGGAGGGGATCCTCTGGGTGCTGCGCATCGGCGCCCGCTGGCGCGATGTGCCCGCTCAGTACCCCAGCGGCGTGACCTGCTGGCGCCGACTGAGCGAATGGGAGCGGGCCGGGGTCTGGCTCCGACTCTGGCGCGGCTTACTCCAGACCCTCACTGAGCGCAAGCAGCTCGACTGGAGTGAGGCCTTCCTGGACGCCACCTTGGCCCCGGCGAAAAAGGGTGCGATGCCATCGGCCCGACACGCCAGGGTAAGGGGACAGAGCCTATGGTACTGGTCGACGGCCACGGTGTTCCTCTTGGAGTGCACCTTTCGTCCGCCGCCACGGCCGAAGTCGCGCTCGCGGAACCTACCCTCGCGCCGGTCGCGGCCCCGACGCGGCGCGGGCGTCCCCGCATGAAGCCCCAACGCCTTGTGGCGGACCGGGGGTAGGTGAGCCGCCCGCTCTGGGAGCAGCTGCGCCGCCGCGATATCGACCTCATTGTCCCACCGCGCCGAAGCCAGCACGTGCAAGACGTCGATGGCCGCCAGCTGCGCCGCTACCGCTGGATCATCGAGCGCACGAATGTCTGGCACCTGAGCTTCCGCCGGCTGACGGTGCGGCATGATCACCAGCTCGAGCACGACCGCGCCTTCGTGGACCTCGCCTGCGCCCTCATCGCGCTACGACAGTTGTGAAACCACCTCTAAGCAACGGTCCGCCGGAACGGGCCAGCTCAGGGCGGCTGGAATAGCCCGAGCAGAATTACGACATAACTGGTGTGGCTTGATTGGGTAGAGGCTCCAACTAGACTTCGTTCAAGGCTTGGAACGCAAGAGATCTGAAGTCTCGTTGAGGCGCGAGAGTCGTTTCACGACACAGGTTCTCGGGCCCGAGCGTGGGAAAAGCGATTAGACCAGTTCCTGGTGACGCCGTCGGTTGAGAAGCCGCGTCCAAAGCTCCCAATACTGAGGACACGACTCGCAATAGGAGGAGTTTGCGGAAGAAGAAGTTGTCGGTCGGATGTGCGAAGCGTGAAACCAAGAGTCCCTTGCACCCCTGAGGCTTGGGTCCCGTCTGGGAGGAGCAAGGCTGTGTCAGTCTCCAATAGATCGAAATGCGTTGCTTGTCTGGCATTGCTATCGGCAGTATCCCTATCCGGGTGCACTCAACCCGCAGAATTGCCCACTGATCCCTCGGTACCCTACAGCCCTGCCTTCACAATCACTGCAGATACTGACGACCTCGTCAGAACACCAGCCGGCTTGCGACACCGCTCTTGTGTTGAAGAGATCCCGAGTGGGTCCAACATAAGTCAGGCTGGACTTGTACGACGGCCAGACGGAAGCACGAAGCAACTCTCGCCGTGTGCATACGCCGAACACTCCTCCATACCATCCTTTGGATTACTGGGAGAACTAACGACCTTCCCCACCGATAGCGGTTGGATTGAGTATACAACCTATGCGTTGGGCGCCGGCGTCGGCTTCCATGAAATCAGTGCGACTTGGAAAGTTCCCGCGAACCCCACCGAGTACTATGTGAACGGACAGACCTACTTCAGTTTTCCGGGTCTCTACAACGGCACGTACATTATTCAACCTGTGATACAGTATGGCTCAAACGGTGTCTTCGGAGGAAACTACTGGGTGGCGGCGTCGTGGCGCTGCCAAAGAGGAAGTACCTGTCCCCACAGTACGCCCATGACTGTTTACGCGGGTGATTCGGTGGTTGGCACTGTTAGCGCCAGCGAGTGCGCTTACGGGTCATGTTTGTGGACGATCACCACCG
>JANXQJ010000093.1 GCA_025356865.1 Deltaproteobacteria bacterium | reverse complement strand
AGCGATAGAGAAAAGCAATGACCTCGGCGTCCGCCCGCTTTTTTGAATCGGCCTCGGTCAGCATCAGCAGGCGCTCTATTCCGATGGCGAAACCGATGGCCGGGATCCGATCTTTTGATCCGAGCATCTCGGCTAGCCCGTCGTAACGCCCGCCGGCGGCCACTGTGTTCTGCGCACCCATCCCGGGGATCACGAATTCGAACGTGGTTCGCCGGTAATAATCGAGCCCCCGGACCATCCGGGCATTGCGTTCGAACGGGACGGCCAAATCGCGCAACGCCGACTCGACCGTTTCGAAATGTCCGCGACACCCGTCGCACAGCATGTCGAGAATCGAAGGAGCGTCTACGGTCGCCGTGGTGCATTTTTCGGACTTGCAATCAAGGACGCGAAGCGGATTCGTGAGCCGACGGCGCCTACAATCGTCGCAAAGCGCTTCGTCGCGCTCGGCGAGGAAATCGGCCAAAGCCCGGTTGTACCCGGGACGGCATTCGGGATCGCCCAGCGTGTTGATCTGGAGGGAAACCCCGAGAAGCCCCACCTTGGACAGGAAGCGATAGAGAAAAGCAATGACCTCGGCGTCCGCATGAGGGGAATCGGTCCCGAACAACTCGGCTCCGAGTTGATGAAACTGGCGAAGTCGCCCTTTTTGGGGCCGCTCGTGCCGGAACATCTGCCCGATGTAATAGAGTCGGGCAGGCCATTCGCCGATCTCGGAGCGTCCTGAAAGAACCGCACGAACGACGGCTGCCGTGCCCTCGGGACGCAGGGTCAGACTGTCCCCGGAGCGATCGGTGAACGTGTACATCTCTTTTTCGACGATATCCGTGGCTTCGCCGACACCTCGTGAAAACAACTCTGTTTTCTCGAGAATCGGCGTCCGGATTTCGGAAAAGCCGTGGGCGGTTGCGCAGGATCGAAAAACGGCTTCGAGAGCGGCCCAGCGAAGGGATTCGGGGGGCAGGATGTCTTTCATCCCCCGAACGGGTTGCAGCGTCATGGGACGTTTTGTATGTCCGCGAGATAGACCACGTTTCTCGTGGATTCTTTGCCGCGATACATGGCCTGGTCGGCCATGTTGAGCAGATGCTGCTTGGTAGAGGCATGCTCGGGAAAAGCGGCGATTCCGATGGAGATGGTGAGGTGAAGGTTGAGCCCGTTCTCCTGTCCGAACCATCTGGCCTCGATCAGTTTTCGCATCCGTTCGGCCACCAGAAACGCCTCGTCGGCGTTGGACTCGACCAGGACCACGACAAACTCGTCGCCACCGTACCGGACGACCGTGTCGGTTTCACGGACGCAGGAGCGCAACACGGTTCCGACTTCGATGAGCACGCGACTTCCGACCAGGTGGCCGTGCGTATCGTTGATCCGCTTGAAGAAATCGAGATCCATGAACATGACGGAGAAGAAATTCCGGTACCGCTCGGATCGCTTGAGTTCGCGATCGAGTACGACATTGAGATAGCGGCTGTTGTAAAGCTTGGTCAAATCATCGATGTAGATGAGATTCTGCGTCTGGACGGAGCGTTCCGAATTGAGGAACGCGAAGCGCGACTGCCGGAGCAGGAAATCGAGGAGAACGCTGCCGAGCACTTCGGGGCCCAGCGGCTTGCGCACGCCAAGCACGGCATGAATCGATACTCCGGGCATGAGGTCGAACCGGAGAAGCAAAAAGTTTCGGCTGTCGCCCAGGAGATGATCATCTTCGGGGTGAAGGGTAGAAATGGATTCGGCCGGTACGACCGTAGGGACAGGCGAAGAGGCGTGGAGCACCCCCCCCCCGAAACGGAGCAGGAATTCGGCGACGAGCGATTCTTCGGAAAAGCCATTGGAGGCGACGACCGCGAAACCGCCGGTCCCGGATTCTTCGTGTTCGCGAAAAAGGATGCCGTAGGTCGAGCCGGCCAGTTCTCCCAGTTTTTCGAGAACGGTCAGCGCCAGCAGATTCATATCGGTCGCAGTCAGAACCGGTATGGAATACTCGAACAGTTCCTCGAGCGATAACCGGCGAACCGCCGCATAGCCCGAGAACATGTATTTTTCGATGAGGGGGATCAGTTCAAGGGAAATCGCTTCTTCGAAAACAACATCGCAGATGCCGCCGCGCAACGCATCCCGGACGACCTGCCCCTCGGTCGCGGAGGTGATCAGGATGATGGGCGTCTTGGGGGCAAGCCGTGCCAACTCGGAAGTGAAAGAGGACACGTCTCCGTCGCCCGGGAAATGACGGGCGATGATGATGGAAAAATATTCCTGCGTGAGGGCCGAGACACCCTTTTCCCATTCGGACATGACAAAGAAATGGACGTCTTTTAGTGACTCGCTCCGAGCAAAAGACGCAAGCGCCTCAGCATCTGGGGCGAGGATCAGGATGCGATTTTTCGACATTAGAACTTCCGGCCTGAAATGGCGGGGATCCCCCTGTTTGCGGCATTCAGGAAAAACGGCAAAGAAACCTCCAGAGGCGACAGTCGTCTTCCTGCCTGACGATGACGGAACAACCGTCGGTCCGGATGGTCAATGCGCCATTATCCAAGGCAAAAATCTTATTTGAAGGTACCAGATTTTTCCCGGCCAAACAATTTCTATTCTGGATCACGGCGATATCCGGCGAGGCGGCGACGACCCAACCTTCGGGATCTGCTCCCTTCGATCCGTGATGGGGCAGGAACAATACCCTGCAATCGTCCTTTTTTTCATCGATTGCCCCCCAGGAAGACGGTCCTCCCTCAACGTCGCCCGGAAACCATGCGCTGAACCGGCCATATCCTGCCTCTATCAACAGGCTTGACGAATTGGCTCCTGTTCCGGAACCGTCTCCGACTGATCGAACCTTGACGACCGCCCCTCCCCTTTCCGTGGAAAATCCCTTGCCGACCGAGCGCAAATATCCGGTATAAGTTGAAACGGCATTTCCGAACAAACGTACCGGGATACCTTCCGGTATCCAGATTTCTTCAACCGGCATGGCTTCCAGCAACGCCGCGACACCGCCGAAATGGTCTTCGTGCGGGTGAGACAATACGAGCAGATCGATCCGGTTCACACCGATGGACCTGAGATATGGGACCAGTATCCGTTTGCCTGAATCACCTCGAAGCGCGCTTCCGCAATCGAGCACCATCGTTCCGCCGCCGGGGAAACCGATGACGTGGCTTGCGCCGTTTCCGACGTTTAGAGCCGTGACCGACATCCGTGCATCGGGCATTCCGACATAGGGGAGGTGTATCCAGAACAGGAAAAGAAGTGCCGCGGTGACGGGAGCCGGCCAGACCCGCCTGTCATTCGAACGCAGCCAAAGGGATGCGGCTACGGCAAGACCCGACGAAAAGGCCATCGGCCCTACGCCTGACGGCGGGAGTGCGAAATAACCGGATCCGTTTCCGGAAATTGTCCGAAGCCACATGATCTCCCACCCGAGCAGATCGGCGATGAAGCGGACCGGCACCTCCAGAAACTCGATCTGGAACATGCCGCCCAGCACGGCCAGGAAGGACCCCGCTACCCCGCCCGAACCGAGCAGGGGGCAGAAGAGTACGTTCCACAGGATCGATCCGATGGGCAATCCCTGGAAAAAAGCAGCGGAAACCGGGAGGGTGCCGCAAAAAACCACGGCAGAACTCTCGATTGCAACGACGAACCATCGACCGATCTTCAGTCCGGCTTTCCTCTCCTGGATAATCTCCTCGGCATGATTTTCCTCTGTGCGGGTAGCGCAAATCAGGAAAAATACCGCGCCGTATGAAAGCAGGAACGAAGGCGTCAATATGGAAAACGGCGTGACGGCGACCACCATTGAAAAAAGGAGCGACAATCCGAACCCGGCTCCACGTACACCGACCAGATTCCATAGCAGGACCGCGGCGGTGACCATTCCCGCGGAACGAACGGCCGGTATCGGGGCGCCCGCCATCAAGACATAGGCCCAGCAGACCGGTAGCGAGCCGAACGACGCAATTCGGTTGAGGTCCGGACTCCCTTTTCGCATTCGCAGTACCCAAAGGAAACCACGCAACAAGGCGGCGTGCATTGCGAAAAAGATGACGACATTGATTCCGGAGATTGCAAACAGGTGCGCAAGGCCGGTTGCCCGGAACAGGACGACCAGCGGGTGGCTCGCGGAAGGTACCATGCCGGTAGCCAGCGACAGGAGATACAGTCCTCCTTCGGACTTCCCGGTTACTCGAACGATCCACCTTCCCGTTCGTTCACGGGCCGCGGCGAAGCGTGCGCTGCTATCCGGACAAGGGAACAGGATCGTCTTGCTGGAATCGGCTGTAAAAGCGAACTGGGTCCCCGATGCCAATGCCTCCCACTCACGTGGAATTCCATCAGGATTTCCCATGCTGCGAATCGGGTGGAGACGGCCGGTCGCCCGCAATTCGGCCGGGAAAGGCGTTTGGGTGTCCGGATTCCGGATATAAAAAGCCGACCGGGCCAACCGGAGCGAAGCGCGGTTGTCCAGCGTGGAGACGGTTACGTTATCGGCCGTGCCGCTCCACCCTGCATCGGTGACCTTGACCGATTCAACCGTTCCGCGAAAAACCATTTCGTTATCGAGAAAAGGACGGGCCACCTCGGGATCCACGTATCCGGTTCGGCCGGCCGACAATACCCCGCAAAACAGGGTAACCGCCAATCCGGTCGCCAGCACCGGCAATCTGGAAGCGGCCGACACGAGCGCCAACAGGCCCGTCAGGACCGAAACGGCCCACCAGCCGTCCCAGGCGGCAAGGCCCACGATACGCCCGGCGATATAAATGGCGGAAAGGAGGAAGAAGGGGGCGGTGCCCCGAAAAGGGTGTGTCGGCATCGGCATGCCCTGCAAATGTGCAACAGCCGTTCCGGTGGGGGCCTATTTCGGAGCGAACGCCTTTTTTGTGCGACTGGCCCGATGAAACGACACGGCAAAGCGGTGCGCCTCGTCGCGAATGCGCATCAGCAACAGGAGAAGCGGGTCATTTTTCGGAAGGATGACGGGATTCTTACGGCCGGGAAGGAATACCCGCTCGACAAAGATGGTCTCACCTTCCCGGTTTCGTTCCTTGGCCAGCGAGATCGCGGGGACGGAACCGCAACCGGCGTCCTCCATCGCAGCCAGCGCCGCGCCCAGCTGCCCTTTCCCACCGTCGATCAGGAGCAAATCGGGCATCCCGCCGAAATCCTCGTCGTGTCCGAACCGTCGGCGCACGACCTGCTCCATCATGGCGAAATCGTTTTGCCCCTCGATGCCGCGGATAGTGAATTTGCGGTAATATTTCTTGACCGCTTTCCCCCCGATGAACGTCACCATCGATCCGACCGCTTCGGTGCCGGATATGTTGGATATATCGAACCCTTCGATCCGGATCGGAAGTCGGGGCAGATCGCACATTTCGGAAAGTTTCGCGGAGATCCGTTCGTAGGACGCCGCCTTTTCCTTTCGCATCCGGTGCGCCTCGGCGGCATTACGGCCAGCCAGTTCGATCAGCCGGACCCGCTCTCCTTTTTGTGGAATGCGCACCGAAACCGTGTGGCCCGCCCGGTCTGAAAGCACTGATTCGAGTGCCTCGGCTCCCTGGATCACCATCGGGAGAAGCAGTTCTCCCGGAAAGAAGGCTTCTTCCGAGTAATGCATCGGCAGAAACGAGGCCAGGGATTCCGTGTCTTCCACGACACTGTCGAAATGAAACGAATGCGCATCGGAAAGTCGCCCATCGCGTATGTGCAGGATCGCAACGGTCACCTCGTCGCCGGCCCGATGCCATCCCAGCGCATCCACATCGCCCGGGACCGCCCGGACCACCCGCTGCCGAACCATCGTAATGGCGATCAGGTCGATCCGGTCGCGGAGCGCCGCCGCTTCCTCGAAACACAATTCGGACGCTAGCGCCGCCATCTGGATTTTCCAGTCCTTGAGCAGTTCCCTGTAATCGCCGCGCATGAACCGGATCGCATTTTGAACCACCGGCATGTACCCGTCCCGGGTCACCATCCCGGCACAACCGCCCAGGCAACGTCCCATCTGATAATTGAGGCACGGGCGGGTCCGGGAACCGAATTTCTTCCGGGAACAGGAGCAGAGCGGGAACAGTCGGTGGATCGACCGCAACGTCTCCCGGATTCCGCGCGCGGACGAAAAAGGCCCGAAGTAGATTGCGCCGTCGGCTTTGACGACACGCCTGACCAGTTCGAAACGCGGGTACGTTTCGGCCGGGTCGATTCGCAAAAGCAGGTATTCCTTGTCGTCGCGCAGTTCGACGTTGAACGGAGGCCGGTGCTGCTTGATGAGGGTGTTTTCAAGAAGGAGGGCTTCTTTTTCGGTCGAGGTGACGATGCAGCGGACGGACGACACGCGCCGAAGCAGGAGCGGGATCTGCGGCCGGCCGTCGCCTCCGGGCAACGTGTAACTGTAAAGGCGTGCGCGGAGATCCTTGGCCTTGCCGACGTAAAGTACTTTGCCCCGGGTGTCGTGCATCAGGTAGACGCCCGGATCACGGGGAAACAATTTCCAGTCGGCGAACGCGTCCATCGTCATTTGAACGGCCACGTCAGCGGGAGGAAAGTTCGATCTTTTCGAACGCAAGCAACCGGTCGCGAATCTCCGCGGCCCGTTCGAAGTCGAGTTTCTTCGCCGCCTGCTCCATCTCCTTGCGCAGTTTCTTCATCAGTTTCGTGAGTTCCTTCGGGGATGCGAATTCCCACTGTTCGTCGGCCGGAACGGTCACGTAGTCGGATTCCGCGATCTTTCCCATCGGTTCCGCGATGTTCTTCCGGATCGATTCGGGCGTAATCCCGTTGACCTCGTTGTATGCGGACTGTTTCTCCCGGCGCCGGTCGGTCTCGTCGATCGCTTCGCGCATCGACCTTGTCATCTGGTCGCCGTACAGAAGCACCCGCCCACCGATGTTTCGCGCGGCCCGGCCGAACGTCTGGATCAATGAGCGACTGGAACGGAGAAAACCTTCCTTGTCGCCGTCAAGGATTGCGACGAGTGCCACTTCAGGGATGTCGAGCCCTTCGCGGAGCAGGTTGATCCCCACCAGCACGTCGAACTGGCCCAGTCGCAGATTCCGGATGATGTCCAGGCGCGCCATCGTGTCGATGTCGGAATGGAGGTATTGAACCCGAATCCCCTGCCCCTCGTAGTATTCGGTCAGGTCTTCCGCCATCCGCTTGGTCAGCGTCGTGACCAGGACGCGACCTTCGGACGCGACGACCTCGCGAATTTCCGTGAGCAGGTCATCGACCTGGGTACGGGCGGGCCGCACCTCGACCTTCGGATCGATCAGCCCCGTGGGCCGGATGATCTGCTCGACCACGGCGCCGCCGGATTGCACCAGTTCGTAATCGGCGGGCGTCGCGGAGACATAGACCACCTGACCGACCCGCGCGTTGAACTCCTCGAACCGCAACGGCCGGTTGTCGAGGGCGGAAGGGAGCCGGAAACCGAAGTCGACCAGCGTCTGCTTTCGCGCCCGGTCCCCGTTGTACATTCCGTTGAGCTGCGGAACCGTGATGTGCGACTCGTCGAGGAAAGCGATGAAGTCTTTCGGAAAGTAATCGAGCAGGGAGTGGGGCGGTTCGCCCGGGGCACGCCCGTCAAGATGCCGTGAATAGTTTTCGATCCCGCTGCAGAAGCCGGTCTGCGCGATCATTTCGAGGTCGTACAGGGTGCGTTGCTTCAAACGCTCGGCTTCGAGCAACCGGCCCTCGTTTGCGAAAACGGCGAGGCGTTCGGCCAACTCGGATTCGATGGCGACCATCGCACGCTCGAGATGTTCGGGAGGTGTGACGTAATGGCTGGCGGGAAAGATGATCGTATCGGACACGTCGCGCAACTTGATCCCGCGCAGGGGGTCGACATAACGCAATCGCGCCACGGTATCCTCGTCGAACTCGATTCGAAGCACCTGGTCATCCTCGTAGGCGGGATAAAGCTCGACCGCCTCGCCCCGCACCCGGAAGGTGCCCCGGTGGAAGTCGACGTCGTTCCGCTCGTATTGCAACTCGATCAACCGGCGCAGCAGGTCGTTGCGCGGGATCCTTTCGCCGACGGCGATGCGCGCGGTCATCGTGCGGTAGAACTCAGGGGATCCCAGACCGTAGATGCAGGAAACGGAAGCCACGATGACGACGTCGTTGCGCGTCAGCACGGAGCGGGTGGCGCTGTGCCGCATCCGCTCGATCTGCTCGTTTATCGCGGAGTCTTTCTCGATGAATGTATCGGTCGTGGGGACGTACGCTTCGGGCTGGTAGTAGTCGTAGTACGAGACGAAATATTCGACGGCGTTGTCGGGAAACAACTCCTTGAATTCGGCGTAGAGTTGGGCGGCCAGGGTCTTGTTGGGCGCCAGGATGAGCGCGGGGCGGTTCGTGGATGCGATGACGTTGGCCATCGTGTAGGTCTTGCCGGAGCCGGTCACTCCGAGCAGCACCTGCCTGGGCAATCCCTGGTCCAGCCCGGCCGCGAGTTCCCGGATTGCTGCGGGCTGGTCGCCCGATGGGGTGAACGGGACTTCAAGCCGAAAGACGTTATTCAAATCAGTCCTTGTATTTCCAGGTGGTTCCGGCCTTGCCGTCTTCGAGCAGGACTCCGGAATCCTCGAGTTCTTTCCTGATCCGGTCGCCTTCGGGGTAATCCTTGCGGCCGCGTGCTTCCCGACGCGCCTCGATCGCTCCCAGGATTTCGGATTCGGGCATCCGCCCTTCGGCGCCCTCGGATGTTTCGTTCCGGAAGTAGTCGGCCGAGGGGAGCCGGAGCAGTCCGAGAACGTCGAACAACGGGTTGAGCTGCATGAAGCCGGAGAGGAAGGCGCCTGCTTTCCAGGGTTCGGCCTTGGGGTCGTCGGTCGCGAGCTTGTTGATGGCGCGAACGGCGTCGAAGAGGTGCCCCATGGCGGCGGCGGTGTTGAAATCGTCGTCCATCGCCTCGCGAAAGCGGGTTTGCGCGTCGCGTACCGGCGCGAAATCGTCTCCCGGAGGGATGGCGCAGGGGAAAGCCCCCGAGGCGAGATACCCCTCGGCCTTCTCCTTGACCCGGTAGAGCCGGTCGAGGCCGGCCTTGGCTTCGGAAAGATTGGTGTCGCAATAGTCGATCGGGCTGCGGTAGTGGCTCGACGCGAAGAAGAAGCGGAGCACCTCGGGCTTGACGACCTTGAGCACTTCACGAAGCGTGAAGAAATTGCCAAGCGACTTGCTCATCTTTTCGTCGTCGACGTTGACGAAACCGTTGTGGACCCAATAGCGGGCAAACGGTTTCCCCGTAGCCGCCTCGGATTGGGCGATCTCGTTTTCGTGGTGGGGAAATACGAGGTCTTTACCGCCCCCGTGGATGTCGATCGTCTCACCCAGGTGTTTCATCACCATCGCGGAACACTCGATATGCCACCCGGGGCGGCCCGGACCCCACGGGCTTTCCCAGAACGGCTCGCCCGGTTTCGAACTCTTCCAGAGGGCGAAATCGAGCGGGTCTTTCTTCCGTTCGTCGACGTCGACGCGGGCGCCGGAAAGGAGGTCGTCGATGTTCTTGCCGGAAAGTTTGCCGTATTCCTTGAACCCCTTGACCGAATAGTAGACGTCTCCGGCGACCGGGTAGGCCTTGCCGCCTGCGATCAACCGTTCGCACAGCGTGATGATCTCTGGGATGTGCTCGGTGGCCTTCGGTTCGACGTCGGGCCGCAGCAGTCCCATCCGGTCGAAATCTTCGTAGAACGCCTCGATGTACCGGGTCGATAGCGACAGGTAATCGGTTCCCTGCTCATTGGCCCGGTTGATGATCTTGTCGTCGATGTCGGTGAAGTTCCGGACGAAGGTGACCTGGTTCCCGCTGAAGCGCAGGTACCGGACGATGATGTCGAAGGCGACGTTGGCGCGGGCGTGTCCGATGTGGCAGAAATCGTAGACCGTCACGCCGCACAGGTAAAGTTTTACCTTTCCGGGCTCGAGCGGAACGAACGGTTCCTTGCGGTTGCCGAGCGAGTTGAAGATGGTCAGCGCCATGGAGTCTCCTGTTTCGATTGCCCGGCGTCTCCGCGCAACAGCGCGACGGCCCAAGCGGAAATGCCTTCTTTTCGGCCTTCGAATCCCATCCCTTCGGTCGTTTTCCCCTTGATGCTCACTCGCTCGACCGGGACCGCGAGAAGTTCGGCGATCGATGTACGCAGCATTTCGGCAATGGGAAGGATGCGGGGTTCCTCGCACACGACGACGGCATCGAGACCGAGCAGGCCGAAACCCAGTTCGGCCATGCGGGTCCTCGCGTGGGAAAGAATCTTCCGGCTCGAGATGTCTTTCGTTTCCGGGATCCCCGGAGGGAAATGATACCCGATGTCGCGGTCCCCGATCGCGCCGTATATCGCGTCTGCGACGGCGTGCAGAAGAACGTCCCCGTCGGAATGTCCGAGAAGTCCTCGATCGTAGGGCACCTGGACGCCTCCCAGCCAAAGAAGGCGGCCTTCTGCGAGGCGGTGTGCGTCACCGCCCAACCCGATGCGCAGGTCGGGGACTTCACGGAGCAGTCCCTCGGCCATGCCCAGTTCGTCGGGGGTGGTGATCTTGATGTTGCGGTCGTCACCCGGGACTGCAAGAACCGGATATCCCGCGGCCTCGACGAGCGACGCATCATCGGTACCGACCAGGCCCGAATCGGCCGCCTTGCCATAGGCCTCGCGCAGGATGGCAGCCCGAAACCCCTGGGGCGTCTGGGCGCGCATGAAAGTCTTGCGATCGACCGTCGAAAGCGAAGTCCCTCCGGCATTCCAGACCTTGACCGTTTCGCTGACCGAAACGACCGGGACTGCGGCGCCGTGGTCTCGGGCCGTGCCGTGAACCCTCTGGACCAGATCGGGGGATACGAACGGACGGACGCCATCGTGCACGAGAATCAGGTCGGCATCGGGCGGAACAGCCAGGAGGGCGTTGCGAACCGAGTCTTGCCGTTCGACGCCGCCGTCGACTGTCATGATCACCTTGGGATATTGGCCGATCGCGTCGCGCCAGGGCTCTGGAACGTTTGCGGGAAGCGCCACGATGATCGAATCGATGCACGGGGAAACTGCGAGCGCAGCAAGCGTGCGGTCGAGTATGGGGCGCCCCCCCAGCGGAAGAAACTGCTTGGGAAGCGACGCCCCCATCCGGAGGCCGGCCCCCCCTGCAACCACGATGGCGCACGTCGTGCCCATGTTTCACCTTTTATTATAAAATGAAGGCGCCGGGGGGAAACCCGCCGGCGCCTGTCCTGGATCGGTTCGACCGGGGTCGCCCCCGCCGGATATCTCGCTTACAGGTTCAGGAAGCGGCGAAGGTCGGCTTCGACCGCCTCTTCGGAGACTTCTTTTGCAATGGAGATTTCCTTGACCAGGAGGGTGCGGGCGGTGTCGAGCATCTTTCGCTCGCCGAACGACAACACCTTTTCGCCTTTCAGCAGCAGCAGGTTCCGAAGCACCTCGGCGATCTCGAAAGGGGACCCGGATTTGAGCTTGTCCATGTATTGACGGTAACGGCGGTTCCAGGGCTTGGGCTCGTCGTCGATCTCCCGCTTTTTGAGAATCTTGTAGACGGAGGTGACGGCACCTGTATCCATGATGCAGCGAAGGCCGACCTGAGTGGCATTGTCGCGCGGAATGCGGATGGTGACGCCCGTGTCGAGGATGCGCAACACGTAGAAAGACGCTTTCATCCCTTCGGAAAACGTTTTTGTTTCGATAGCCTGGATGATTCCGACACCCTGTGCGGGATAGACTGCCATATCCCCTACTTTGAAGCTCATGGGTCATAACCTCCAGAGGATGGTAGGGAAGCGCCAAGCAACGGCTCAATGAAGTGGTAGTATAATCGACACCTTGGAATCTGTCAATGCGGAGGGGTATACTGCATGGGATCGACTGTATGGTTTACAGACTTTTCAGCCCGTCACGGCAATGGTCTGCTCGACAAAACCGCCGCCCTGCTCGACAAGGCGGGAATCGCCGGGAAGATCGGCAAGAAATCGCTGACCGCCGTCAAGTTGCATTTCGGTGAGAAGGGGAACACGTCCTTCGTGCGCCCGATTTTCCTCCGCACGATCGTGGAAAAGATCGCGTCGCTCGGCGGCAAGCCGTTCCTGACCGACACGAACACGCTTTACGTCGGAAGCCGCGCCAACAGCGTCGATCACCTCCGGTGCGCCATCACCAACGGATTCGCCTTTTCGGTCGTCGACGCGCCCATCGTCATCGCGGACGGGTTGCGGGGCGAGTACGCCGTCAAGGTGCCAATCGACGGCAGGATCTACCGGGAGGTCGCCATCGGCGGCGAGATCGTCCACGCCGAGTCCATGGTCGTCGTCACCCACTTCAAGGGGCACGAACTGTCGGGCTTCGGCGGAACGATCAAGAACCTGGGGATGGGTTGCTCGGCCCGGCAGGGAAAACTTGCCCAGCACTCGACGGTCGCCCCGATCGTCAACTCCAAGAACTGCACCTCCTGCGGAACGTGCATCGCCCATTGCCCCGCCGGCGCCATCGGGATCGTTTCGGATGCCGCCTTCATCGATCCGGACAAGTGCATCGGCTGCGCCGACTGCATCGTCCTCTGCCCCGAGAAAACGATCAACGTCAACTGGAACGAGGCCTCCTCGACCGTCCAGAAAAAGATGGTCGAGCACGCGCTGGGCGCAATAAAAGGGAAGAAGGACCGGATCCTCTACGTGGCCTTCGTCAACCAGCTTTCCCCCTATTGCGACTGCTATGGCCACAACGACCGTCCGATGGCTCCCGATGTCGGCATTCTCGCGTCGGCCGATCCCGTCGCCCTGGACCAGGCGTGCGCCGACCTGGTGATCCAGGCTGCCGGCCGTGATCCGTTCCGGGAAACACACCCGTCGATCGACTGGGAGATCCAGCTCGCATACGGCGAGGAGCTGGGACTGGGGACGCGCGTCTACACCCTTGAGACGCTCTAGTGCAGGCTGCCGCCCTGCTTTTCGCCGGCGTCGACGTCGGCTCGTTGTCCACCGACGTCGTCCTGATCGACGAGCAGGGTAATATCGCAGGTCAGGCGGTCGTCGCCACCGGCGCCTCCATCGCCCGCGCCTACGGCGAAGCGATGAAATCGGCGCTCGCCTCGGCGGGTGCGATCGCATCCGAAATCGCCTTCACCGTCTCGACCGGGTACGGACGCGAACGTGTTCCGGCAAGCGACCTCTCCCTGACCGAGATCGGGTGTCACGCCCGGGGGGCGCGACACCTGTTTCCCGATGCGGTCACCGTCCTCGACATCGGCGGCCAGGACAGCAAGGTCATCCGGATCGGGGCCAACGGCCGGGTCAGCGATTTCGCGATGAACGATAAATGCGCCGCCGGGACCGGGCGCTTCCTCGAGGTGATGGCAAGGACGCTCGAACTGGACCTCGAGCAGATGGGAGAGCGGGCGCTCACGTCGAACCGCCCTCTTTCGGTCAGTTCGATGTGTACCGTATTCGCCGAATCCGAAGTCGTGTCGCTGATTGCATCCGGGGCGGAAGCGGGAGATATCGCGTGGGGAATCCACATCGCGATCGCGGAACGGATCGCCGCCCTGGCCGACCGGGTCGGCGTCGTCCAGCCGGTCGTCATGACGGGGGGCGTCGCCAAAAACCGGGCCGCGCGGAAAGCGATCGAGGAGCGACTTCGCATCCGGTTGCTGGTTCCCGATGAACCGCAGGTCGCGGGTGCGCTGGGCGCCGCCCTGTTCGCCCTGGAAAAGCACCGCGCCCCACATTGACTCCCGACGATATCGCGAGGGGACTTGCTACATTTCGAGGTGTTCTTCGTAGATCCCGTGAATGGTGTCTTCGTTTGCCATGAAGGTGCCGAGGACCCTGGGGTCGAAATGCTCGGGCCGCGTTCGCCCATCCCCAAGTTCGATGATCCGCATCGTGCATGCGTGGTCGAACGCCGGCTTGTAAGGCCGCCTGCTGCGCAATGCGTCGTACTGGTCGATGATGTTGAGTATGCGCCCCTCGATGGGTATCTGGTCGCCTTTCAGCCCGTTGGGATAGCCGGTGCCGTCCCACCGCTCGTGGTGGTAAAGTGCGAACTTTTCGGCTGACTTGAGGTAGGGACTTTCAGATCCGCTGAGGATGCGGGCACCGATCGTGGTGTGCGCCTTGATCAGGTTCCTTTCGCCCCCCGTCAGTTCTCCCGGCTTGAGCAGGATCGCGTCGGGAATCCCCACCTTCCCGATATCGTGCATCGGGCTGGCGTAGAACATGACGTCGGCTTCTTCGTCCGACATCCCGAAAGCCTTGACCAGGATCTCGGTGAAATAACTGATCCGCTTGACGTGCACGTAGGTATCCACGTCGCGGAATTCGGCCGCCAGCGTCAACCGCTGAACCGTGTCGAGCAGTGCCTCGCGCAACCTGCGCGTGCGGTCGGCCACGGTCGCTTCCAGGATACGGCTGTGTTCCTCGAGAAAGTCCTGGTACCGCTTGACCTTGAGCAGGTTGCCGACCCGGACGAGCAGTTCGGTTCCGTCGATCGGCTTGTTCAGGAAGTCGTCTGCGCCTGCCTTGAGCGCCTTGAGACGTGATTCGCGATCGGTCATCGAGGTGAACATGACTACGGGAATCCGCTTGGTGACGGGATCGGCCTTGAGCCGCCGGCACGCTTCGAGACCGTCCATCACCGGCATCGAAATGTCGAGGAAGATCAGGTCGGGGAGAAACCGGTGGGCCATCCGGATCCCGTTTTCGCCGTCGCCGGCGGAGAGGAAATCGTGCCCCCGTGATTTGAGAAATTCACCGAAGACGGCCTGGATCAGATCGTCGTCGTCAATCAACAGGATGCTGCCGACCGGATTGCACTCGTCCATCGCCCCGTCCTCTCCTTACATCGCTACCAGGACTGAAAGTTCCTCGCTTATGGCCTTGAAGAGCCGGTCGATCTCTTCGTCCGTGTTGTAGAAATGGGGCGAAATCCTGAGCCCTCCGCCACGGGGAGCACAGACTATATTTCGCCCGAGCAAGGCGTTGCTGAGCGCGTTGCAATCGGAACCCGGCACCCTGAATGTTACGATGCCCGACCGCTCGTCGGGGTTTCGCGGCGAAACGACCTCGTAACCTGCCTTCAGCGCCGATTCGATGACCGCTTCCGTCAGCCGTCGAACCCGTTCGCGGATCCGGTCGACGCCGATGGTGAGCAGCAGATCGAGCGAGGCGTTGAATGACGCCAGTCCGACCGTGTTGAAACTGCCCGGTTCGTAGCGGCGGGCGTCCGGAGACAAACGAAAATCGTAAGTCTCGAAGTCGAAGCGGTTGGTGACGGAATGCCAACCCAGGATCACCGGCTCGATCATCTCCATCACGTCTTTCGAGACGTAGAGCCCTCCGATCCCTTCGGGCGCCATCATCCACTTGTGCCCGTCAGCCGCCAGGGCATCGATTCCGTAGGCCTTGACGTCCATCGGCAGGACACCAAGACTCTGTATCGCGTCGACGCAGAAGAAGATGCCGTGATGCTGGCAATATTCCCCGATCCCCGATAGGTCGTTCCGGTATCCGTTGGAAAACTCGACCGACGAGAGCGCGATCAACCTGGTCTTGCCGTCGCACGCCTTGAACAGGTCTTCCTTGCGCACGCGACCGTCCCGCGCCGGGACCATGCGCACCTCGACGTTCCGGGACTGAAGGCGCATCCACGGATATATGTTGGCGGGGAATTCGACATTGGAGGTAACGAGGTTGTCGCCTTCCTTCCACGGAAAGCCGGCCGCGATGATCGAGAGGCCCTCGGAGGTGTTCTTGATGAATGCGACCTCTTCGGAAGAGGCGCCAACCAGCCGGGAAAATCGCCGTCTCGCCTCGTTGCCGGTTTCGGCCCACTTGCGAAGCCGGACGGCGCCCTCGTCGCGCGAACGGTTCAGCACCTGGATGCCTGCCTCGGCCGAGGAGGCCGGAATCGGGGAGACTCCGGCGTGGTTCAGGTAAACGTATTTTGCCGTGACCGGGAACTCTTTTTCCCGGTACGGACCGACGTCGATCGGCAAGCCCACCCCCCCTGTCCAGCGGAATCCGTTCCTAAGCCTATGCTAACAGGAGCGGGCGGAATTTCTACGGTATAATCGAAGGGTGACTTTGCCTCAAGACAACCAGATTCGTTACAGCCGAAACATCCTCGTTGAAGAGATCGGCGCCGCCGGGCAGGAAAAACTGTCCACGTCCTCCGTCCTCGTCGTCGGCGCCGGAGGCCTCGGCTCCCCTGCGCTTTACTACCTGGCTGCAGCAGGCGTCGGTCGGCTCGGGATCATCGACGGCGACCGGGTCGACGCAAGCAACCTCAACCGGCAGATCCTCCACCCGGCCGGCAACGTCGGAAGCCGGAAAACAGCGTCCGCCGCCGGAACGCTTGCCGCGTTTCGGCCCGACCTGGCAATCGACGCGTACCCCGAACGGCTGACGGCCGATAACGCTTGCCGCCTGTTCGATCGGTACGATGCCGTCATAGATGGAACCGACAACTTCCCGGCCAAATATCTTTGCAGCGACGCCGCCGTCCTGACCGGGACCCCGCTCGTCCATGCGGGCGTCCTGCGATTCGGCGGGCAACTGCTCACGATCATCCCCGGAAAAGGACCGTGCCTCCGCTGCCTGCTCCCCGATCTCCCTTCCGTCGAAGATTCCCCCGGTTCCGCTCGCGTCGGGATCGTCGGGGCGGCAGCGGGAATCTTGGGCTCGTGGCAGGCCATGGAAGTCGTGAAACTGCTCACGGGCGCCGGGGACCCCCTCTGCGGTCGATTGCTGACCATCGACACAATCAACGGGACCGTCAACGTGACCCCGGTTCCGCGCAATACGACGTGCCCGGCATGCGGAGACGTTCGCCGGATTCGCGTCCTCTCATCATCCGATTACATCCAGGAAGGAATCTGCTCAGAATGATCCCGAAGACCGAATCGCTCCCCCGCCGCGCCGTCATCCTCTTGTCCGGCGGACTCGACAGCACCCTGGCCGCCCGTATGCTCGTCGATCAGGGCGTGGAATTGCACGCGCTCCATTTCACCTCCCCCTTTTGCACCTGCTCCCGCGGGGGGGACGCAAGCAGCGCCGGGTGCCATTCCCAGGCGCAGATCGTCGCGGTCGAGATGGGGATCCCGATCAAGACGATCGTCAAGGGACAGGACTACGTCGACGTCATCCGCAAGCCATCCCACGGCCGCGGCACGGGAATGAACCCCTGCATCGATTGCCGGATATTCACGTTTCGCAAGGCCAGGGAGTTCATGACCTCGATCGGCGCCTCTTTCCTCGTGACCGGAGAAGTCATCGGGCAGCGCCCCATGTCGCAGCGGGCCGACGCGATCCACTTCATCGAGAAGAATTCCGGCTGCAACGACATCGTCCTCAGGCCGCTCTCGGCGCACCACTTCGAGCCCACCCTCCCCGAGCGCGAGGGGTGGGTCGATCGCGAGAAACTGCTCGGGATCACCGGCCGGTCGCGCAAGGAGCAGATCGCACTGGCGGAAGAACTCGGGGTCATCGACTACCCGTGTCCCGCCGGGGGCTGCCTGCTGGCCGACAAGACCTTTGCGATCAAGGTCCGCGACCTGTTCGACCATTCGGGCGATGTGACGATGGCCGACCTCAACCTGCTGAAGGTGGGACGTCACTTCAGGTTATCGGACGGTCGGAAGGTCGTCGTTTCCCAGAACCAGGAGAGCAACCGCCGACTCGAAACGCTCTGCGCCGCGATGCAGGACCGGTCGCCCTTCCCGACCGTCTATTACTCCCAGGGTTGTCCGGGGCCTTCGGTCGCCATTTTCGGAACCGCAGACGAACCGTTGCCGATGTCGATCCTCTCGAAGATCTACAGCCGATACACCAAGCCCGAGACAGCGGCTCCGTTCCTCGTCCGGATCCTCTCCCCCGGGGAACCGCATGACATCCAGGTCCCGCGCGACGACGACTTCACCGAGGTGCAGGATGGCATGTTGTGCAAGTGACGACGGGAGCAACGAACCCGGCGGGATGAAACCGTCGGCCGAGTGCGAGGCGATCCTCCGCGATTTGGGGTTCGCCGGTTGCCGTGTCCTCGCCGACGGCCCCGCGGCGCGGATCGAAGTCGCGGCCGACCAACTTTCCAGACTGTCCGATCCGGAAGTCGCAGACGCCGTCCACGAAGGGTTCCGGCGCCTCGGCTTCCTCTACGTTTCGATCGATCTGGGTGAAGGCGGGATCGGCGCACCGGACGACGGGGGCCTGGTCGGGGGAGCGCCGGAGGACCTGGCCGACTGATCCCGGCCCCGGGCGACAAGATTTCTTAGGCGCAGTCTCCGCCCGTCCCGCGGATTTTGTCGATGGCATGGGTGATCGTATCGAGGATTGAGAGCAGGTTCTCGCGGGCACCGGAGGGGCTGCCGGGGAGATTGACGACGAGGGTCTCGCGGCGGATGCCGGCGACGGCGCGTGAAAAGGTGGCGGTCGGAATCGTTTGCAAACTGGCCGCACGCATCGCCTCGGCCATCCCGGGAACTTCGCGGTCGATCATTTCGAGGGTGGCGTCGGGCGTCACGTCGCGCGGATCGACTCCGGTGCCGCCGGTCGTGAGGACCAGATCGAGGGCAAGCGCGTCGGAAAAGTAGCGGATCGCGCGGCGGATAAAGCGTTTGTCGTCGGGGATGACCACCCGCTGGACGATCTCGATATCGGGGAGGCGTGCGCGGAGCGTTTCTGCGACGGCCGGGCCCGACAGGTCGGCCCGCACCTTCCGGAATGATCGGTCGGAAACCGTGACGACGGCGGCCCGGATCACGACCGCTCGCCGGGTTCGAATACCACGACGTCGCCGGGGGCCACCCTGCCGCCCCGGATGACCCGCCCGAAGAGCCCTTCGCGCGGCATGACGCAGTCGCCGATCTGCTGGTAGATCGCGCACCGGTCGTGGCACTCCTTGCCGATCTGGGATATCTCGAGCAGCGCCTCGCCAACGCGCAACCGGTCGCCGATCCGCAGCGACAGCAGGTTGATCCCTTCGACCGTCAGGTTTTCGGCGAAGTCGCCGTGGCCGACCGGAACGCCCTTCGCGCGCATCTTGTCGGCGCTCTCGACCGCCAGCAGGCTCACCTGCCGATGCCCGGAGGTGCCAGCGTGCGCATCGCCCTCGATCCCGTGCTCGACCAGCAACAGGGCAAACGGCACGGGGCGCTTCTTCTGCCCCTTGCGGTCCGAGACAGATACCGCCACCACTTTTCCGGGGTTCGTGTCCATTACATCTTGAGCAGGTTGGACTTGAATATCAGTTTCTCGTGGTCGTCGCCGTCCTCGGGGAACGAGGCGTGACCGAAGCGGACATCGACCGATATTCCCCGGGTCTTCTTGCGCATTTCTTCGACGTCGGTGAGAATCGCCTTCTTGATGCGGGGTATTGCGCTGGTCTTGCCGTCTTCGGCCTCGGGGAGGAGCATCGCGAATTTCCGGTCGCTGATGCGGGCCAGGATGTCGTATTCACGAAGCGCCAACCTGATCACGTTGGACATCCGCTTGACGATCGCATCTCCCTTTGAAGGCGACACCGGATCGCCCCCTTCCAGACGCGGGGAGACTTCGCAGATCATGAGCACCAGGCGTCGCCTGAACCGTTTGGCCCGGCTGATCTCGTGAAGCAGGCGGTCCTGGAAATACCGGAGGGTCGGGAGGCCCGTCAATTCGTCGAGACTCTTGAGTTTCTCGTTGCGTTCGAAGGTCATGGCGTTGGCCACCGCCTTCTCGCAATACCGAGCGAACTTTTCGAACGTCGACAGGTCTTCAATCCCGAAAGAAGCCGGGTAGAACGTTTTCAGTGGAAACTTGTCGAAGACCGAGAGCGTCCCGATCACGTCGTCGCCGTTCTTCAGCGGAAGACTGATCATCGTGCGGGCAAGCCCCGCGAATTCCTTCCAGCCGGTATCTTCGCCGACATCCCGCACCAGCACCGAGGGCGCGCCCTTGAGCAATAACGTCACCGCCTTCGTATCCATCCGGAACAGTTCTTTCTGTTCGTTCTCGGCCTTCATACCCTGGAATTCGCGAATGGCGAACTTGCCGGTTTGCGCGTCGAACAGGCGGATTACGCACGACTCGGCTTCCATGATGAGACCGGCTGTGGTTGCGACGAGCTTGAGCAACCGCCCAAGGTCGAGCGTCGAGATGATGTTGACGCCCGCTTCGTTGATCGCCGCGATCTTGGTCATGCGCAAGGTGGTCGATTCCTCGCGAAGCGATGACCCGACCATGTCGGAAACCAGCGATGCAGCCTCGACCAGCGCGTCGGACCGATCCTTCAGGAGTCCGTTGGGGGATGCGGACTCGACGGCCAGCACACCGATCGGATCGCCGCCGAACTTAAGGGGCAGGAACATCATTTCAGCGCGTCCCTGCGCGCCACCGGTGCGGTTGACCTCGGAAAGTGTCAGCGGGCGACCTTCCTGCAGGGCCAGCGCCGCGACGGTGCCGCGTGCCCCGAACTGGAGTTCGGGGTGGTTCGGGGGAAGACGGAGATTGGTGGCCCGCAGGAAGAAATCGTCAGATTCCCGATCGAAAAGCAACACGCTTGCACGCGCCCCCGGTGCGAACAGGCCGACCAGGTTCGTGAAGTCGCGGAGCCGTTCCTCGATCGGACGCCCGACCCTGAGCAACTCGGCGCATTTCTTGATGAAGGCGGCCGGCATGCGGATCAGGTACCTTCTTCGATCTGGATCTTGATTCGAATCCGGACCGGGTTGCCAGCCCCGTCGAGAAATAACGCGGGAAGCACGGCGTTGCCGTCTCCGTTGACGACCGGTGCCTCGAACTTCAGGAAAGTCAGCCCGCCCCCTTCGGTCTCGACGGAAACGGTGGCGCCGGTGAGCGGTTGATACGGCCTGGGGGCGACCGTCGGTTCGGACAACTCGATTTCGATCTCCTCGAGTTCGTCGAACATGACGGGGGGGGGAGGCGTTTCGGCCTGCCGAATCGGGGAGTAGGCGGTTTGCTCAAGTTCGAATTCGTCGGGAGCCGCATCGGGGCCAGGAAACGGGAGCCCCTCCTCCTCTTTCGATTCTTCGGAGATTTCCTCGAGGTCGGTGATTTCCTCCATCGATTCGGGCTCGGGTGCCTTTTTAGCGGGTTGCTGCCCCGCCTTCATGGCTCCGAATTCCTGGTCGATCTTGTCGTTCCCGGCCTGCCCCAGTTCTTCGTGCCCCTGATCGTCCCCCGGCATGAGCAACGTCTTGCGAAGATGGCTGAAGACGAGACGAGACACAGCCACGAGCGTCTCGGTTACGCCGGGCCCGCTGACGGCGACCGCCTCCATGACCGGAACGCCCCGGGGGTTGAGGTAGGCGTTCATCTCGGGGATTGTCGCCACATTCTTCAGGTCGCGCTTGTTGTACTGGATCACGAAGGGCAGTTCTTCGATGTTCTTGCCGTAGGTCGCCAGGTTTTCGACCAGGTTGCGGAGGCTCTCCTCGTTGCTGTTTTCCATGCCGCGCTGCGAGTCGGCTACGAAAACAACCCCGTCGACCCCTTGGAGCACCAGCCTGCGTGTGGCGTTGTAGAAAACCTGCCCCGGGACGGTATAAAGATGGAACCGGACCTTGAAGCCCTTGATCTGTCCCAACTCGATCGGCAGGAAATCGAAAAACAACGTGCGATCCGTCTCGGTCGGGAGGGAGATCAATTTCCCCTTCTGGTCGGGACGGAGCAGCTTGTGGACCATCTCGATGTTCGTGGTCTTGCCGGACAGACCCGGGCCGTAATAGACGATCTTGGCGCTCAGTTCCCGGGTCGCGTAGTTGAATAAGGCCATTCGGTCTCCGTGTTTGTTGCCGTTTATCCGCGGACGCTCATGATCCGTTTGGCTTCCCTGCGCACCAGCACCGAAACGTTCCGGTTCCGGCAAAGGATGGCCAGTTCGCTGGTTGCGAACGACCCCAGGAATTTGACCGCCACCTGGGGGGGCGTCCGCGGATTGGATACGATGATATTGACCAGTTTCTTGTTCGACATCCATATTCGATTGTCGGCGATCGCCCGCAGCACGTCGTCGTGGGTCTGCGTAGAAGCGGCGTAGGCCATCACGTCGGCCTCGGAAAGCTTGGGGCTGTTGATCACCGCCCGCGCGACCATCCGGTTTGGGTCGCGAGAGAGAATCGTCCGGACCTCCTTGTTGCCCTTGCCGGCCAGTTCGACCTTCTGGGGAACGATGAGCCCCGACACGTAGCTTTGGAGCGACCCCTTGACCTCTTCCGATATCGGCTGGTCTTCGACAAGGCTGATCTTCAATCGTGCCCCTATTCTTCGGTTTCTTCGCCGATATCCTTGCGTGCCTCGGCGATCACTTTTTCGGCGATGACCCCCGGCACTTCTTCGTAATGGGTGACCCGCATCGTGAACTGCCCACGGCCAGAGGTGATCGAACGCAGGTCGGATGAATAGCGGAGCACTTCGGCAAGCGGAACCTGGCACTTGAGAATCTGGCTCTTGCCCAGTGCATCGACACCCAGCACGCGCCCCCGACGCCCGTTGAGGTCGCCGATGATGTCGCCGATATTTTCCTCGGGAACGACGACCTCCATCTCGACGATCGGTTCGAGCAGCACCGGCTTTGCGTCGATTGCCGCCTTCTTGAATGCAAGCGAACCGGCGATCTTGAACGCCATTTCGGAAGAGTCGACGTTGTGGTACGACCCGTCGAACACGGTGGCCTTGACATCGATCATCGGGAAACCGGCGAGGACGCCCCGGCTCATCCTTTCGACGATCCCCTTCTCGACCGCCGGGATGAAGTTTCTCGGGATGGAACCGCCGACGATGGCATCGACGTATTCGAATCCCTTGCCGCGCGGGTTCGGTTCGATCCGGATCCAGCAGTCGCCGTACTGCCCGCGTCCCCCGGACTGCTTCTTGTGCTTGCCCTGGGACTCGGCCTTCCCCTTGATCGTTTCGAAGTAGGGGATCTTGGGTGTGCGCAACTCGACCTCGACGCCGTATTGCCGCTTGAGTTTTTCGACCGCGACCTCGAGGTGGGTCTCGCCCATGCCGGCCAGGATGAATTCGTTGGTCTGTGCGTCTTTCCGGAAGTTGAGGGTGGGGTCTTCCTCGATCATGCGCGTCAGCGAACTGCCGAGCTTGTCTTCGTCGTTGCGCGTCTTCGGGCGAACCGCAAAGGAAATGACGGGTTCGATCCGCACCGGCGGTTCGAACAGGATCGGGTGCTTGGGATCGCACAGCGTATCGCCGCTCGCGGTCTCCTTGAACTTTGCGACGGCCACGATTTCACCGGCTGAAGCGGAACCGAGCGGTTTCTGCTTCTTTCCTTCGAGTCGCAGGATCTGGCCGATCCGTTCCTGGGCGTCCTTGCCGGAGTTGAGCGGCGACATTTCGGGCGAGAGCGTCCCCGAGAAAATCTTGAAGATGGACAACTTCCCTGCATAGGGATCGGCCAGCGTCTTGAACACCTGCGCGGAAAAAGGAGCACTCGCGGAGATGGCGCGGATCTCGTCTGCGCCGGTCTTGGGATTCCTGCCGATCATTTCACCGCGGTAGGACGGGTCCGGGAGCGCGAAATTGATCATGTCGAGCACCATCTGGATGCCGATGCCGCGGGGGGAGGCGCCGCACAGGACCGGTAAGAACTTCATTGCGCGAACACCGGCCTGGAACCCTTTCCGGATCTCCTCTTCGCTCAGGTCGTTCCCTTCGAGATATTTCTCGATCAGTTCATCGTCCGATTCGGCGGACGCCTCGACCAGTTTCTCGTGCGCCCTGGCTGCATCTCCCGCCATTTCGGCCGGAATCTCGCCCACGGTGAACTCGCCGTTATCGCCCTTGTAGACCAAGGCCTTCATCCGAAGCAGGTCGACGATGCCGGTGAAGCCGGCCTCTTTCCCGATGGGCAACGTCACGGGTACGGCGTTGATCTTGAGGATGTTGCCGATCTCCTCGACCGCCTTTTCGAAATCGGCGCGTTCGCGATCCATTTTGGAGATATAGGCCAGGACGGGAACGTCGGAAGCGCGAGCGAAGGTCCACATCTTTTCGGTCTGGACTTCGACGCCGGAGACCGCATTGACGACCAGGACGGCGCCGTCGAGCATGGAAAGGCAGGCGCGCGTGTCGGCCTCGAAATTGATGTAGCCGGGCGTGTCGGCGATGACGACTTCAACCTTGTTCCAGTTGTAGTGATGGAACGTCGTGCTGATCGTTATCTTCCGCCGGATTTCCTCGGCGTCGTAGTCGAAATTGGAACTGCCGTCGTCGACCTTGCCCAACCGATCCGTCGCCTTCGCGCCAAAGAGAAGTGCTTCGGCCAGCGTAGTCTTGCCCGCGCCGCCGTGAGCGATGATGCCGACATTTCTGAGATGCTGGATGTCCACGTCTATTTCTCCCTCCTGGAATTGGGGATCAATTGCACGGGCGGCAGGTCGGCTTCAGCCTGCGTTCTTTTCGTATATTATACGGAGTCCTTCGAGAGTCAAATTTTCATCGATGAATTGGATTTGCGACGTTTCGCCCGAGAAGACACGGGAGAGACCGCCGGTGGCGACGACGACCGGATCGACACGCAACTCTTTTTTCATCCGGTCGACGATTCCGTCGACCAGAGACGCGTATCCGAAAAATAGTCCGGATTGCATCGCGGCCACGGTGTTCTTGCCGACTACAGCCGCAGGCTTGGCCACCTCGATGCGCGGTAGTTTCGACGCCTGCCTGAAGAGCGCTTCGGCCGAGATGTTCACGCCCGGGGCGATCACCCCGCCCATGTAGTCTCCATCCGCAGAGACATAGTCGAACGTGGTCGCGGTGCCGAAATCGACGACGATGCAATGGGTCTTGTATTTGACGTGCGCTGCGACCGCGTTGACGATCCGGTCGGCGCCGACCTCTTTGGGATTGTCCATCTTGATCGATATGCCGGTCTTTATCCCGGGGCCGACAACCAGCGGGGTGATCCCGAAATAGCTCGCGCACAGGTCAACGAAGATCGGCGTGATTGGCGGAACGACCGAAGAGATGATGATCGCGGTAATTTCCCTGGAAGAGAAGTGACTCGCGGCGTAAAGGTTCCGGATGAGGATTCCGTATTCGTCGCTGGTCTTTTCGCGGTGGGTGTAGATCCGCCAGTGGTGGATCAGCGTTTCGCCGTCGAAAACGCCCAGGACCGTGTTGGTGTTGCCGATGTCGATGACGAGCAGCATGCGCGGTGACCCTACCTCTCGAATTCGATGATTTCGCCGCTGTGAACTTTTTCGGACCGGGTCACCCCGTCTTTACGGAAGATGAGCACCCCTTCATCGTCGACACCGAGCGCCGCTCCCCACTCGGCCTCGGTTCGCTGCCGAAGCAGCACCCGCTTGCCTTCGAGGAGCGACCGGCGGTTCCACTCGGGTTGGAGCGCAAGGAATCCCCCCGACAGGAACTCGCGATAGGCGACGGAGAACCGGTTGAGGAAGGCAACCAGCACGTCGACCCGGAAATGCCGTTTCCCGGACTCGATGCGCAGTGAAGTCGCCTTGCCGCGAAGATCGTCGGGAAAGTCGGAATCCAGGCCGTTGACATTGAGTCCGATGCCGATCGCCACGTGCCTGACGCAATCGGGATCGGCCGCCATCTCGGCCAGGATTCCGGCGGCCTTCCGTCCGCCTATGTAAAGGTCGTTGGGCCACTTGAGTTTGCATGAAAGACCGGTTACGTCCTCGACACCCTGGGCGAGCGCGATTGCGGCCACCAGGGTCAGTTGCGGGGCGAGAAACGGTTCGATCGGGGGACGGAGGATCATCGTCAGGTAGAGATTGATCGCGGGAGGAGAGACCCATTTCCGACCCAGCCGACCTCGCCCGGCGGTCTGGGCGTCGGCACACACGAGGGTGCCGTGCAGGGAACCCCGTTCGGCGAGTTCCATCGCGCGTGCATTGGTGCTGTCTGTGACCGGAAAGTATTCAAACGAGCCAAAAAGACCGTTCCCGGAGAGTCGGGAGAACAGATCGTCCTTCAATATCTGGTCGGGGCGTCCGAGCAACCGGTAACCCTCCCCGCGCGCCCCTTCGATCTCGTACCCTTGCGAACGGAGCGTTCGAACCTGTTTCCAGACGGCAGCACGCGTCAGGCCCAGCTGTTGACTGATCGCTTCACCCGAAATGCATTGCCCGGGATGCTCCTCGAATATCTGACTGAGCCTTGAGGTCATTCCGCTCCCGCTGCATAAGATGCGACCAGAACCGTTTTGTCCGGATTTCTCTAATTATTTAATCAGTTGCGGCCGAGGAGCATCATTATTCCAGGTTCGGGAACGGATTGTGTTAATTCCTTGCTCAGCCAATCCATGTTGCATATATGGTAAATATTTGCCCACCCGAAATGAAAGTTAGACGATCGCCTTCCCACGGTAAGCGCCGAATACGCCGCGCATGACATCGGAGATCTCACCGAGCGTGCCATAGGCGCGGACGGCATCCAGGATCGGGGGCATGACGTTGCCTTTTCCCTTGCACGCTTTCTCGAGATCGACCAGCGCCGCCCGGACGGCGCCGTTGTCGCGTTTCTTTCGGAGGTCGGATAATCGCTTTCGCTGTTCCTTCTCGATTTTCGGGTCAACCTTGAGCAGCCCCGTCGGCGGGTTTTCCTTCACGACGAAGTCGTTGACGCCGACGATGACCTGCTCCTTCTGTTCGACCTGAAGCTGGTAGCGATAGGATGCGTCCTGTATTTCACGCTGGATATATCCGCCGTCGATAGCGCGGATGACGCCGCCCATCTCGTCGATCTTGGCGATGTAATCCTGTGCCCCCCGCTCGATCGCGTCGGTCAGCGCCTCGATGCAGTAGGAACCGGCAAGTGGATCGACCGTGTCGGCAACGCCGCTTTCGTAGGCGATCACCTGCTGGGTGCGCAGGGCGATCCGGACCGAGTCCTGGGTCGGCAGTGAAAGCGCCTCGTCGCGCGAGTTGGTGTGGAGAGACTGCGTTCCGCCGAGGACGGCGGCGAGCGCCTGCAGGGTAACCCGGGCAATGTTGTTGTCGGGCTGCTGCGCCGTAAGGGTGCAGCCGGCGGTCTGGGTATGAAATCGCAGCATCCACGAACGCGGGTCTTTCGCCTTGAAACGCTCTTTCATGATCCTCGCCCAGAGACGACGCGCCGCCCGGAACTTGGCGACTTCCTCGAGCAGGTTATTGTGGGCGTTGAAGAAGAACGCGAGCCGCGATGCGAATGAATCGACATCCATTCCCGCGTCGATCGCGGCCTGGACGTAGGCGATGCCGTCCGCGAGCGTGAACGCCACTTCCTGGATCGCGGTCGAACCGGCCTCGCGGATGTGGTAGCCCGAGATGCTGATCGTGTTCCATTTCGGAACGCTCTCCTTGCAATACGCGAAGATGTCGGTGATGACGCGCATCGACGGCTTGGGCGGAAAGATGTAGGTTCCGCGCGCGATGTATTCCTTGAGGATGTCGTTCTGGATGGTTCCGTTGAGGCGGTCGGCGGAGACGCCCTGCTTCTCGCCCACGGCGATGTACATCGCGAGCAGGATAGAAGCGGTCGAGTTGATCGTCATCGACGTGGAAACCTTGTCGAGCGGGATCTTGTCGAACAGGACCTCCATGTCGGCGAGGGAATCGATCGCCACGCCCACCTTGCCGACCTCTCCGAAAGCCATCGCGCTGTCGGAGTCATAGCCCATCTGGGTCGGCAGGTCGAAGGCGACCGAGAGGCCGGTCGTCCCCTGCCCCAGCAGGTATCGATACCGCTCGTTGGACTCCTTTGCGGTGCCGAACCCGGCATATTGCCGCATGGTCCAGAAACGGCCCCGGAACATCGTCGGCTGCACCCCGCGCGTGAAGGGGTATTCGCCCGGAAAACCGATCTTGCGGGCATAGTCGTTCGACTCGACGGTTTCGGGACAGAAAAGAGCCGGCAGTTCGGTCCCGGAGCTGTTTTCAAAACGCCTGCGCCGCTCGGGTGACTTCGCTGTCGCCGGGGAAAGCGTCTCTTTCTCCCACTTTTCGCGTGCCGCCTTGAAATTCGCTGATGCGCCGCCGCTCTTCACCTTCACCGTCGTCTTCGCCATCCTGGTCGATTCCTCCACAATGATTTCGGAAAAACTGTTCGCCATTGTATCAGCGATTGGCATACCCGGACTTAAGTCACGATTCAGGTTGCGAAAGCCACGACCCATCCCATAAACTGGCGGGACGAGACGTTCCACCCATCATCTTTGAGTCAAGGAGCGCTTTCATGAAATGCCCAGTCTGCTCGAGCCACGATTCGATCGACATCGGCCTGCACGTTGAAGGATTCAACGAAGAGATCATCCGGTGCAAGGGGTGCAATACGATCTGGTCGATCAACCACGGCCTGACCGAAATCGTGAAGGACGGCCAGGAAAAGTCTTTTCTCGAAGCGCAGTCGGATTGCGTCGAAAACGACGACTGCAACTTCAGGAGCAAGTAAAGACCTCATAGCCCGAGGGCCCCAACCCGATGACGGGTGGAGCCCCCGGACCTTCACTTTCCACGATCCTCTTTAGAGGACTGCCTTCAGATACTCGGCGGTCCGCTGTCGTTTTTCACGCTGGACCACTTCGGGGTCGACTTCGACGAAAATCTCGTCGGGTGTGATCTTGAAGAGCGGTTGCCCCTTCTGCACGATCGTCCCGTCGGCCCCCAGCATCAGGATCTTGTCGATCGTCCCCGAGAACTGCGCCCGGATCGTGTTGAACATCTTCATCACTTCGACGATGTAGAGCGGCTGCCCCTTCTCGAAGTGCATGTTCTCGCATACGAAAGGCGCCATCCCCGGCGCTTCCTGACCGTAGTACATGCCGCCGCACACCGAGACGATCTCATCGGCCTTCGTCTGGGGCGGCGGAACCAGCACTTTCTTCATCCGAACCTGCAGCTCGGGGTCGGAGAGGTAGTTGGGGATCGTGACCTCGAGGTTCTCCTCGACGCGGAAATCCCAGAAGTTGGTCTTGTTGGCGATGAGGAACAGCATGCCGAGAAGTTCGACACCGGCTTCGAAGCCGAAGTGGGCGGAACGAACCTGCTCCCACATCGCTGCGTCGAGACCGCCCTGCGGTTCGTCGATCTGCAGCAACTCGTTAAGCCTGAAGTACTCTTCGGTTCCGAGCCCGAGTTTCCCTGTCAGGTCGTTGTAGAACCGGAGCGCCTCCTGGAGGAGCTTGTTGTCGTGCCCCCAGATGATGTCGGCGGCCGGAACGGCGGGTTGCCAGGACATGTTGAGATAACTGTAGGTTTCATCAAGCACGATCAAGGGGTTTCGAAGCCAGACAACCTTGCCGTTGTCGATCCGGAAATTGTTCCGGTTTTCGCTAAGCCACCCGGAGAGCAGGTGCGCCTCCTCGAGCAGTTTCTCGATCGGACGGGTCACGAGCGTGCCCTTCCGGTCGAGCGCCTGGGACATCGCTTTGGCAGCCGACGGATCATCGGGGAAATGCTCGGCCATCCGCTTGGCGTAATGCTTCTTCATCTGGAGGAATGCGTACACGGCATCGATCTTGTTTGATTCCTCCTTGAGAATGCCGACGAGCGTGAGGTACGGCACGACGAAGCGGGTGGTCGGCTTGGCCATGACGTTCTGGCCGATGAACCAGTTGACCAGTCCGTAGTGGAACTCGAGATTGGTCGCCAGATCGGTGCCGCGGAGACTGGTCGAACCCAGCACCCGGCTCATGTGCCGATAGCAGTCGAGCCGGTCGACGCCCTTGGTGAGCAGGAGCGCGATATTCGAGTCGTAGGCGCCCGCCACCTTGTAGCGCATGAACATCCCCGAATCGGGGTTCGGGTTGCAGATCCCCTGGTCGTCGCGGATTTCCCCCTCGATCGGCGCCGACCAGAACCGGATCATGCCGCCGGCGTGCGGGGAGAGCGAGCTGTCGGTCGCGTTGAGACGCGCCTCGACGGCCGCGTTGAACCGGGGGATGCGGGTGGGACGCGGCATCCGCCCCTTGTGCCGGGCGAGCAGCGCCATGGCCTCGACCAGCGACTCGACGACAAAGAAGTCATCGGCGTCTTTCGGGTTGGTGAACTTGAGCGAGTAGCACAGCTCGGTCACGCGGTGCTCGACCTGGATCCGGGTGTTTACTTCCATGAAGTAATACTTGTCGCGGTCAACGATGCACTCGAAGGTCGACGCCGAGTCGAGGCCGACCGCCTGGCCGAACCGCTCCGCCTCCTCCTCCATCCGCTTGAGGATCTTGATGTCGGACTCGAGCGCCTTCGCCTCGGCCTTGCGGCCGGCGGCCTTGGCGCTTTCGATGGCCGCGCTCAACCCTTCCTGGGAAACGGAAACCTCGAGCAGTTTCTGCTCGTGCATCTGCAGGGAGCAATCGCGGCCGCCCAGGGCGATGCACCACTCGCCGTTGCCGACGAGCTGGATCTCGTTGTGGCGGGTCTGTTCGATATTGAGTTCGATCAGGAGGTTCTTGTTGTCGCCGACGCCGTTGGCCTTGACCTCGTTGAGCACTTCACGGACCATCGCGGGCGCCTCGGAAGCCGCTTCGGCGATATCCTTCTCGGTCGGCTTCTTGACGTCGAGAAGCGATCCGCCCAGGATCCGCTGGCCCTTCCCGCCGCCGCCGCCGATCGCCTTGAGACGGAACCGGCTTTGCGGGTATTTCCGGAACAGTTCGGCGGCTTCGACCTGCACCTGCGCGCAAAGTTCCTCGATCGAGAACAGGTCGATCCCCTTGGCATAGGACGCCATGAGGATGTGGTCGGCCAACGTCTCGAGCGGAATCGCCGGATCCTCGAGCAGCTTGAGGTCGATCTTGAGACCCTCGGCCTCGACCAGCATCAGCATCTTCTTGCGGACGGGATGTTTTTTTACCAGGGTGCGCGCGGTGACGTTGTCGATGCCGGGCGTGACGCTGACGTTGACCGCCAGCGCGGTGCGCTTGGCCTCGTCCTTCTTTCCGGCCCGCCCCTGGGTCGAAGCGCACGGGCCGATGAACCGCAAGCCCGCCGCCTCGATCGTAGCGACGAACTCCTCGTCCTCGGCCATGAACCCGTAGCCCGCGAAAACGGAGTCGTATCCGTTTTCCCGGGCGATCCGGACGATCTGGTGCATCCGCTCGACCCGCTCTTCCTTGGAGGCGCCCGAGTAGTCGGGGACCCGGTGGACGCGGCGCGAATCGGTCAACTGGCGGAGTTCGGGCGCCAGCGCGTTGGCGTAGACGATCGAATCCTTTTCGGAGAGGAGGATCCCGAAATGGGTGATTCCCATCTCCTCGAAAACATCCATCGCCTCTTTCCGGATCGGGCCGCGGCAGACGATCAGCGGCTTGAGATCCTCGGCGGCGAACGAGCGGACCCACTCGGATGAGGAGAGGGCCAGGCGCCTGTCCCGGGTGACAAGGGGGTTGTTTCTATATAGGTCGACGGTCTGGGTCATCGGTTATCTTCTCCAATCTCGCACTTGGGTTTCTCGGTCCGCAAACTCAGTGGAATTCGCGCTGCACGCCGCCCATCGGGGAGGCCTTGTAGTGCCGGAGCAGGAACGCCATGTTCTCTCCGAGCACCTTGCGAAGGTCGGTCGGCATGACGATCGAGGAGATGGATCCGAGCGCCAGTCCTTCCTTGGGATTCATCAGTTCCTTTTCGTAGCGCAGGTTGAGCGCGCCTTCCTGGGCCTTGAGCCACTCGGCTGCTTCCCGTTCGGCGTCGACCTTGGCGTCGCCGGCATTGATCCCGGCTTCGGTCTTGCTTTTGATGCCCTGCTTGATCAGATCGGGAATCGCGCCGCGCATCTTCCGGAGTTCATCCTTGTAGACGAATTCCTTGCCTGCGGGCCCCATGACTGCAAGACGGGTGGTGGGGAGCGCAAGAACGAGATCGGCGCCGGTCGGATAATTGTTGTAGGACGCGTACGCGCCGCCGTAGGCGTTGCGGAGGATCAGCAGGATGCGGGGAGTGCGTACGTCGACGATCGAGTCGAGCATGGAGCGGCCCGCCTGCACGATTCCCCGCGCTTCCTGCTCGCGGCCGGGCAGGAAGCCGGTGGTGTCTTCCATGAAGATGATCGGGATGTTGTAGATGTTGCAGAAGCGGACGAAGCGGGCGATCTTGACCGCGGAATCGCAGTCGATCTGCCCGGACGATACGGCGCTGTTGTTGGCGACGAAACCGACGACGTTTCCGCCCAGGCGTCCGAAGGCGGTAATGACCTCCCTGGCGCGATCCGGCTGGATCTCGAAATAGTCGCCGTGGTCGCACACCTGCTGGATGACGATCGACACGTCGAACGGCGTATTGAATCCGGTCGGGGAGTTGAAGGCCTTCTTGAGGAGCGTGTTGATTTCCCAGGTCTTGCGATCGAGCGGGTCGGTGGTCGGCTGGAAAGGCGCCATGACGCCGTTGTTGTCGGGGACATAACTCAACAGCCGTTGGGCTGTCCGGAGCGCGGAAACTTCGTCGCCCACGGTCAGGTCGGCCACGCCGGATTTCCCGTGGACCTTGGGACCGCCCAGTTCTTCGGGAGTTACGTCTTCGCCAAGCACCGACTTGACGACGCCGGGCCCCGTGAGACCGAAGAAGGTGTCGCTGGGCTGGATGACGAAACTGCCCTGGCGCGGCAGGTAGCTGCCGCCGCCCGCATTGAAGCCGAACATGCACATGATCGTGGGGACGACCCCGCTGATCTTGCGCAGCGCAGTGAAGGCCTCGGCATAGCCGTCGAGACCGCCGACGCCCGCGGGGACGAAGGCCCCCGCGCTGTCGTTCATCCCGATGAGGGGGATCCCCTTCTCGCCCGCCAGTTTGAAGATGTTGGCCAGCTTGGTCCCGTTGGTCGCATCGATGGAACCGGCGCGAACGGTGAAATCGTGACCATAAACGGCGACGTCGCGGCCGCCGATGTCGACGATCGCGGTGACGAGCGAGGCGCCGTCGAGGTTCTTGCCCCAGTTCTGGAAAAGGACGTTGGGATCTTTCTTGGTGAGAACGCGGATGCGCTCCCAGACCGTCATTCGCTTCTTGAAATGCTGCTTCTCGACCTGGTCGATGCTGACCGACGTGATCGGGCGCTGCACCAGATCGTGCCCTTCCCGCATGGCTTCTTCGTAACCACCGGTCGTACGGGAGATTTCACCGGGAATGGTGAATTCGACTTTCTCGGGCGGGTCGAACGGATTTTTCAGCAAGGGCTTGGTGGCTCTCATGAAGGACTCCGTAGGGTTCGGGATATATGGAACATCTGTGTATAACACAGTTTTTTACCTGCGGGAACACACGTGCGCGGGTCAATCGGCAATATAGGGAAAGCGGGGATTCCGGGCACCCCCCGAAAGGGGGGACAAAACGGTTACGGCAACAGCTCCCTGACGATCTCCGCCAGGTGCCGGACCCGCGTCTTCGTGGAAAATCGGGCTGCCATGTCGCGCAGTTGGAGGATGCAGCCGGAACAGGCGGTCACGATGGTCGAGGTCCCCCCCCGCACCGCAAGGGAAACCTTGTTTGCTCCCAGCCTGCCGGAGGTCGGGTAGTCCCGGACGTTGAACGTGCCGCCATATCCGCAGCAGAGCGATGCACCGGCCATCTCCCGGAACGCGTCCCCCGCGACGCGGGTCAACAGATCCCTTGCCACGCCGCCCCGACCGAGGGTGCCCGAGAGGTGACACGGGTCGTGCCAGCCGACAGATCCTTTTTCGACGACAGGCATCGGATTCAGTCGTCCGGCAAGCCCGGTCTCCAGGATGAAGGTGGCGTAGTCGACACACCGCCCGGAAACCCAGTCGGCGTCGGCGCGGAGCGGATCTCCCTCGGGAATCAGGGAGAGCACCTCCCGACGGAACATCGTCAGGCAGGACCCGCAAGGAAAAACGACGGACTTCGGCGATCGCGCCCGAATCGACGCGATGTTTTTCGTAACGGATTTCAAGGCGCCTTCGCGGTCTCCCGATGCCAGTGCCGGCAACCCGCAGCAGGCGGATTCGCGGAGGACCGCGACGGAAGCGCCGGAAGCCTTCATCGTTTCGTAGGCAGCGCGTCCGATCCCGGGCATGACGATATCGAAGACACAACCGACGAAAAGCAGGACCTCGCCGATCAGCCCTTCGCCTTCCGGAAGCGACGCGACGAAACCGGACGGTGGCAGCGCCGGCACCGTACGGCCGTGAAGACCGGCCAGATCCGGGAACCGGTAATGGAGCCCGCTTTCGGTGGGCACTTTGCGCAGGAACAGTTTCTGGGCGAAACCGCCGGCCGCGCGAATCGCGCCGCGCGCGCCGGCACTGGGCAGCATCTCGCCGAACAACCAACGCTTCCAGGCGGAGAGCCCAAGTTTCCCGGCGAGACGGGTGCGTCCACCGACCAGGATTTCCTCGACGGCGACCTGGTTCGGGCAGTTCCTTTCGCAACGCCCGCAAAGGAGGCAGTCGGCCAAGGCATCCCGGATGGCCGCATCGCTCTCTTCACCCAGCGGAATCGTGTCGCCTGGGCAAAGGGGGACCGGTGCCGCAAGGGACGATTCGATCAGTGCGATCTTTCCCCGGGCGACGCTCTGCTCATCCCTGCGCTCCGGATAAAGGGTGCAGACGGATCGACAGCTGCCGCACTTGGCGCAGGCGGCGATTTTCAGTTTGAGTTCTTCGTCCGTCAAGAACGGGCCATCCCCTCGTCCAGCCAGATCTTCCCGGGGTTGAGAATTCCTTTCGGGTCGAACGCGGCCTTCAGGCGCTTCATGACGGATACACCCAGCGGCCCGACCTCCATCTCGAAAAACGGCGCCTTGGAAATGCCGACGCCATGCTCTCCGGAGATCGTTCCGCCGAGATCGATCGTCTTGCGGAAGATCGCCTCGACCGCCGCATCCGCGCGCCGGCGCTCGTCGGCGTCGGTACCCGATATCATCACGTTGACGTGGATGTTTCCGTCGCCGGCGTGACCGAAGTTGACGATCGTGAGACGCTCCCGATCGGCAAGATCGGACAGGAAGGCCATCATCACGGGCAGGGCGCTGCGCGGAACAACGATATCCTCGTTCAGCTTGACCGCCCCGATCTTCCGAAGCGCGGGAGATATGGAGCGGCGGAGTTTCCACAGCTGCTCACGACCGGCTTCGTCGGTCGCACGCCGGACCTCGATGGCGCCGTGGGTGCGAAGCGCCGCCTCGACCCCGTCGGCCTCGGCCATCACGGCCGCGAGCGCCCCGTCGACCTCGACGAGGAGTGCGCATCCGGTATTTTCGGGCATCTCGATCTCTACGACGCGGCGGACGCAATCGATCGCGGAACGGTCCATCAATTCCATCGCGCTGGGCGTGATCCGCGCCGCCACGATCCCCGCAACGGCACGCGCCGCCGCGCCGTTGTCCCGGAACAGCGCGAGCAGCGTCCCGGTCGATCCGGGGAGCGGCAACAGCTTGAGCGTGGCGCGCGTGATGATTCCCAGCGTCCCTTCGGATCCGACCAGCAGGCGAGTCAGGTCGTACCCCACGACACCCTTGGCGGTGGAAACGCCGGTCCGGATCAGTTCACCGGTGCCCAGCACCGCCTCGAGGCCGAGGACATAGTCGCGCGTCACACCATACTTGACGGCGGACATCCCGCCCGCGCACTCGGCGATATTGCCGCCGATCGTCCCGAACTTCATCGAGGCCGGGTCGGGTGGATAGAACAGGGAAAGCCGGCGTGCCGCTTCCTTCAGCGTTTCGGTCACGACGCCCGGTTCGACGACTGCGAGCAGGTTCCCGGAATCGATCGTGATGATCCGGTCCATCCGCTCCGTGGAAAGGACGACGCCACCCCGAACGGGGAGGCAGCCGCCCGAGAAACCGGAACCGGCCCCCCGGGGAACGACCGGGAATCCGAACTCGTTGGCGAGGAGAACCGTCCGGCGGACTTCCTCCGTGCAGAGTGGGAAAACAACCGCATCGGGGAGATATTCACGGCCGGTGGCGTCGAATGAATAGCAGAGTCGATCATCGGGAGCGTCACGGAACCGATCCCCGAAAATTTCCCGCAGCCGGGTTCTTGATATATCGTCCATAAGAGATGATTTTAACATGTCGGCGCATCTACGAATCCATGGCGGGGGGACAATGAGCGACACCGCGGGTATCGGACGGGAACTGTTCTGGGGCGTGCCCGCCTGGGCTCCGATGGCGACCTACGCCCTTTTTGCCATCGTATTGCTCACGTCCGGGACGGGTATCCTGCAACGCGTGAAAGCGTGGCGTACCGGACGTGCCGAGCGGGAAAACCGCTTCGACGACCTGGCCGGCCGGATGACCGCCCTCCTGAAATACGCCCTGCTCCAGGCCCGTGTGTCCGACCGTCTCACCTCGGGACTCTTCCATGCCGCGATCTTCAGCGGCTTTCTCGTGCTGACGGCCGCGACCACCCTCGTGGCGATCCAGAACGACCTGGGCATCCTCATTCTCGACGGCGCGTTCTATCTCTGGTTCAAGGTTTTCGCCAACAGTTTCGGCCTGCTGCTCGTCGCCGGATGCCTCGGCGCCCTGCTTCGGCGATTCTGCTTTCCGCTACCGGGTCATTTGCGCGGTGTCGGCGAGATCGGCCCCCTCGCCCTCCTGGCCTCGGTCGGCGCATCCGGATTCCTGGTCGAAGTCTTGCGGATCGCCGCCACCCGCCCGGCGGCGGCATCGGCATCGTGGGTCTCCAACGCCATCGTCCCTTTTGTTCAAGCCGCGCCTTTCGGAACACTCGTCGCATCACACACGTACGCCTGGTGGTTCCACCTGATCCTCGCTTTCGCCTTCCTGGGATCTGTCCCCTTTTCCAAAATGTTTCACCTCGCGTCGGCGCCCGCATCCATATTCCTTCGAAGTTCCCGGGCAAACGGCGCGTTGCAGGCGGTCCCCGAAATCGAGGAGGAAGAGCGGCCCGGCGCCCTGGCGGTCGACGATTTTTCCTGGAAGCAAATGCTATCCGCCGATGCCTGTACCCGATGCGGCCGCTGCCAGGACGAATGTCCGGCATATGCCGCGGGGATGCCGCTTTCGCCCCGCGACATCGTGCTCAAGAGCGCCGCAGTAATCCACGGAGGGGGATATGCCTCGCCCCTGCCGACCGGCACCCTTCAGCCATGCGAAGGCGACGCCTTTGCCCGCGATATCCTGACCCCCGGCGCAATCTGGTCTTGCACGACGTGCGGGGCATGCGTCAGGGCGTGTCCCGTTTCGATCGAGCACCTGGATATGATCGTCGACGTCCGGCGCGGATTCGTCTCGGAAGGGAAGATTCCAGAAAGCGCACGGGTTGCCCTTCGAAAGACGGGCGATACCGGGAATCCATGGGGAATGCCCCAATCCGACCGACTCGACTGGGCGGAGGGACTCGATGTACCGATTGCCTCGGAGGTGAAAACGTTCGAGTACCTTTACTGGGTCGGGTGCGCCGCATCATACGATCCGCGAAACCGGAAAGTCGCCCGGGCCATCGCGACGCTCCTGAAGCGCGCCGATGTCGATTTCGCCGTCCTCGGCCCGGAAGAAACATGCTGCGGGGAAACGGCGCGCCGCCTGGGCGAAGAAGGGCTGTTTCAACTCGGAACCGTCCCGACGGTCAAGGCGGCGTTTGAGAAATACGACGTCCGGAAGGTAATCACCGGTTGCCCTCATTGCTTCAACACATTTCTCAACGAATACCCTTTGCTCGGCGTATCCGTGGAAGTCGTGCACCACGCTTCCTTCCTGGCCGACCTGCTCGGATCGGGCAGACTGGTTCCGTCGCGCAAGCTTTCAACCGAGGTCGCATTTCACGACAGCTGCTACCTGGGTCGCTACAACAACCTGTTCGATGAGCCCCGCAGGGTCCTGGCCGCCATTCCCGGTTTGACGGTCGCAGAACCGGAGAAACGGCGCGACTTTTCCTTCTGCTGCGGGGCAGGTGGTGGGGCGATGTGGATGGAGGTGCCGGGACGCCGGATCAATCACCTGCGTTTCGAACAACTCCGCGCAACGGACGCCCGGTCGATCGCTTCAGCATGCCCGTATTGCCTGATCATGTTCGACGACGCGGTCAAGTTCCACGACCTTGGGGAAACCTTTGAAACACGGGATATCGCCGAATACATGGCGGATTCCGTTGAACCGGATTACGCCCCGAAAAAGTGACACCTCAACAACAAGCAATCTGGCAATGTTACGATTATATTCGTCACTATTGCGATATTAGTTGTCTGGATACAACACTCGATGTAATATGGATTCCACCTATCGGGAGGGGTCAATCATGACCGAACATATCGATTCCATCCTGGCGAATGTCCTGGTGAAAAGGATCCACGACCTCGGTTACGATTCGCTTCGGAAATTTTACATGGCCAATCGTGAAGCGATCGGGGTCAGTTACGAACTGTTCCGACAGGTGATGAACAGTGGCCGGGTACCGCGAGTAGAATCACTGGTTCCGATTCTTCAAGCCGCACAGGTCCCCCCATCGGCTATCCGAAACCTCCTTTCACGCCTCTACCCTCACCTGAACGGCGATTCCCGAAGGGATCACGGAAGTTTACCGGGAGATATTGCGTCAGAGGGCGGCAGAAACCCCGAAATCCGGGAAGAAGGACCGGCCGCGACGGACGAAATTGCGCCCGGTTGGGGGCCCGGACTCCAGTCATCCGTCGAAATAGCCCGGAAACTTTCCGCGGCCCTTTGCCGTGTTCCCATCAAGGGGAATGAAGATCTATGGGAGATGGCGGACCGACTGACGGAAATTGCTGAAAAAAAGGTTCGAAATCGTTCGCGCGGTCGAATCGACCAACCTTTCCTCTTCGGGAAGGAACCCGAGGCGATCTACCAGTTTCAGGTTCGCAGGGGGAAAGCCGTCCCGTTCATGTCCAAGGGCGAAGAGTGCCCGCTCGATTTCAAGCGCGAGATCGACTACCCGGACCGATATCGCGGGGCGCTCCTGGGGCAGGCGATCGGTGCCGCGCTGGGACGGGTTACCCAGGGGCTTTCGGGCGGCGATATCAGGGCGCTTTACGGGCGGATCGAATCTCCTGCCGATAATCGGTCGGCCGGAGGTCCGCGCCCCCCGGCCATCCCCTTCAACGGCGGGTTGTCGTCGCTTCTCTCGAAGAACCCGCTCATGGACCCCGATCCGGTTGCCTTGTCGATCGCGTCCGAAATCGCGCGACAGGACGCCACCGAGGGCGAAATCCTTTTTTCCAGCAATTTGCGCGAGCGGGAATTCCCCTGGTTCGAGGCGGGTGAACCGATCCCTGAAAGTGCTGCAGCCGCCCGGTGCATTCCGTTCGCCCTGTTGCACGCCGGGGATTTTCGAAGGTTGAAACTGGAAAGTTGCATCTGCGCGGCCATCACGCATCCGCACCCGGCGTCGATTGCCGGAGCCGCCCTCTTGTCGATCTCGATCGCGCGACTGCTTCACACGCTGCCCGGGAATCTCGATCCCATTCAGTTCGCCCGCAGTTCGGCGCCGTTCATCGCCGGGATCGAAACCGACCGGAGCGGCGGCAGGAGCAGGACCGTTCCTTCCCTCGCGCGAAAGATCGGCACGGAACTGCCGGCGCTGCTGCTCCGTCGGGCATCCATCGAAGAGATCGCAAAAACGGTCGGCAACGGGGAATCTCCCTCGGAAGGGATTCCTTTTGCCTTCGGTTGCGTGTTGTCGAATCCGGCCGATTTCGGGGAAGCGGTACTCTCGGCGATCAACTCGGGAAACGATGCGATCCGGATCGGCGCGATGGCTGGCGCCCTTTCAGGGGCGTTGCTGGGGGAATCGTCGATTCCGGTGGGGTGGCTGGAACGGCTCGACGGAAAACAGTCTCTGGAAGATGCCGCCGCATCCCTTCTCGGATTTGCGAATCCTCCGACGTCAGGGATTACCTGATCAATATTTCCTTGGCGATGATCATCCGCTGAATCTGGCTGGTCCCCTCGTAAATCTGGAGCAGCTTGGCGTCGCGCATCAGTTTTTCGACCGGGTAGTCCTTCATGTAACCGTAGCCCCCGAAAATCTGGACCGCGTCGGTGGTAACGCGCATGGCCAGGTCGGACGCAAAGGCCTTTGCAAACGACGACTCCTTCGTCGCGTGGCGGCCCTGATCGAGCAACCAGGCGCTCTTGAGCGTGAGCAGGCGGGCGGCTTCGATATCCATGGCCATATCGGCCAGCATGAAATGGATAGACTGGTTCATCGCGATGGGCATCCCGAACTGGACCCGTTCCTTCGCGTACTTAACCGCGTGCTCGAACGCCGCACGGGCAACGCCGACGGCCATCGCTGCGATCGAGGGGCGCGCCCGGTCGAGCGTCATCATAGCGATCTTGAATCCATCGCCCTCTTCACCCAGGCGGTTTGCAACGGGAACCCGAACATCCTCGAACAGGACGTCGGATGTTTCGGACGCGCGCTGTCCCATCTTGTCTTCCTTCTTCCCCGCGGAAACGCCTGGAAGCGCCCGCGGAACCACGAAGGCGGTCAGCCCCTTGTGTCCCTTCGAGCGATCCGTGGAAGCGAAAACGGTGTACTGGGAGGCGTGTCCGCCATTCGTGATGAAGCATTTGCGACCGGAAAGGATATAGGAATCGCCGTCGCGTTGGGCGGTGGTCTTGATGCCGCCGGCGTCGGAACCGGCGCCCGGTTCGGTCAGGCAAAACGAAGAGAGTCCGTATCCGGCAGCGAAGGGTGCGACGAACAGTTCTTTCTGTTCCGCGGTCCCGGAAATGAGGATCGGACCAAGCGCAAGGCCGTTGGCGGTCAGCGACGAGGCGATGCCGGAACAGCCCCACCCCAACTCTTCTTCAAGGAGGCAACCTTCAAGGGCGCCGAGGCCGAGCCCTCCCAAAGACTCGGGGATAAAGCCGGTCATCAGTCCGATTTCGAAACTTTTCCGGAATATCTCTTCAGGAAATCGACCATCGCGATCGCACTCGGAAGCCACGGGACGGATCTCGTTGGCTGCGAATTTATGGGCCGTATCCTGAAGTGCCACCTGCTCCGGCGTGAGATCAAACCCGATCACGTTGAAAGATCCTTTCAGTCGTGGAAGCCGAGACGGTTCGAAAGGCCCTGGGCGGCGGCAACCACAGCCGGGCCGATGGTCTTGGCGATTTTTTCGTCGCACAACCTGTTTTCAGGACCGGAGACGCTGAGCGACCCGACGACCTTGCGGGTATAGTCGCGTATCGGGGCCGCGACGCAACGCAGACCTTCCTCGAACTCTTCGAGGTCGGTGGCCCACCCTCTTTCACGCACGATGGCCACTTCGGCGATGAAGGCGTCAACGGTGCCCAGCGTCGCCTTGGTGAACTTCTTAAGGGGACCGTCGAATCTCCCGCGCAGTTCCTCTTCGGATTCGTGCGTCACGAGCGCTTTCCCGGCTGCCGTGGCATGAAGGGGCATGTGAAGACCGACGCGGGAGATTACGCGAACCGTAGAGGTCGTTTCGATCGCATCGAGGTAAACGACCTCATTTCCCCGAAGCATCGAAAGGTAACTGGTTTCACCGGTCTTCTCGGCGAGTTCGTGGAGCACCGGATTGGCCTGCTGCAAAAGACCGCGCTGGCGGATGAACGTCTGCCCCAGTTCGAGGCACCTGATGCCGAGGCGATAACTGTCGTTGGACTTGTTCTGCTCGATATAGTTGCGCGACTGGAGGGTGGCCAACACGCGAAAAACGTTATTCTTGTGCAATTTCAATTTCTTGCTCAGTTCGGTAACCCCAAGCTCGTCGATCTCGCCGTGAAACTCTTCCAGCACATCCAAGGCATGGGCCACCGACTGGATGATGTAATTTGATTTGTCTCGCCGAACCATCGTTTCCTCCGCGCCCTGCCATGGGGCCTGAATATTCATAACAAAACAGCGTTACAGAGACCCTCCGTTCGACCTCATCGCCTGATTATTGGAAATCCACTGATAAGCATGGGGATTTTTAATCAGGACCGGCGAAAACGAATCAACAACTGGATTCGTCCTCGCCGGTTATTATAACCATATGATTTGAATAAAGCAAAATCTAAACATGGTTTATTTATTGGGCATCCCACTCCCGGGGCCTTCGGAAGCCTTGAGGCGTTCAATGTCGGCCTTGAGGCGGTCCCGGTCCTGGAAATCGGGTATATTTTCGAGAAGCGCTTCCCAGGCCTTGATCCCGCCGGCAACGTCTTTCTTGTCGTGGACCAGGATGACGCCGAGGTTGTACCGCGCCTGGGCGTGTCTGGAATTCATGGAAATCGCCTTTTTCAGTTCTTCGATGGCGCCATCGGGGTCGCCCAACCGTCGAAAGGAGATGGCCATGTCGACCCGGACGTTGATGTTGGCGGGATCGATCGCAAGCGCCCGTTTGTAGGCGTCGACGGCCTGGCGGTCCTGACCGGAATCATAGTAACGGTTGCCGACATTGATCAGCGCCTGCAGGTTGTTGGGATCCTTTTTCAGGATTTCCTTGTAGCTTTCGATCTCGGACAGGTCGGTCAACCGGACCGCATCTCCTCCCTGCATGGGCGGAGGGGGCTCGGTTTTCCGGCAGGCAGGCAACGCGAAGGTCACCGGCAGGACCAGGGCAAGGATCAAGGCTTTTCTGAAATGGGTCGTATTCATGTCGGGAACACCTCAAGGGAGTCTGTGCATCGTTCGAGCAGTTCTTGTACCGTGTGTCCTCCGGGTGGAACCGGATAATCGCCCGCGATTTCCGATACGGGCAACAGGCAGAAACGCCGCTCCGACATCGATGGGTGCGGCACTTTCAAATCGGGATCACTTACGACGCGGTCACCCATCAGGATG
>JANXQJ010000074.1 GCA_025356865.1 Deltaproteobacteria bacterium | reverse complement strand
CCGACGACATGGTCTCCCTGAAGCGGCTTCTCAAGAGCCCGCGACGCGGTGTCGGCGAGGCCAAGCTGGCGGCCGCCTCCGAAAGCGCCCGGCGCGGCGGTGTCCCGATTTCGTCGATGCTGGCGGGAATTCCGCAGCTCGAATCGCTCTTCCGACTCCGGGAGGCCTGGCTCTCGGCGCTCCCCGAACGGACCCCGGGTGAGGCGCTTCGCGCCCTGCTCACCGAGGGCGGGTACCTCGACTGGATTCGCGAGGCGGGCGGTAACGCCACGGCCAAGGAGCGCGAGGACGACCTCGCCAACATCGGGGAACTGTTGAAGATGGGGGACGCGTTCGAGGGGATGGGCGAGGACGGGGTCACGGCGTTCCTCGAGACGGTTTCCCTCTCGCCGCGCGACATGAATGCGGAAGAGGGCGAGGCGGTCCGGCTGATGACGCTTCACAACGCCAAGGGGCTCGAGTTCCCGGTGATCTTCCTGGTCGGGGTCGAAGAGGGCCTGCTCCCGCATTCGCGGTCGGCCGACGACGAAAAAGAGGTCGAGGAAGAGCGCCGGCTTTTCTACGTCGGGCTGACGCGGGCACGCGAGCGCGCCACGATCTCGTTCGCCCGGCGACGCAACCTGTTCGGTTCCTGGAAGGACGCGGTGCCTTCCCGCTTCCTTTCGGAAATTCCGAAAGCGATGGTGCGCTGGGAAGACGAGACCTCGGACGAGGCCGAAAAGGAACGGGCCCGTTTTGTTTCGGGCAGGCCGTATCCGACCGGCAACCGCGTCGAGACGACGAGCAGCTATCTTTCGTCGTCGCGCGCTTATCCCACCCGGACCGAGGCCCGGCCGAAACCGGCGACGGTCGTTCGAAGGCCGGTCGAACGGGAAGTGTCTCCGTTCGGCGATAAAAAGGAACTGGACCCGAACAGCCCCAAACGGGTGAGTCACCCCGTTTTCGGTGAAGGGCGCGTGGAAGCGTGCGAGGGGGAAGGGGCCGAGCAGAAACTGATCGTCCGGTTCCCGGTGTACGGGCTCAAGAAACTGCTCGTCCGGGCGGCGAAGATGGAACTGTTCTACTGAAAAAAGGGGCGGATCAGCCCTTGATTTCAGGAACCGATGAAGAGCAGTTCTTCACCGTCGCGTTCGCCCCCCTTGGGCCGGCCGTAGAGCGGTGAAAGCTTCTGGTCCTGCCGCCGCTTGAGCAGGGCGAAAACGAAGGTCGCCGTCGCGGCAACCAGCAGCGTGGTGACGAAAACCTGTTTCTTCTTCACGGTAACTTTGAACCCCCGTCTGGCGGCCGCGTCTTTTCCGCAATCCGCCTCCTGACAAGATTGTACGGTATTCCACATCGTCCGCCAAGTCCGGAACGGCTTGAAAATGCAGAAAATCGTGTCGATCCTTGCGTGAATCGGGCGATTCGTGTAATTCTTGACACCGTCCCGAGGTTTTTCGAAACCCGGATGGGGCAGTTCGAATCTTACAGGGGAGTGGAAATGTCCACCGATCGGCTGCAGGACGACAATTTGCTCCTGGAGGAACTCAGGGCCGGAACCGAGGCGTCGGTCGAGGCGCTGTTCGAGCGGTTCCACGGGAAAATCTACAGTCTGGCGCTCTCGATTCTCAAGAACGACAGCGACGCTCAGGAAGCGGCCCAAGACGTATTCATCACGGTCATCCGCAAGGTCGGGACGTTCAAGGGCGACTCGGCGCTCTACTCGTGGATCTACCGCATCTGCGTAAACAGTTGCCTCATGCGGTTGCGCAGCAGGCGGCGAAACGAGACCGTCTCGATCGAGGAGTTCATGCCCGTTTTCACCGAAGAGGGGATGCATGCAAGCCTGGTCGACGACTGGAGCAAGGAAGTCGAGCGCAACCTGCTGAACAAGGAGCTCGGGGGGGTCATCCAGAGATACACGGACAGCCTTTCCGAGAAATATCGCGTGGTATTCGTTTTGAGCGACGTAGAAGGGCTTTCGAACGAGGAGACCTCCGAGATTCTCGGACTGTCCGTGCCGGCCGTGAAGTCGCGACTGCACCGCGCGCGGCTTTACCTTCGGGAGCGCCTGACCCGGTATATGACGCAGGGGAAGGTGGAGTAGCCGATGAACTGCAAGGAACTCGTATACCTGCTCGGGGATTATTTCGACGGCTCGATGGAGCCGCACCTTCGACAAGAGTTGGGCGAACACATCAAGTTGTGCGACGTCTGCACCAACTTCCTTAAAACATACGACAAGACCCGGATCCTGTGCCGGTCGATCCGGTGCGACGAGATCCCGCCCGAGGTTCGCGACCAGCTCAAGGCGTTCGTGGTCCAGAAGGCGCGGGAACACCGGGCCGACATCGAACGGTACACGACCTGCACGATCGAGGAACGGATACTCTTTGCGCGGCGGCTGGTCGATCTCTTCGCCTCCGGCGATCTTCCGCCGGCGCTGACGTCGATTGCCGAACAGCACGCGCATCACTGTGCGGCATGTGCCCCGTTCCTGAAAACCGGGGTTGTTCCGCCCGGATCGATCCCGGCCGAAGTGGTCGACCACCTGGCCGACCTGGCCGACGAACTGCCTCCCGGCGATTTCCCGTTCGGCGACTGACCGGGTTCCCACCCGACCGGGTTCAATCGTCCAGTTCCGGCGCGTGGGGCTTGATGTCGAGAACCGGCGTCCCGTCGATCGCGTCCATCCCCTTGACGCGAAGCACGTTTCCCCGAACTTCAAGCAACGTCACCGTGTGCAGCGAGATGGGGTTGGGCCTGTGCGGCGACCGGGTCGCGAAGACGCCGCGCATCGGGCGCGTCACGTCGCCTCTCGGGTGAACGAGCAGCCGGTCCCGGTTGGCCTCGTGCAGCCAGCACAGGACGATGATCCTGGCCTGCCGCCGGTGGCGTTCGTCCGGCAGTGATGCGACCCACGGCGGATTCACCCGGTCGGTGATCCCTTTCAATCCTTCCGCGAACGCGGGGTTGACGACGATCTCGGCGATGACGTCGGACAAGGCGCCCTGAAGCGGCGCATCGCCGGGATTCCGGATCGGCGACCGGACGACGCCGACGGGCCGCAATCCGTATGCTTTGCCGGCGGGGATCATCGGGTCGGGGTCATCCCTCCGGAAACGCCCGGCCGCAGGTCGTACCGGAGGAGACGGCAGTCGATGGGTCCGTTCATGATCGGAATCCTTTGCGAAGTCTTCAGTTTCAGGGCGCGGGTGGCGTCGGCGTTGCCCGACAGGATCCAGGCGGTCCAGCCGCCGCAATGGTCCTTGAGCGCTTTCCCGAGACCCGCGTAGAACGGCTCGATCCCGTCGTCGCCCCCTTTCAGCCGGACGCCGTAGGGAGGGTTGCAGACGACGATCCCCGGCGCGCCTTCGGGGGCAAGCGCGGAGACGTCGCGGACCGAGAAGGAGATCCGGTCGGCAAACCCGGCGTTGTGGGCATTGCGTCGGGCGTCGTTGAGCGAGAAGGACGAGATGTCGTGACCCGAGATCGGTGCCATCCGGCGCACCTGCACGGCGGCGTTCGCCTCGTCGACCAGGCGGGTCCACCGCTTCGGGTCGAAATCGGAGAGGTTCTTGAAGCCGAAGTCGTCGCGGAGCAGTCCCGGCGCGGTGTTGGAGGCGATCAGCGCGGCCTCGATCGGAAGGGTTCCCGCGCCGCACGCCGGGTCGATGAGCGGCTGTTCGCCGTCGTACTCCGCCAGCAGCAGGATTCCGGCCGCCAGCGTCTCGCGGAGCGAGGCGGTGGCCGGGTCGGTGCGGTAGCCCCGCCGATTGAGGCTCTCGCCCGACAGGTCGAGCGAGAGGGTGGCCTCGTCGTGCACGATGCGGAGGTTGATCCGCACCTGGGGGGAAAGCCGGTCGACGTCGGGACGGGTGCCGAATTTCTCGCGGAATGCGTCGACGATGGCGTCCTTGGTCTTCTGCGCCGCGAAGTGGGAGTGGGTGATGCCCGAATCGCGCACGGTGGCGTCGACGGCGATGGTTCGGGAAACCGCGAAGAGGTCGGTCCAGCAGATCGCCTTCACGCCGTCGTAGAGCGCCTCGGGCGTGGGGGCATCGAAGTCGGCCAGGTGGCGCAGCACCCGGTTGGCGGTGCGCAGCCAGAGGTTGGCGCGCATCCCGAGGTCGGCGTCGCCGGAAAAGGAAACGCCCCCCGTGACGGCGGAAATTGCCTCGCCCCCGATGGCGACGATCTCCCCCGCCAGCGTCTCTTCAAGCCCCTTGCTCGTCGTCGCGAAATACCTGGTTTTTTCCATTCCCCCATCATAACCCGACACGACCCCGTTTCGCGCTCCCCAAGCGGATGCCCTTCGATTCCTCCGCTACCGGGAAGGGAAGCCCCCCCCGCGTGGCGCTAGATGGGGGGCGTGGGGCCGACCATGAAGAGATTACGGGGCAACACCGCCTTTTGCCGGGGACGCGCCGCTGTGGTAAATTGGGGGTCATTCAGCACGTTACGATGGGGGTTCAACGCGATGGCGATCTCGACGGACGAGGTCCGGCACGTGGCGCGTCTTGCGCGTCTTGCGCTTTCAGACGGCGAGCTCGCAACGCTCGGCGGGCAGCTCGGCCAGATTCTCGACTACGTGAAACAGTTGGACCGGCTCGACACGGCGGGCGTGCTTCCCACGTCCCACGCGGTCGAGACGGGCACGCCGTTCCGCGAGGATGTCGCCGTTCCGTTTCCCGACAGGGAGGCGCTGCTCGCCAACGCCCCCGACCGCGAGGGCGACGCGTTCCGCGTTCCCCGCGTCATCGAAGATTAGGGAGTCCGCCCATGTCGACGATTCCCGTTCACGAATGGACGCTGCGCGAAGCGGCCGACCGGATCCGGTCCGGCGGGGTTTCATCCCGTGAGTTGACCGAGGCGATCCTCGGCCGGATCGCGGCGATCAATCCGAAGATCAACGCCTGGGTCACCGTCATTCCCGAAAAGGCGATGGCGCAGGCGGCGGTCTTTGACGAGATGCAGGCCCGGGGCGAATCCGCCGGTCCGCTGCACGGCGTGCCCGTGGGCCTGAAGGACATCTTCTGCACGAAGGGGATCAAGACCACCTGCGGCAGCCGGATCCTCCATAATTTCGTCCCCCCCTACGATGCGGCCGTCACCGAGAGGGTGCTGTGCGCGGGGGCGGTGCTGCTCGGCAAGCAGAACATGGACGAGTTCGCGATGGGTTCCTCCACCGAGACCTCCTTCTTCGGAAACACGCTCAATCCGTGGGACCCGTCGCGCATTCCCGGTGGTTCTTCGGGCGGCACTGCGGCGGCCGTCGCTTCCGCGATGTGCTTCGCCGCGATGGGCACCGACACGGGCGGATCGATCCGTCAGCCGGCGTCGTTGTGCGGGGTCGTGGGCTTGAAGCCCACCTACGGCCGCGTTTCCCGGTACGGGATGATCGCCTTCGCCTCCTCGCTCGACCAGGGCGGCCCGGTCACGCGCACGGTCGCCGACGCGGCGCTGATGCTCGGCATCGTGGCGGGCCACGACCGCCGCGACTCGACCTCGCTCGACCTGCCCGTGCCCGACTACGACGCCGCCCTCGGGCGCGACGTCAAGGGGCTGCGCGTGGGGCTGCCGAAGGAATACTTCGAGGGCGAGGGGCTCGACCCGCAGGTTCGCGCCGCGGTCGACCGGGCGCTCGCCGCCCTCGTCGCCGCGGGGGCCGAAGCCGTCGAGGTGTCGCTGCCGCACACCGAATACGCGCTCTCCACCTACTACCTGATCGCGCCGGCCGAAGCGTCGTCGAACCTGGCGCGCTACGACGGCGTCCGGTACGGCCACCGAGCGGAGGGGACGTCCGGCCTCATCGAGATGATGTCGAAGACGCGCGCCGAAGGGTTCGGCCCCGAGGTCAAGCGTCGCATCATGATCGGCACCTATGCGCTCTCGGCCGGCTACTACGAGGCGTTCTACGGCAAGGCGCAGAAGGTGCGCACCCTCATCCGGCGCGACTTCGACGCCGCATTCCAGAAGGCGGACGTCCTGCTGACCCCCACGGCGCCGACGCCGGCGTTCCGGATCGGGGAGAAGACCGACGACCCGCTGACGATGTACCTGTCCGACATCTACACGATCCCGTGCAACCTCGCCGGCATCCCGGGCATTTCGGTGCCTTGCGGCATGTCCTCCGAAGGGCTGCCGATCGGCGCGCAACTGCTCGCCAACCACTTCCGCGAAGAAACGCTGCTGACGGCGGCCGGCGCGATCGAGCGGGCGATCCCGCTGCCCCGCGTCGCCCCGTTCAAGGGCTAAGAGGATCTTTATGGATTTCGAAGCGGTCATCGGGCTGGAGGTTCACGCCCAGCTCTCAACCGAAAGCAAGATCTTCTGCGCCTGCTCGTCGAAGTTCGGCGCCACGCCCAACGCCAACGCGTGCCCCGTCTGCACCGGGATGCCCGGCGTCCTGCCCGTGCTCAACCGGCGCGTGGTCGAGTTCGCGATCCGGGCGGCGGTCGCCACGGGCTGCACCGTCCAGCGCCGGAGCGTCTTCGCCCGGAAAAACTATTTCTACCCCGATCTCCCCAAGGCGTACCAGATCTCGCAGTACGAACTGCCGATCGCGCTGGGCGGCCACCTCGACATCGAGGCGGGCGGCGTTTCCAAGCGGGTCGGCATCACCCGGATCCACATGGAGGAGGACGCCGGCAAGCTGATCCACGGCGGGTCGTCCGCCGGGAGCCAGGGGTCCCTGGCCGACCTCAACCGCTGCTCCGTGCCGCTGATCGAGATCGTTTCCGAACCCGACATGCGCACGGCGGAAGAGGCGAGCGACTACCTGCGCCGACTCCGGGACATCCTTGTCTACCTCGAGGTGTGCGACGGCAACATGGAAGAGGGGTCGTTCCGCTGCGACGCCAACGTCTCGGTGCGTCCGCGGGGGCAGGAGAAGCTCGGCACCCGGGCCGAGCTCAAGAACATGAATTCGTTCCGCAACGTCGAGAAGGCGATCGAGCACGAGATCCGCCGCCAGGTCGAGTTGATCGAAGATGGCGGCACGGTTGTCCAGGAGACGCGGCTCTGGGATGCCGACCGGAACGAGACGCGCTCCATGCGGGGCAAGGAAGAAGCCCACGACTACCGTTACTTCCCGGATCCGGACCTGCTGCCGCTCGTAATCGCGGACGCCTGGATCGACGAGTTGCGCCAAACCATCCCCGAGCTTCCGGTGCCGAAAAGCGCGCGCTTCACGGAACGGTACGGGCTGACGATCTACGACGCGTCGCTGCTCGCTTCCGTGCGGGCGCTGGCCGACTTCTTCGAAGGCGCCGTTGCGGCGTTCGGAAAGAACCCGAAGACGACCGCGAACGAATGCATCCAGTGGAAGGACGCGATTCTCGCCAACGCCGTATCCGTCGAGACGATCGGCCAGGTCGTCGAGGACCGCGAGACGGGGTTGATCTCGGCGACGGCGGGCAAGACGCTGATCGAGCAGTCGATCGCGACCGGGAAAGCCGTCCGCGTGCTGCGCGAGGAACTCGGGCTGACGCAGATGTCCGACACCGGCGAGCTCGAGGCCGTGGTTGCCGCCGTCATTGCGGCCAACCCGAAGGAAGTCGAAATCTACAAGGGCGGCAAAGAGGGGCTGCTGTCGTTCTTCGTCGGGCAGGTGATGAAGGAGACGAAGGGCAAGGCCAACCCGAAAATCGTGTCCGAGGTGTGCAGGAAACTGCTGGGGTAAAGCCATGCGCAAAGCGGCTTACGTCGTGGCGGCGATCCTCGTCGCGTACCTGTTTCTCGTTGTCGTCCTGCCGCGCGTCGTTTCGCTCGAAGGCCTGCGTCCCCGGATCATCGCGGCGCTCGAGGAAAAGAGCGGGCGGAAGGCGACGTTCTCGAAGATATCCCTGTCGATGTTCCCCGGCGTCGGGGTCAAGGTGGGGGAACTATCGCTCTCGGGCGATCCGGGCTTCGAATCCGAAAGGCTGCTCGACGCGCCGGAGGCCGAGATCCGGTTCGCGATCATCCCCCTGTTGTCCGGCCGCCCCCGCTTCACGAAAATCATCCTGGTGCGCCCCGCGATTCTCTTCCGGATCCATGCGGACGGCACCACGTCGGTCTCTGAAATGCTCCGTCGGATTTCGCTGCCGCCTTCCGCGCCCTTGCCCGCCGACGGGAACGGCGTTTCGTTCGCGATCGACTCGCTCGACATCCGCGAGGCAAGGGTCGCCCTCCGCCTGCCGGGCGGTGACGGCCGCGAGCGTGCGTACGACATCGTCCCGGTGACGGCGCGCATCGCGGGCGCAGGCGGCGGATCGAGGACCGATTTCGATGTCGCGGGCCACATCGGCGGGAAAATGCGCGGCCACGTCGCCCTTGCGGGCCGCCTCGAAAAGGAACGCGGCGGCACGTCCGCGTACCGGCTCAATGCCGTGGGCGACCTGTTCCGGCAGGATCTTTCGGTCGACGGAAAAATCGTCACAAGCGGCGGCGTGCCCGAAATCGACCTGGCGTTATCGATGCCGAAAATCCGGATGGGCGACCTGGCGGAATTGTTACGGGAACCGTCCGCTGCGCTTGCGAAAGCCCGTCTCGAAGGGACTGCATCGCTTTCGGCCAAGTTGTCCGGCACACCCGAAGCGCTCGGCTTCGAGATCGACGCAGACCTGAACGATGCCGGCTGGACGGTTCTCCCGGGCATCCAGAAGTTCATCGACATGCCGTGCAACGTGGTCATCCAGGGACGCCGGTTTCCGGATCAACTGCTGCTCTCGAATGCCGAACTGCGTTTTCCCCCGCTGCTCCTGATCGGCAACCTGTCGGTGGTTCCCGCCACCGGCGCTTACGAGTGGTCGGCCTCGTCCCGCATCACTTCGCTGGTCGACTTCGCGAAAAGCCGCGGGGAGTTCCTGCAGCGCTGGTCTCCCACCGGCCGTCTCACCGCGTCCGGGCGGGGAAGCCGGGTGGGCGGGGACGCCGCAGGATCGTGGAACATCGGGGTCGACCTGGGCGAAGTCGGTTTCCAGAAGCCCGAATCGGACATAGATTTCGGGTCGCTCGAGGGGCACCTCGTCCTGTCGCCGGGCGCGGTCGAGTTCTCGCCGCTCGCAGGGCTGTTCAACGGCCAGCGCTTCTCCCTCCGCGGGAAGATGGCGCGGGGAGAGACGGTTCCGGGCGAAGTGGCCGCCGGCCCGCTCGACCTGAAGATGGCCTTCCTCGACCTCGATGCGCTCTTTCCGGCCGATCCTCCGAAGGTGGCATTTCTCGCCAACCTGTCGGTCGACGCCGGGCGCGCCAAGGGCGTCGATTTCCGCGACCTGTCCGGGCAGGTCCGTTTCGAGAAGGGGATCCATACGTTCGAGAAGATGAAAGCGAAGGTTTTCGGCGGCGAGGCCGAGGCCACGGGACGGATCGACACCACGGGATCCGCCCCCGATTTCCGGGCCCGGATCGCACTTGCGAACGTCGAGGCGTCGCAACTGCTTGCGACCCGGACGACGCTCGGGAATTTCGTCTCCGGTCCCGTGACGATGACCGTCGAACTGGGTGGGCGCATCCGCGACTTCGGGGAATTTTCGCGGTCGGCCACCGGTGAGGGGGTGCTGTCGGTTTCGGCCGGAAAGATTCGCGGGATCGACCTGCCGGGCAAGGCCGCACGGCTGGCGGGGCTCTCGGCCTTCGTTCCGCCGGACGCCGTCAGGGAGACGCCGTTTTCCAGGTTGTCGGCGGGTTTCCGGATCGGCGGCGGGAAGATCCGCACCGACCTGCTGCGCATCGACTCCGACCGGTTCGGGCTCGAGGGTTCCGCGGCATTCGGCTTCGACAAGACGGTCGACTTCGTCGGGCGGGTCCGGCTGCCGGTTCCGCTCTCCGGGCGCATCCGGGGAACCGAGGGCAAATTCCTCGCCGGGCCGGGCGGGCGGATCGAGATTCCGCTGGTCGTCTCGGGGGGGCTGGCGTCGCCGGCCATGGCGATCGATTCCGGGGCGCTGGCGAAAGGGAAATAACAAATATAGCGGGCCGCCTGCGGCGGCTTCCGAAAGGAAACATCTTTGGCTTTCAAGACGATCGAATGGAAGGGGGACACGCTGATGCTGCTCGATCAGCGGATCCTGCCCATCAAGGAATTCATGCGGAGCTGCCCCGACGCCGGGTCGGTGACCGAGGCCATCAAGACGATGGTGGTCCGCGGGGCCCCCGCCATCGGCGTGACCGCGGCGTTCGGCCTGGTGCTCGCGGTGCAGGCGGCCGTCCGCCGAAAGCGTCCCTGGCGGCCCCTCTTCCTGAAGGCGGCGGCCGACCTGGCGGCGACGCGGCCCACCGCGGTCAACCTGTTCTGGGCGATCGACCGGATGAGCCGGCTGGCCGCGACGCTGTCCGACGACGATGCCGCCGGTGCGGCCGACCGGCTCGAGCGCGAGGCCAAACAGATCTACGCGCACGATGTCGAGGTCAACAAGGCGATGGGGGCGCACGGCGCCAGGCTGCTCAAGAGCGGCGATTCGGTGCTGACCCACTGCAACGCGGGGGCGCTGGCGACCGCGGAATACGGCACGGCGCTGGGGATCATCCGGGCGGCGGTCGCAGCCGGCAAGAAGATCCACGTCTTCGTCGACGAGACGCGCCCCTGGCTGCAGGGTGCCCGGCTCACGGCCTGGGAACTGATGAAGGACGACATCCCGTGCACGCTGATTACCGACAACATGGCGGCGTCGCTGCTCGCCAAGGGGCTCGTCCAGGCGGCGATCGTCGGGGCCGACCGCGTGGCTGCGAACGGCGACGTGGCCAACAAGATCGGCACCTACGGGGTGGCCGTCCTGTGCAAGGCGCACAAGGTGCCTTTCTACGTCGCGTCCCCGATATCGACGATCGATCCGAAGATCAAAAACGGCGCCCTGATTCCGATCGAGGAACGCGACGCGAACGAGGTCACCCACCTGATGGGCACGCGGATCGCCCCGGCGGGCGTCCGTGTCTACAACCCGGCTTTCGATGTCACTCCCGCCCGCCTCGTCACCGCCATCGTGACGGAAAAGGGGGTCCTCAAAAGCCCGTACGGCGCGGCGATCAAGGGCGTCTGCCGGTGACGGAAGCGCCATGCACGACCGAACTCCGACTGCTGGCGGCCGGGGTGCGCGACGTGGCGCGTGCCCTTCCGCTTGCGATCGAACTGTCCGACGTCATCCCGTTGCCGGATCCGCTTTGGCAAAAGATCTACCGGGCCGCGTCTCTCGCTCCCGACCCCAATCTCTTCTTCCTCAACCTGTCCCACCTGCACGACGCCCTCTCGGCCGGCGAAATTCGCGCGGCCTTCACCGATGACCGCAACGTCCCGGTCATCGGGGCTTTGCTCGGCGGCTCCGAATTCCTGACACGCCAGATCGTCCGGCGTCCCCGGCTCTTCCCGTTCCTCTTTTCCGAAGGGAGCGTCCACGAACGCCTTTCGTCCGCGGCGCTGGCGGAAGAGGCGATGCAGGCGGTCCTCGCCGGGGAGAGCGAAGAACAGGCGAAGGCGTCGCTCCGCGCGATCAAGTGGCGCGAGGTGGCGCGGATCGCGGCGCGCGATCTATCGGGGCTCTCCGACCTGACCGCGGTCATGGCCGACCTGAGTTCCCTGGCCTCGTCCGCGCTGGATGCGGCGGTCGCCTTCGGCCGACGCCAGCTCGACGCCCGGTACGGCATCCCCTGGGCGGGAGAAGGAGCGGATCGGCGTCCCGCGCGTTTTGTCGTCTTCGGCATGGGGAAATTCGGCGCGCTCGAGCTCAACTTCAGCTCCGACATCGATCTCATCTACTTCTACGAAACGGACCGGGGGGCGACCGAAGGGGGGACCGGCGGCAAGTCGGTCTCGCTGCACGAATATTTCGTCCGCCTGTCCGAAATCGTCACGCGCATCGTTTCCGAGATCACCGAGGACGGGTTCGTCTTCCGGATCGATATGCGGCTGCGCCCCGAAGGGAGCAAGGGCGACCTTGCCTGCTCGCTCCGCTCCGCCGAGATCTACTACGAGTCCTGGGGGATGACCTGGGAGCGCGGCGCGATGATCAAGGCGCGCCCCGTCGCAGGCGACATCTCGCTGGGCGAGGAGTTCCTGCGGATCATCTCTCCCTTTGTCTTCCGGAAATACCTCGACTTCACGGCGGTCGAGGAAATCAAGGAGATGAAGGAGAAGATCAACCTCGAGTCGGCCCGCAAGCGGATCGGCGGGCGTGACCTCAAGCTGGGGATCGGCGGCATCCGCGAAATCGAGTTTTTCGTCTCGGCCCACCAGCTGGTCTACGGCGGGAAATCGCCCGAGCTTCGCCTGCGCGGGACGATGGAGACGCTGAGGGTCCTGTTGTCGCTCGGCGCGGTATCGCCCGAAGAATGCCAGGTTCTCGAGGCGGCATACGATTTCATGCGAAGGCTCGAACACCGGATCCAGGTGTTCGGAGAGCGTCAGACGCACGTGTTGCCGGACCGGGAAGAAGACCTGTTCCGGCTGGCCCGGACGATGGGGCTGCCGGGTGGCGAAGACCTGCTCGATGTGCTCGGGCGGCACGGAGAGAGCGTCCAGGCGATCTACGGCCGGCTGTTCGGCGGCGAGCGGCGCGAGACGGTCGAGGAACTCCCGACCGAACTGGCGATCCTGGTGGACGCCGACGGGAAAGAGGGCGAGCTTGCGTCGGCTCTCGCGGCGGCGGGTTTTGCCGATGGGGCGGCCGCGGCCCGCAATCTCGCATCGATTCGCGAGGGATCGACCCGCGGACACCTCTCCGCGAGGGCACGACGCTACCTGGGGAAGATCGTTCCGGTGATCCTCGGGTGCGCCATGAAAACACCCGATCCCGACCTGGCGCTGGTCCATTTCGAGCGGTTCCTGAGCGCCGTCGGCGCCCGCACCATGTACTACGCGCTGCTCTTCGAAAACCGCAAGGTGATCGAGGCGCTCGCGCGCCTGTTCGGGAGCAGCCCGTTTCTATCGGGCTACCTCTTGCAGCACCCGGAACTGCTCGACCTGTTCCTCCGCCACAATTTCGGCGTCTTCATCAAGTCGAAGTCCGAGTTGCGCCGGGAGTTGGGAGAGCTGCTCTCCGCCTGTTCGGACCTCGAACAGGAGATGGACGAGCTGCGCCGGTACAAGCACGTCGAGACGCTGCGGATCGGCATTCACGAACTGGCCGGGGAGTTGTCGCTGGAAGAGGCGACGTTCCAGCACGCCGCGCTGGCCGAAGTGCTGCTGGGTGTCGCGCTCGACCTGGCGCGCCGCGAGGTCCAAAGGCGGTTCGGCGTGCCGATGCTCTCGCCGGGGGAAGGGGACGGGCCTGCCGTCGAGGCCGCGTTCTGCATCATCGGGATGGGAAAGCTGGGTGCCGAGGAGCTCTCTTACCACAGCGACCTGGACATCATCTTTCTCTACGAGGGAGCCGGTGAAACGGCGCCGCTTCCCGGGGCCGGCGAAACGGAACCGTTCCGCCGGATCGGAAACCACGAGTATTTCGCGAAGATTGCGCAGCGGCTGATCTTCATCCTGACGATGTCGACCCGTGAGGGCGCCGTCTACAAGCTCGACACGCGGCTCCGTCCCTCGGGCAATTCGGGTCCGCTGGTCACCTCGCTCGCCGCGTTCCAGTCGTACCACGAGACGAGCGCCCAGCTTTGGGAGCGGCAGGCGATGCTCAAGGCGCGCTTCGTCGCGGGCGACCGACCCTTCGGGAAGCGGGTCGAGGAAAAAATCCGCGAATACGTCTACGGGCGTCCGCTGCCGGACGACGCGGCATCCGAGATCCACCGCCTTCGCACCCGGATGGAGGTCGAGCTGGGGCGCGAGCGCGACGACCGGCTCAATCTCAAGGTGGGGCGGGGCGGCGTCGTCGACGTCGAGTTCGCCACCCAGTACCTGCAACTTGTCCACGGCCCGGCCACCCCGGCGGTCCGGACCCGTTCGACGCTCAAGGCGTTATACGAACTGTGGCGGGCGGGCGAGCTCCCGGAGGACCGGTACCGGGCGCTCGAGGAAGGGTACCGTTTCTTGAGGAGTCTTGAAGTCCGGCTGCGGCTGACCCATGACGCGTCGATCGAGCAGTTCGACCCTTCGGTCATCGAGCCCGGGACGCTGATGCGCTATCGAGAGGAAACGGAGCGGGTTCGGTCTGTTTTTCTTGAGGTTCTCGGAATCGAAGGGTGAAAACTACCCGATCTCGTCGTCCGGGAAATCGAACAACGGAAGGCGCTTGATCCAGTCGGCGGCGAGGGTGTTGATGGTGCCCTGCGGCCTGACGGTGTCGGAGTCGACCGAAAGAAGCGCGTTTCGGATCTCGCTGAGCAGGTGGGTGTTGAATCCGCCCACGTCCTCCCAGTCGGTTTCCTGCTCGCTCAGGTCTTCGTAGAAGTTGGCCACGTCTTTTATATCTCCCTGAGTATTAGAACGGCAGGTTGGCCCGAAAGATTCACTGCTATTTTTCTCCGCCCGCCGGGGAATAGACTCTAACCGCACCCACCCGGGGTGTCAACCGGCAAAAAGGCCGCCGATTGCGGCTTCAACACGCACCCGAAGGGAGACCGCGCCATGCCCTGGGACCCGGAACAGTATCACCGATTCACGCAGGCCCGCTTCGCCCCATTTTCGGATCTGTTTGCCCTGATTCACGGCCGGCCCGGGATGTCGGTCGTCGATCTCGGCTGCGGCACGGGCGAATTGACCGTCGAACTGGCGCGACGCCTGCCTGAAAGCCGTGTCCTGGGCGTCGACGGCTCCCCCAGGATGCTCGAGAAGGCGCGTGCGGCGGGGGCAACGGGGGTGACGTTCGAGCAGGGCGATCTCCTCGATGTGGCAGGCGAATACGATCTCGTGTTTTCCCACGCGGTGCTCCATTGGATCGACGACCATCCGGCGCTCTTCCCGCGTCTTTGGTCGATGGTCCGGCCCGGTGGGCAGATCGCCTTCCAGATTCCCGCCAACCACCGGCATCCGTCCCACACCTGCGTGCTGGCCGCGGCCGCCGGGGAACCGTTCCGCTCCGCGCTCGGAGGGTGGAACCGGCCCTCCCCCGTGCTCGAGATCGACGCCTATGCGACGCTGCTCGACGGGCTTGGCGGGGAAGAAATCGTGGCGATGGAAAAGGTATACCCGGTCCGGCTGCCGTGTGCCGCCGATATTTCGGAGTGGACGAAGGGGTCGACGCTGGTCCCCTGGTTCGAGCGACTGCCGCAGGCGCTCCACGAACCGTTCGTCGCCAGGTACCGCGAACTGCTGGCGTCCGCCCTCCCGATGGGACCGCACTTCTTCACATTCCGCCGGATTCTCCTGGCGGCGACAAAACCGTAGCGGGGGTCCCGGTCAGTACTTGGGGCGCACCGCGTAGGGGATCGGGTCGTCGACGTCGGCCTCGGCGAAGGATCGAAGGCGCAAGGCGCATGAATCGCAGACGCCGCAGGCGGGTGCGTCGTCCCGATAGCACGACCAGGTGTGCTCGAACGGGACGCCGAGCGATTTTCCCAAAAGGATGAGGTCCTTCTTCTTCAGTCCGATGAACGGTGTCTTGACGACGATGCCGCTGCCCGGTTTCGTCCCCTGCCGGATCGTCTCGTTCATCGCGTCGTAGAAGGCGGGTCGGCAGTCGGGGTAGCCCGAGGAGTCGGCCTCGACGGCGCCGAGATAGATGCGGGTCGCCCCGATCACTTCGGCCCACGAGACGGCGATGGCGATGAAGTGGGCGTTGCGGAACGGGACGTAGGTGACGGGAATGCCGTCGTGGTCGAGGTTGGCGGCCGGTACGTCGATCGAGGCGTCGGTCAGCGCGCTGCCGCCGATCTGCGCGAGATGACCGATGTCGACGGTCAGGCGCCGGGTGATGCCCAGATGGTCGCCGATGGCCTGGAAGCAGTCCAGTTCCTTCCGTTCCGTCCGCTGGCCGTAATTGACGTGGAGCAGCGAGAGGTCGGATTCGCGCTGCGCGAAGGCGGCCAGGACCGAACTGTCCATTCCACCGCTGAGCAGGACGATTCCCTCGGGTTTGCTTTGGGGGGGCATGCCGAAATTGTAACACGGCGCCCCGATCGGGTCGGGGCGCCGTGTCTTCGTACTTGCCGGCCGCAGGGCCGAGTCGGGTCGGATGCTCAGAGCTTGATGATCTTCATGCCACCCGGAGCCCCCGGGGTCTTCTTGGGTACGGACCAGGCGACGGCAGTTGACAACCCCGATTCCTCGCCCGAGTTCAGGATGGACTTCACGGTGAAATAGACCGTGTTTCCGCGCGTCATCGTTGCCACGGTCGGGTCGAACGTCGCGGAGGTGGCCGCGGTGGCCGACATGATCGGCTTCAGGGAGGCGACCGACAGGGTCGGATCGGTCGACCAGTAGACCGTGTAGGTCACGGTCTTGCCGGCTTCGAAGGCCACGCCGTCGGAGTAGGCCGTCACGGGGTCCCAGGAGGCCGTATAAGATTCCGCGAAGGCGGGAATCGCGGTGAAGGTCAGTGCGAGCAGGGTCAGGATGGTCAGGGCATTTCTTTTCAGCAGGCCGGACATGGGGTGCTCCTTCTTTGGGATTCGCTTGGGTTGTGTTGTGATCAGCCGAGGTCCCATTCGACGGGCGACGAGAACGACGACACGAGGTTGTCGGTTCCCACGGCGCGAACGGAGACGTAATAGATCCGGCCCTGTTCGACGAACGGGGCCAGGTGGCTCAGGTTGAAGCTGTTGGTCACTTTCTGGCCGGTGATTCGGCCGTCCGGGCCGATTTCGGCGGTGACGGCCGCGACGGCCGCGACCGGGGCGTCGTTGTCGGTGAAGGTCGGCGAGGGGCCGACGTAGATATCATAATGGGACAGGTCGGTCCGGGGATTGAGCGGCGTGTTGTCGAAGTAGCTGGTCGGCGGGTTCCATTCGACGGCTTCGATCACTGCGGCCGGCGCCGGCGCCTGGCCCGAGGCGGTCGAGGTTCCGCCGCCGCTGCCGCAACCGGTTGAAACGGCTGCCATTGCCAGGAGTGCCGCTGCGAGAGTCATCCGGATGTTTTTGCGATTCGCCATTTTGTGCCGCCTTTCGGTTCAGCGATTTTTCCGTCGCTTGACCCTAAAGCGATTCACACGGTGTGCCGTTGCGGGATTTCAGCGGGGATGGACCGGTTCAAGATCGGCAACATGCCGGAATTATTGTGTTATCTTGTTTCCAGTCGCAGGCGGCCACAATGCCGGGCCGAGGCGGGGTATCAAAAATGTGTCCATCGGGATCGCGATTATGACGGGATTGTAATTATGGTGCGGGTTCGCAAGGTTTATTTCGATTTCGTCAAGAAGCAGGTGGCGTCCGGCCGGATCGGATGGCTTTTCGGGCTGGGGTCCCAGTATGCGCTGACGAAGCTGTCACACGTCACGGGTCGTCCGCTTTGCGGCCCCATCCTGGGGACGCTGGTTACCAACTACAGTTGCAACCTGCGCTGCCGGATGTGCCGGATGCCGCAGGATGACGCCCGCCTCAGGGAGTCCGGGCACAAACCCCTTTCAACGGAAGGGATGCGCTCGGTCATCGACGGTTTTGCCCGTCTTGGCACGCGGGGGATCGGCTTCACCGGCGGGGAACCGTTGCTCCGCCCCGACCTGCTCGACCTGTTGCGCCACACGCGGACGCTCGGGATGCTCACGCACTTGAACACCAACGGGACGCTGCTGGACGATGCGACGGTTGGCGCTCTCCTGGACGCGGGCGTCTCCTCGATGAACATCTCCCTCGACGGGGCGACGGAAGCGAGCCACGACCGGACCCGCGGCGTCTCCGGCAGCTTCGGCAAGACGGTCGAGGCGGTGCGGCGGGCCGACCGGATGCGGAAGGAACGGCGGGCCGACCTCCGGCTGAAAGTCGTCGCGGTCCTGTCGGAAGAGAATCTGGACGAAGTGGCCGACTACCTGGCGCTGGCGGCGGCGCTCGGGGTGGATTGCGTCGAGTTCATCCCCCGGCAGCCTTTTCCGGAAGGGGCCGGGAAAGGCGCGCGCGCCGACGAGGCGACGCTCGCGAAGGTCGATGCCGTGGTCCGGCTTCTTTCGGAGGGCGCGGCGCTTCCGGTGCCGCTTGAAAATTCGGGCCGGATGTTGGCGCTCTTCGCCGCCTCGTTCCGGGGCGAGCCGTCGCCGCTCTCCTGCCACGCGGGTTACAACTCGCTGGCGGTCGACTGCTTCGGCCGGATTTTCCCGTGCGTGCCCTACGTCAACTGGGACCGGCCCGTGGGCGACCTCTCGACCACGGACCTCGAAACGTTCTGGTACTCGAAGGCGTATGACCCGGCCCGCCGGGAAATCGCCGCCTGCCGCGCCTGCACCCTCAACTGCCAGGCCGAGCTCAACCTCCTCTTCAACCCGTTCACGAAAATCTGAGCGGGGCGGCTGGCGCGCTCCCAAGGGCGGATGCCTCTAATTCCTTCGCTACCCGGGAGGGGGTACCCGAGACGCGAAGCGGGCTAGCCCCGCTCCTTCAGGATTCAGCCGAGGGTTCGCCACCATTGTGCGGCCATTGCGGGGATCGATTCGCAGGAGGTCCAGCAACCGGGACACCGTCCGGCACGGATCTCCTCCCGCAACGCGACCGCCTCCGGCGAATTCCAGAGTTTCGCGAGGTCGAAGCCGAAGTCGGCGAGGTTGCCCAGCGGACGGCTCCAGGTGACGCACGGGAAGACGGTGCCCTTTGCGTCGACGAAGCAGCTGGCCGAGAGCGCCTGGCAGGGGATCGGGCACCGGCCCGTCTCGAGGTACCGCTGCGCGAGCGCCAGGTGCCGTCGCTCGACCAGGTTCAACGGGGAAATGGAACGCCCGCGCTTTCCGTGCAGCGAGGCCAGGGTGCGCGACAGCGGGCCCGGGTCCGGGCGGGCGCTTTCGGCGTTCCGGTAGTAGTGCTCCGAATGCTGGAACAGGTTGACGTGCAGGTCGGTCGGCTTCACGCGCGCCACGCGTCGCCGGACGGCGGCCAGCGTCTCGTCGACGGCGCCCAGGTTGTCGTCTGAAAGCGTCATGCCGAGGTAGGGGTCGCAACCGGGGAGTTCGCGCAGCCGGGCGTACGTCTCGACCGCCCGGTCGAAGCTGCCCTCCGCGCCGCGCAGCGCGTCGTGCAATGCGGGCGGGCCGTCGACGCTCACGGTGACGACGAGGCGGCCCGGCTTCATCCGGAGGATGGCGCGCGTGGCGTCGACGATCGTGTCGGTCAGGAAGCCGTTGGTCGGGAAGTGGAGCAGCGCGAGCTTTCGGCTGTTTTCGACGATGGCCGCGAAGACGTCCACGATGTCGTCGCGCAGGAAGATTTCACCGCCCGTCACGTCGATCCATGAGAAGCGGTCCGAACGCGCGAAGAAGGTGCGGATGTCCGAAAGCGGAAGCCCCGCCTCGCCGCTCTCCCAGACGCGGCACGCCCGGCACCGCAGGTTGCACCGTTCGGTTGCGACGAAGGTGAGCTTGTAGGGAAACGAATGACGCCCCCGTCCCGGATTCGCCGCCCGGTAGAGCAGCCTGAGGGTGTCTGAAGCTTTTGTCGAAAAGGGCAAACGGGTCCTTTCCATGGCGCGAACGGGTGTTATCATATTCTACCATTTGACCCAGGAGAAACCGCGATGGCGCTGGCTAACGAACATTATCTGAAGCTGAAGGCAGGATACCTCTTTCCCGAGATCGGTCGCCGCGTGCGCGCGTTTGCAGCCGCCAACCCGGAGGCGAAGGTGATCCGGCTGGGTATCGGCGACGTCACCCGGGCGCTGCCGCCCGCCATCCTCAAGGCGTTCCACGACGCGGTCGACGAACTGGGGGTCGAGAAGTCGTTCATGGGCTACGGCCCCGAGCAGGGCTACGACTTCCTGATAGACACGATCATCGAGAAGTCCTACCAGCCGCTGGGCGTGTCGCTCAAGACGTCCGAGATCTTCATCTCCGACGGCTCGAAGTGCGACACCGCGAACATCCTCGACATCTTCTCGCTCGACAACACGGTCGCGATCGGCGACCCGGTCTACCCCGTCTACAACGACACCAACGTGATGATCGGCCGCACCGGCGAGGCCGACGAGACGGGCTATTACAAGGGGCTCGTCTACATGCCGTGCACCGAGGCCAACGGCTTCTTCCCGGCCTACCCGTCCGGGAAAGTCGACATCATCTACCTCTGCTTCCCGAACAACCCGACGGGCGCGACGGCGACGAAGGAACAGCTCAAAGGGTGGGTCGACTACGCGCTGGCCAACGATTCGATCATCTTCTTCGACGCGGCGTACGAGGCGTTCATCACCGACCCCGCCATCCCGCACTCGATCTACGAGATCGAGGGCGCGAAGCAGTGCGCCATCGAGTTCCGCTCCTTCTCCAAGACGGCCGGCTTCACCGGCGTCCGGTGCGCGCTGACCGTGGTGCCCGAAGCGCTGGTCGCGAAGACGAAGGACGGCCGCCCGGTCGAGATCAACAAGCTCTGGAACCGGCGGCAGACGACCAAGTTCAACGGCGTCTCCTACCCGGTCCAGAAGGCGGCGGCCGCGGTCTACTCCGACGAGGGGTGGCGGCAGACGAAAGCGATCATCGACTATTACATGGAGAACGCCCGCATCATCCGCGAGGGGTTGTCGGCTGCGGGGGTCACCGTCTTCGGCGGCGTCAACGCGCCCTACATCTGGCTTAAAACCCCGGGCGGCGCCTCCTCGTGGGACTTCTTCGACAAGCTCCTGACCGAATGCAACGTGGTCGGCACGCCGGGCAGCGGCTTCGGGCCGAGCGGCGAGGGATACTTCCGGCTCTCGGCGTTCGGGAACCGCGACAATGTCGTGGAAGCGGTCGAGCGGATCCGGAAGAACCTGAAGGCCGGCTGACGGCTGCGACCCGCGACAGGGAAGCAGGAAACATAAAGGGACAGGAGAGGGCGAAGGTCATGCGCAAGGATCTGGTGGTGGCAGGCGCGGGAGGAATGAACTACGAAATCCGCAACATCGTCAACGTGGCGGAGAAGCTGCAGGCGCTCGGGGTCCGGATCCAGTGGGAGAACATCGGCGACCCGATCGTCAAGGGCGAGACGATTCCCGTCTGGATGAAGGAGATCGTGGCGAAGGCGGCGATGGAGAACGACACCTGGGGGTACTGCCCCACGAGAGGCGTCCTCCAGACGCGCGAGTTCATCTGCGAGACGACCAACCGGCGCGGCGGCACGCAGATCACCCCCGACGACGTCATCTTCTTCAACGGGCTGGGCGACGCGATCGCCAAGGTGTACGGGGCGCTGCGGCCGCCGGCGCGGGTCCTCGTGCCGTCGCCGACCTACACGACGCATTCCCTCGGCGAGGCCGGGCACGCCAACGCCGATCCCATCGCCTTCCCGCTCGATCCGGGCAACCGCTGGTATCCCGACATCGAGGCGCTGCGCAACTTCGCCCGCTACAACCCGCAGGTCGTCGGCATCATGATCATCAACCCCGACAACCCGACCGGGATGGTCTACCCGGCCGGGACGCTGCGCGAGATCGTGTCGGTGTGCCGCGAGCACGACCTCTTCCTCGTCGCCGACGAGGTGTACAACAACATCGTCTACAACGGCGAGAAGACCGTTCCGATCTCCGATGTCGTGGGCGACCTGCCGGCGCTGGCGATGAAAGGGATCTCCAAGGAACTGCCGTGGCCCGGCTCGCGCTGCGGCTGGATCGAGGTCTACAACTCGGGGCGCGACGAGCAGTTCCAGCGGTACATCAACACGATCCTCAGCTCGAAGATGAACGAGGTGTGCTCGACCTCGCTGCCCCAGGCGGTGATTCCGGCGATCATGCAGCACCCGAAATACCAGCCGTATCTCAAGGAGCGGATCGCCACCTACGAGCGCAACAGCAACATCACCTACGATTTCCTCAAGACGGTGCCGGGCCTTGTCGTCAACCGGACCAACGGCGCCTTCTACATGGCGGTGTCGTTTGCGGAAGGGTTGCTGACCGGGAAACAGAAACTGCCGATCGACAATCCCGAGGTTCGGTCGCTGGTCGAGGGTCTGGTCGACGCCCCGGGCGTCTCGTTCGACAAGCGGTTCGTCTACTACATCCTCGCGAGCACGGGGATATGCGTGGTGCCGCTCTCGTCGTTCAACACCGGATTGCAGGGCTTCCGCGTCACGCTGCTCGAAAAGGACGAAAAGGCGTGCATGAAGATCTACGAGACGCTCGCCGCCCGCATCAAGGAGTACCTGGCGTCGTAGGCGGCAAGGCGTTCGCTAGACGCCGCGGCGGGCGGGGTCCCAGATGACCTTGTGAAGCTGGATCTGGAAGCGGACGTCGAGCGCGTCGGAGACGATCCATCCCGCAAGCCGGTCGGGCGGCATCAGCCCGAAGGCGGGCGAGAAAAGCGGCTGGAAGTCGCGCGCCGGGCGGTATTTCGCGATCACCTCTTTCGCGTAGGCGTAGTCCTCGGCGTCGGCGATGACGAACTTGACCTCGTCCCGCGCCGTCAGTGCACCGAAATTTTCCCACACCATCTTGTCCGCTTCCCCCGATGACGGGCACTTTACGTCCATGATCTTGACCGCCCTCGGGTCGAGGGCTGCAAGCGGTACCGTCCCGTTGGTCTCGACGAGAACGGGGTGTCCGAGGTCGAGCAGTCGGCGCACCAGGTCGAACGCGCCGGGTTGCAGGAGCGGTTCGCCGCCGGTAACCGCGACCCTGGGAATGGCGAACGCCCCGACCTGCAGGATGACGTCGTCGATCGCGACATCGGTTCCGCCGTCGTAGGCATAGGTCGTGTCGCAGTATCGGCAGCGCAGGTTGCATCCGGTCAGCCGGACGAAGACGAACGGCAACCCGGCATGGGACGATTCCCCCTGGATGCTGGCGAATATCTCGGTCATGCGAAGCATCCGGACATATTAACCCACATTGCGGCCGCTTCCGATTGATCCGGAGGCAACGGTGTGCTGAGATAGGAACATGGTCAAAGACTTCCGCCCGTCATTCCCGAATCGTCTCCCGCTGCGAACCGTCATCGTCCTTCTTTTCATCCTGCTCGCGGTTCTTCCCGCCGCGCTGATCGGACTGTTTTCCTACCGCGCCAGCCGGGAGGCGATCGGCGAACTCTCGCTGTCGCTGCGGGAGGAGATCGTCTCCCGCGTCGACGAGCGCGTCGGCCACTTTCTCGATTCCGCCGCGCGGCTGAACCAGTCCAACCTGGTGGCCGCGCGGCAGGGGTTGCTGCATCTCGAAGACCCCGACTCCGCGGCCCGTTTCTTCCGCAAGGAGGAATCGCAGGCCGAAGGGGTGGGCACAGTCGCGTTCGCGAACGCCGCCGGCGAATTCGTGGGGGCGAACCAGGCCGAGAATTACGTCGTCATCGCAGACCGTCGCATGACAGGGGGTGCGATCCGCCGTTTCGAGTCGGACGCGGCGGGCAACCGGAGCTCCCGGATCCTGAGCGACCACCCGGGATACGACGCCCGAAGCCGGAACTGGTATCTGACCGCCCTGAATGCGGGCGGCGCCACATGGACGCCGGTCAGCGTATCCGCGACCGGGAAGCGGCTCGACCTGTCCAATGTCGTCCCTTGGTACGGCGTCGACAACACCCTGCTCGGCGTATTCATGATCGACGTTTCGCTGTCGCAATTGAACGATTTTCTCGGGCGCATCCCCGTGGGGCGGACCGGTCAGCTGTTCATCATGGAGCGAAGCGGCGAGATGATCGCCTCCTCGACCGGGGAAAAACCGTTCCAGTCCGCGGCGGGCGATGAATCGCTCACCCGGATGAGGGCATCCGACAGCGGCGTCGCCATGATTTCGGGTGCGGCGAAACTGCTGGAGGGCATGCCCGGCGGGCTGCGGAAGATGTCGGGTCCCTTTCGGGACAGCTTCGAGATCGGCGGGCGGCGGTATCTCGTCGAAAGCGTCCCGTTCCGCAAAGGGCCCGGTATCGACTGGATCATCTCCGTCATCCTGCCCGAATCCGATTTCATGGCACCTGTGGCCGCCAACAGCCGCAACATCGTGCTTCTGGGGCTGCTGGGCCTTGCGGCGGCCGCGGCGACCGGCTGGGGCACCGCCCGCTGGGTGACGCGACCGATCGTCGCGCTGAACGCATCGGCACGGGCGCTCGCCGCCGGAATATGGGAAAACCCGGTTTCCGTGGACCGCGAAGACGAGGTGGGCGAACTGGCCCGTTCCTTCAATGACATGGCGATCCGGCTGCGAAGCTCGATCGACGTGTTGAACCGGGAAGTGCTGGAACGGCTCCAGATCGAACGGAGCCTGCGGGAGTCTGAGGAAAAATACCGGACGCTGTTCGAGGATTCGCGCGACATGGTTTTTTTCTCGTCGCCCGACGGGACGATGCTGGACGTCAATCCGTCGGGCATCCGGATGCTCGGATATCCGTCGAAGGAGAAACTGCTCGGCGTCCACGTCGCACGGGATCTCTACGTCAACCCCGACGATCGGGAGATCCTCATGGAGCGGCTCGGGGAGATCGGCGAGGTCAACGATTTCCAGCTGCGGTTCCGGCGATACGACGGCCGGGAGATCCAGGTCTCGGTCACCGCGTCCGCGATCCGGAACGATTCGGGCCGATTCGTCGCCCTTCGTGGCATCGTTCGAGACGTGACCGAACATCACCAGCTGGAGCAGCAGCTGCGGCAGGCCCAGAAGATGGAGGCGGTCGGGCAACTCGCCGGCGGCATCGCCCACGACTTCAACAACATCCTGACCGCGATCATCGGCTATGCGAACCTTTTGGAAGCGAAGCTGCCGCCCGGCGACCCGCTGACGGATTATCCGAGGAACATCGCCGTGTCTGCCGAAAAGGCGTCCGAGCTGACGCGGGGGCTGCTCGCGTTCAGCCGCACGCAGGTGCTGAGGATGCGGCCCGTCTCGCTCAACGAGCTGCTTCGCGGGATGGTTTCGCTGCTTCGCCGCCTCATTCGCGAGGACATCGAACTCGCGACCGATTTCTGCGACGAAGAGACTTCCGTGATCGCGGACCCGGTGCAGATCGAGCAGGTGGTCATGAACCTCGCGACCAACTCGGCCGATGCGATGCCCGGAGGCGGAAGGCTGACGCTTGAGACCCGGGCCGGGGTTGGCCGGGTCTCACTCCGGATGACCGATACGGGCGAGGGGATGGACGAAGCGACGCTCGACAAGATCTTCGACCCGTTTTTCACGACCAAGGAGGTCGGCAAGGGGACCGGGCTCGGCATGGCGATGGTCTACGGGATCATCCGCCAGCACAAGGGGTCGATTGCCGTCCAAAGCGAGCCCGGAAAAGGAACCCGCATCGATATCTCCCTTCCGGCCGGAGGGCCGGTCGAAAGTCGGAAGGAGTCGGTTTCCGCCCCGGTTCCGGGCTCTGCCCGCCACGAGACGATCCTGGTGGCCGAGGACGACGAGGCGCTGCGCGGCCTGGTCAAGGAGATGCTCGAACGGTTCGACTACACGGTTCTGGTCGCCCCCGACGGCGCCGAGGCGCTCGAGATCTACCGCGCCGAAAGCGCCCGGATCGACATGCTGCTGATCGATCTCGTCATGCCCCGGATGAACGGGCGGCAATTTCTCGAGGCGGCCCGGGCGCTGAATCCGGATGTCCGCGCGCTCTTCTACAGCGGATACACGGACGGCCTCGTCGAAGCGGACAGCGGTCTCGATCCCGAAGTCCACCTGCTCCCGAAACCGTTTTCGCTCAACGATCTTGCGCGAAAGGTCCGCCGGATTCTCGACAATCCGGTGTAAAATCCCGAGTCTGCAAATACCCGCCTATACGGAGGAACGGATGAAAAAGGTCTTGGCCGCAATGATTATCGCAACCGGCGCGCTTGCGACGCTGGCGGTGCAACCCGCGGGGGCGTTCAACCAGCCGCCGATGAACCTGGGCCTGACCGACATTCTCGATGGCGGCCCTCCGGGTCCCGGCACCTACTTCACCGAGTACATCCAGGCGTATTCGTCCCACGCGTTCAACGACAAGGACGGAAACGGGATTCCCGGCGATCCGCAGGTCGCGACGCTCCTGTCGATGAACCAGCTCATCCACATCTATCCCCACAAGCTCGGAGGCGCGAATCTCGGTGCGGACTTCCTGCTGCCGGTCGTGTCGATCTCGACGTCGGGCAACCTGGGCGGCGGCCCTCCCGTCACGTCCAACCCCGCGCTGCTGGGCGACGTCACCGTCGGACCGTTCCTCCAGTGGTTCGATACCAAGCTTCTCGGGCGGCCCTTCATCCAGCGGGTCGAACTCGACCTGTCGATGCCGACCGGCGACTACGACCGCAAGTACCTTCTCAACCCCGGCTCCAACACGTGGGTGATCGAACCGTACTACGCCTTCAGCTGGTTCCTGACGCCCGAACTGTCGACCTCCTGGCGTCTTCACTACACCTACAGCACGGAAAACGACGACGCGTTCGGCGGGAGGAAGGTGAAGCCGGGCCAGGCCTTCCACGCGAACTATTCGGTCGAATACGCCCTCCGGAAAAACCTCCGGGTGGCGGCCTCGGGTTATTACCTGAAGCAGCTCTCCGAGGACGAGATCGACGGCGTCAAGCAGACCGGTTCCAAGGAACAGGTCTTCGCGATCGGGCCCGCCGCCCACTGGATCGTGGACGACCACTTCTCGATCGGCCTCAAGACCGCCTGGGAAATGGCCGCCGAGAACCGCCCGCAGGGCAACCGCTCGACGCTGCGCTTCACCTACAAGTTCTAAGCGTCCATACCGCGAGGGGGGGGGGCCGTCAGGGCTCCCCCTTCCCCCTGCATGGTATAATCTGCGCACTATGCGGGCGATCCTCTTTCTCATCGTACTGATCCTCGGACTCGTGGCGCTCTTCACGTTCCAGAACTCCGCCCTGGTGGAGGTGCGCTTCTTCGGGTTCGCCTGGGCGGCGCAGCTTCTGGGCGTGATCGCCGCGGCGTTCGCCGCGGGGGCGGCGGCCGGGTTCCTGGCCGGGATTCCGGCGTCGCTGCGCAAGTCGCGCCGCGTGCGCGACCTCGAGCGCGAGCTTGAGCGCGCAACCGCGGGCGCCGCGAAATCGCCCTTTGCCGGGCCGCCCGAAGCATCTCCCGAAAAGCCGCCCGCATCCCAATCCTGAAAACCACCGGAGTTTCCATGACGTTTCCCGATGTGACCGAAGCCGAACGGAAGCTGCTCGCCGTCCTGCTGCTCTTCTACCGCGAGCAGGGGCCGGGTGCGGTGCCCGCGATCCGGGGGCTGGGCGACGAGGCGGATATCACGCCCTGGGATCTCGAGGATGCGGTCAAGGGATTGCGCGCCAAGGGGCTGGTCGAGTACTGGCAGATGCAGCCCGCGATCCGTCTTTCGCCAGAGGGGCTGACGCTGGCGCTGAAGCTGGAAGGCGGCCCGGCGGCTTGACGGCAGCCGCACCGGCGCCGGCGAAGGTCAAGCCCGGGCGTCTTCCCGACATCTCGCGCCGCCTGGCGGTCGCCTTCGGTCGGCCCGAACTGTGCGCCCACGTCACCGAGGGCGTCCACAACCTCGTCCTCACGATCCTTTCCCAGAACACGACCGACCGGAACCGGGATCTCGCCTATGAACGGCTGATGTCGGCTTTCCCGACGTTCGATGCGCTCGCCGACGCTCCGGCCGACCGTGTCGAAGAGACGATCCGGGTGGGCGGGCTCGCGAAGGCGAAGGCCGGCGCCATCCTGTCGGCGCTGCGTCGCATCCGCACCGAGCGGGGGACGTTCACCCTCGACTTCCTGGCCGGACTGCCTCTTGAAGAGGCGCGCAGCTACCTGACCTCCTTTTCCGGCGTCGGCGTCAAGACTGCGAACATCCTGCTGCTGTTCTCGTTTGCGATGCCCGCCTTCCCGGTCGATACGCACATCCTGCGCGTCGCGAAGCGGCTCGGCCTCGTTCCCGAAAGCGCCGATCTCGCCGGCGCCGCGCTCGCGCTCGAACCGGATGTGCCGCCGGGAGAGGGCGCTCCGCTCCACCTCAACCTGCTCAGGCTTGGGCGGGAAATCTGCAAGCCCCGGGCGCCGCTGTGCCCGGAATGCCCGCTGTGCCCCGTCTGCCCGACCGGCCAGCAATCCGGAAGGAAGTCTCCCGCGACATGAGTCCCCTCAACGTGCTGCAATTCATCGGTCTTGGCCTCCTGACGCTGCTGTTCGGCGTTCCGGGCATTACGATCGGCCTGCTGCTGCCCGGCCGGTCGCGAAAGGGGCGTTTCTTCCGCCTGATCGCCAAGGGCTATTGCGGCCTCGCCCTGCGGCTGTTCCGGATCCGGATCAAGCGATCGGGGCTTGAGAACATCGACCCGGCGAAACCGTACATATTCATGGCCAACCACATCAGCCACGCCGATGCGCCCGCGCTGGCCGTCGTTCTCCCGCAACCGCTCCACTGGGTGTTCAAGAAGGAACTGGGTTCCATCCCGTTCTTCGGCTGGACGCTTCGGGCGGGCGGGCAGATCATGGTCGACCGCGCCGACCGGCAGCAGGCCGCCGGTGCGTTGCAGGCGGCGCTGGATTCGCTCTCGGGCAACAACTCGATCATGATCTATCCGGAAGGGACGCGAAGCCGCGACGGGCGCCTGCTGCCGCTCAAGAAGGGCGGCTTCCGGATGGCGATCGACGCGGGGCTGCCGATCGTCCCCGTGCGGGTCTCGGGCACGCGGGAGATCGTGGCGGCCGACTCGCTGCGCGTCCTGGGCGGAACGGCCCGGATCGAGATCTTGCCGCCCATCCCGGTCACCGGTAAAACGGTCGCCGACATCCCGGAACTGATGGCTGCCGTCCGGGAAGCGCTGCAACCTCCGGTTCAAACCGCTTAACGGCGGGAGCGCATTCCCGGGAGCAGGAAGAAGCCCGCTCCCGCGGCCGTCAGCAACGCGGCAATGCAGAACATCGGCTGGTAGCCGAACCGCTCCGCCACGAATCCCAGAACCCCGGACCCCGCGACTGTCCCCATGTCGAACGATCCCGTGTAAAGCGCCATCGCCATCCCTTCCCTTCCTGTCCCGGCCCGGTCGATCGCCAGCGCCGAGAGTGCGGGAAAAAGGAATCCGTGCCCGAGTCCCGTGGCGATTCCGACCAGCGCCAGGCCGAAGTTGCCGTGCAGCGCGGGGATCCCCACGATGCCGGCCGCGAGGAGGAGGAGTGCGCCCGGGCTGATCCACTCGCGCGGGAAGCGGTCGACCAGGCGGCGGCCCAGGGTTCGCGTGGAAACGACGGCGGCCGAGTAGACGAGGACGAAATGACCCAGCGTCCCGCCGCCCCGGATCATCAGGAAGACCGGAAGGAAAGTGAATATGGTTCCGTACGCGGCTCCGAACAGGAAGCCGGCCGTATTCGGGACGAGCGTGTGCGGGGCGAAGAAATGCCGGAGTTCGGAGAGGGTGAGCGATGCCCCTTCGTGCCGCCGCCGGAGCGCCAGCGGCAGCAGCACGGCGGGCAGCACCGCGACCAGGGCCCCGAGGAAGATGCCGTGAAAGCCGGCGTGCCGCACGATCATCTCCCCGAGCTGGCCGCCGAGCGCGGTCGGGATGAAAAACGACAGGCCGAAGACGCCGAGCGCCTCGCCGCGCCGGTCTGACGGGGCGGCGGAAGCGACGTACCCGTAGGCGGCCGTGGCGAAGAAGGAATAGGCGGCGCCCTGGCACCCCCGCAGGAGGTAGAGCGCGGGGCCGGCTTCATGGGAATACAGCCAGGGCACCGTTGCGAGCCCGGACATCAGGGCGCCGAACGCCATGAACAGGCCGTGGCGCCCGCGGTTGACGAGCCACCCGTTGAGCGGCTTGAAAAGGACGGAGGCGAACGTGCCCGTGGCCATCAGCAACCCGATCGTCCCGGCCGGCAGGTGGAGCGTGTACAGGTACGCCGGCATGAAGATGAACATCGTCGCGTGGAGCGAATAGAAGACGTTGGCGCTGTTGACGACGAGGTAGTCGCGATCGTAGACGGTTGCGGAAGAGGACGCGCGCATTCCGCCGATGGTACCATACTGGCATGAGACCGCTGTGCGTCGCCCTTGCCCAGATCAACACGACCGTCGGAGACATCCGGGGAAACGCCGCGAAGATTCTCGAATACGCGGCCCGTGCCCGGGATGCGGGCGCCGGGCTCGTGCTTTTCCCCGAGCTTGCGATCACCGGCTACCCGCCCGAAGACCTGTTGCTGCGCCCCTCGTTCGTCGCCGACAACATCGAGGCGTGGCGCGAGGTCGCCGCGTCCGTCAAGGGCATCACCGCGGTCGTCGGCTTTGCCGATCGCGACGAGCGGGGCTGCGTCTACAACGCCGCGGGCGTCGCTTCCGGAGGACGGGTCCGGGGCGTTTACCGCAAGATGCGGCTGCCCAATTACGGCGTCTTCGACGAGATGCGCTACTTCACACGGGGAACCGAGCCGCTTGTGGTGCCGGTCGCCGGGACCGGCGTGGGGTTGACCGTCTGCGAGGATATCTGGGTCGGCGGCGGGCCGATGACGCGCGAGGCGAAATCGGGCGCAGGCCTCGTCGTCAACATCTCGGCGTCACCCTATCACGCGGGGAAGTGGGAGTTGCGGCGCAACCTGCTGGCGCGACGTGCGAAGGCCGCGGGGTGCGCCGTGGCCTATTGCAACCTCATCGGCGGGCAGGACGAACTGGTGTTCGACGGCGGCTCGATGGTGGTCGCCGAAAACGGCGCGCTGCTCGCCCGTGCGCCGCAATTCGAAGAGGCGCTGCTCTCCTGCGACCTGGGCATGAAACGAAAGGGCGTGGGGGCCATCGCCGCTTTTCCCGAAACGCGCGAGGAGGAGATCTTTCGCGCCCTCGTGCTGGGCACGCGCGACTATCTCGAGAAGAACCGCTTCCCCGGCGCGATCATCGGCCTTTCGGGCGGCATCGATTCGGCGTTGGTCGCGGCGATCGCGAAAGAGGCGCTCGGCGGGAACCGCGTCACCGGCGTTACGTTGTCGTCGGTCTACACCTCCGGGGAAAGCGTCGACGACGCGCACCGGCTGGCAAAAAATCTCGGCATCCGGTGCCGGGACCTCTCCATCCGCGAGGCGTGCGAGGCGTTCGATTCCACGCTGGCCGCCTCCTTTGCCGGCCGCGCGAAGGACCTAACCGAGGAAAACCTGCAGGCGCGCGTCCGCGGGACGATCCTGATGGCGCTCTCGAACAAGTTCGGGGATATGGTCCTGACCACGGGCAACAAGAGCGAGATGAGCGTGGGGTACGCGACGCTCTACGGCGACATGGCGGGCGGCTTCGCGGTCATCAAGGACCTGTTCAAGACGACGGTCTACGCGGTCTGCCGAGACTACAACCGCCGCCTTGGATACGACGCGATTCCCGAGAACATCCTGGTCAAGGCGCCCTCCGCCGAACTGCGCCCCGACCAGAAGGATTCCGACTCGCTGCCCGAATACGACGTGCTCGACGGGGTGCTCAAGATGTACGTCGAGGAAGAGAAGAGCGCTGCCGAGATGATGGCGGCGGGCTATCCGGAAGACGTCGTGCGGCGGGTCGTGTCGCTCGTCGACGGCAGCGAATACAAGCGGCGGCAGGCCCCCCCCGGCGTCAAGATCACGCCGCGCGCACTGGGCAAGGACCGCCGGATGCCGATCACCAACCGCGCCAACCGGCAGGGCCGGTAGCCCCGATTTTTCAGAAGGGCCCGTCGCGTCCCCGGTTCCGGGAGGTTCCCTCGTGAGTTTCCTGAAGACGCTCCTGTATTACCTCGTTCTCCCCGCGCTGCTCCTGTTGCTGATGGCGTTGGCGACCGGGTTTCTCACGAAAACGGGATAGTCTGCCGCGGGTTCGAGCGGTCGGCGGGTTACCGGACGTTGATCGTCTTGTGGGCCGCGATCCGGACCAGCCCCGGTTTCGCGCCCTTGAATTTCGAGACGTCGCGGGCGGCGACCAGGAACACCGGCACGTTGGATGACCCGCGTGCCTTGCTGTGCAACACCGCAAGTCGCGCCGCCTCCTCGATCACTTCGGCCGGGACTTCCGCGCCGGACGGTTTCTTCACCAGCACGTGGCTTCCCGGGATCCCCTGCGCGTGGAGCCACAGGTCGTCGGGGGCAGCCAGTTCCCGCACGATCCGGTCGTTGCCGACGTTGTTGCGGCCGACCAGGATCACGTGTCCCCGGAATTCGATCCGCTCGACCTGCGGAATGAGCGGCGGCGTGGCTGCGGCCTTCTTCTTGACCTGCGGACCCTTCTTTCCGCCGGACTGCTTCCGGGCATGCGTCTCCGACAGCTCCTGCCGGATCGCCGACAGGTCGTCGACCGTCTTCGCATCGGCCAGCTGCGCTTCCAGCGATTCGAGGTAGTAGACGGATTCCGTGAGGTCCCGGATCCGTTTCCGGATGATCTCCGCCGCCCCCTTTGCCTTCTTCGCCATCCGGAAATACCGTTCCATGTTCTCGACGGGCGTCTTCGCGGGGTCCAGCGGGATTCCCTCGAATTCGGTCATCCCCTTCCGGATCCGCCCCAGCGCGTACTTCAGCGTCTCCCCGCAACCGCCGCCCGCCAGCCCGTCGCGCAACCGCTGCTCGTCGTTTCCCACCTTGGCCAGCGTGCTTCGCTCCTTTTTCAAAAGCGTGGCGAGGCGGGAGCCGATCTGCTGCCGGAGCGTCGAGAAGTCGCGCAGCGAGACGACCTCTCCGAAAAAATGGTCCGCAGCTGCGTTGGCGCTCTCGAAGGGCTCGAAGGAAACGAAGCCGGCGCCGGGACAGGGGAAGGGGAGAAGTCGACTTTTCCCGGACGGCATCGTTCCGACGCCCGGCTGAAACGCGCCCGTCTCGTACCGGCGCGCCAACTCGCGGATCGCGGCGTGAAGGCCCGCCGCCCCGCCGTTGTTCGCCGCCGCCTCTTCGGCGAGTTCGCGTCCCACCCCGGCCACGGCGCGCTGCAGCGCCCGCCCCGCGCCCTCGGTCAGTCCCTCCGCCCACACCGTTTCCGCATCGGACAGGGAAAAGTCGGGAAGGAAGCGCCGTTCGGGTTTCGGGAGCGGCCGGTAGGCGACTCCGGCGGTCACTTTGCGAATCGCGCTTTCGTCCGGGGAAACTGCCCGGAGCGGCTCGAGGATGGTGCCGTCGCCGTCGACGTAGATCAGGTTGGCATGGCGGCCGAACAATTCGGCGTACAGCGTGGTCCGGGCGTGGAGCGCATCGGGGCGCGTGGAGACGAAGTCGATCCGGACCGACCGGTCGAACGGAGCGACGTCGACCGCCTCGACGCGCATCCCTTCAAGGTGCCGGCGCAGGTAGCGGCAGAAGCGGGGCGGCGTTTGCGGATTGGGCGGCTTTCGCGAGACGAGGTGGATCCGGCAAAGTTCCGGGTCGGCCGACAGGAGCAGCAGGCGGTCGGCGCGGCCTGTCCACAGGACGAGGACGATGTCGCGGGGAGCCGGTTGGTGCACCCTGGAAACGAGGGCGCCGCGAATGTCGACGGAAAGTTCGGAGACGACCTGCCGGACGAGGAACGCGTCCATCGGGATGGGAGGCGGTGCGGGAGTCCGGCTAAAGGACCCCCGCCTCGCGCAGGTCCTTCTCGAAGCGGGCGGCGTTGAAGCGGTCGCCGGAGACGATCGTCCCCTCGATGTCGAGCGTGGGGACACTGCGGTTGCCGTTATTGAGTTTCATCACGATCGCGGCGGTTTCCGGAACGTCGTCGATGTTGATCTCCTCGAAGGCGATGCCGTGCTCGTCCATGAACTTTATCGCCTGCCGGCAGTCGCCGCACCAGGTGGTCGAGTACATCACGACTGTTTTCCCCATGGGAGAGGCCCCTTCGGTTATTTGGCGACGCGGGCGCGCGGGGCCGTGATCTTTCCCTTTGCTTTCCCGCTTTCCATGTTTTTCGGCGGCAGCCGGTTCCGTTCCCGCCGTTCACCGACCGGCCGGGCCTGCTTCTCGTGGAAGGCGACGATATGGGCGAGCGCGTCCTCCGGGTCGTCCGTGACGTGGAACAGGTCGAGGTCGGCCGGAGAGATCATTCCCTCGCGCACCATCGTGTTCTTCACCCAGTCGAGCAGGCCGCCCCAGAATTTTTTCCCCATCAGTACGACGGGGAAGCGCCGGAGCTTGCCGGTCTGGATCAGCGTGAGCGACTCGAAGAATTCGTCGAGCGTGCCGAATCCGCCGGGCATGATGATGTACCCCGAGGCGTACTTCACGAACATGACCTTGCGCACGAAGAAGTAGCGGAAGGTGAGCGACTTGTCCTGGAAGCGGTTCGGCTTCTGCTCCATCGGCAGCATGATGTTGAGCCCGACCGAGAGCCCTTTCCCTTTTTGCGCGCCGTGGTTGGCCGCCTCCATGATGCCGGGGCCGCCCCCCGAGATGACCGCGAAGCCGTTTCGCGCCAGCAGTTCGGCGACCTCGAGCGTCTTCTTGTAGAACTTGTCGTTCTTCCCCGTCCGGGCGCTTCCGAAGATCGTGATCGCCGGGCCGATGTGGGAAAGCGACTCGAACCCTTCGACAAACTCGCTCATGATTCGGAATACGCGCCACGTTTCGCTTCCGGCCAGATCTTCCATCTTGGGAATCCCCCTGTCGTGTTCGGACTGGTTGATATTCTAAATGACGCGCGTCGATCCCGGTGATTTATCGGTTGGCCGGCCCGGTCCCAGGATCGCCGGAACGGTCCCCCGCACCGAGTTGGCCAGGAGGATCCGTGTCGCGATCCGCAGGTCGTTCGCCGTCAGGACCCGCTCGGATGCACGCATGGCCGGATCCCCGAGCAGGATGCCCCGCTGGACGCCGTTCAGCAGGCCACACGAGCAGGGCGGCGTGAAACGCGCTCCGCCGATTTCCAGGAAGACGTTCGTGATCGTCCCTTCCGTGAGTTCACCGCGCTCGTTCAGGAAGAGCACCTCGTCGAATCCGTCGGAAAGCGCCGCCGCCCGCTCGGAATCGTAGAGGTCGCGACGGGTCGTCTTGTGCCGGAGGAACGGGTCGCCGGAGGAGACGGAGATCCGGGAGAGCCGGACTTTCCACGGGGGGGCGTCGCCCGCCTCCGGTTGGAGAGCACCCAGGTCGACCGTCGCCCGTCCCGCACTGTCGAGCAGGAGGCGCACCCTTTTCGGGAGACCGTCCGTGACGCCCGCCACGCAGGCATCGAGCGACGACCGGAGAGCGCGCAGGTTCACCGGGAAGCCGAAGTGGCGCGCCGAGCCGGCGAGCCGTTTCAGATGTTGGGGAAGATGGACGAAACCGCGCTCCGGCCGCCAAGCCATCGTTTCGATCAGCCGGAAATCGCAGGGGGGAGCGGTGAGAAACCGTCCCTTCCGGAAAACTTCCTGATATTCGTCCTCCGCCCTGGAATCCCAGACGATGCCGCCTCCCGCGCCGGCAGTCGCGACGCCGTCGCGAATCGTCGCCGTCCGGATCGCGACCGAGAAGGTCATCCCGCCGCCCGGAAGGAGGAGCCCGATCGCACCGGTGTAGATGCCGCGCGCCTCCGGTTCGAGGGCTTTCAGCAGCCGCATGGCGGAGATCCTGGGTGCGCCCGTGATCGAACCGCACGGGAACAGGGCGCGGAAGAGCGACGTCGCATCCTGCCCGTCCCGCAAGGTGCCGGATACGGTCGACACCATCTGCAGGACGGTCCGGTACTGCTGGACCTCGAAGAGCCGGGTCGCCCGGACGGTGCCGGTTTCGCAGATCCGGCCCAGGTCGTTGCGGAGCAGGTCGACGATCATGACGTTTTCGGCCCGGTTCTTCGGGTCGTGCCTGAGGGCGTTCGCGGCGGCGCGGTCCCCGGCGTCCGTTGCGCCGGGGGCGGCGGTCCCTTTCATCGGCCGCGTCACGATTTTTCGTCCCCGCACGCGGAAGAACAACTCGGGCGACTGCGACACGATGCAGCCGTCCTTCGACCGGAGAAAGGCGCCGAAAGGAACCGGTTGGGCGGCGCGAAGCCGAAGGTAGAGGGAATACGGATCGTCCGTGAACGGGAAGCGGAACGTGCCGGTCAGGTTGGCCTGGTAGACGTCGCCCCGGGCGATGGCGGCGCGGACCGCCTCGACCTTCCCGGCGTGTTCCGCCGCCGACAGGGAGTACGCGGGATCGGGGAGGGCACCGGCCCACGGAACGGGAGCGCATCCCCGACCCGCGTCGGGGTTATTCGCGACCGGCCACGCAACCGGTTCCTTGCCGCCCGTCGCCCACCGTTTCGCCAGGTGGTCGTACCGGAGCCACCGGTCATATACGCCGAACCACACCAGCGGGAAATCGGCAGAGTGCCCCGTCCCGGATTCCCCCGCGGGCGTGCGGGTCTGTTTCTCGAACGCGTCGTCCAGCGCGAACCCGGCCTCGTAGGCGACGAAGCCGGCGACGGCGAATCCGCTCGCCTGGAGGCCGGCCGCTTCCTCGAGGCAAGGCACGACCTCGGCCAAGGTTCGCGCGGTCAGCGTGCGAACGGGCTTGCGAAACAGAAAGGAGAAGCGGTCGCGGACGTCCGGCCGCTGCGTTTCGAGCAGGATGGCGCCGGTCTCGCCCGTTGCCGGGGCGAAGCGCTCCGCCGGGGAGAGGGGCCGCGTCATTCCCCGATGATCTTGACCAGCACCCGCTTGCGGCGCCGCCCGTCGAACTCCCCGTAGAAGATCCGTTCCCACGGGCCGAAGTCGAGCTTGCCTTCCGTGACCGCCACGACCACCTCCCGGCCCATGATCTGGCGCTTGAGGTGCGCGTCGCCGTTGTCCTCGCCGGTGTCGTTGTGCCGGTACTGCCGGATCGGCTCGTGCGGCGCCAGCTGTTCCAGCCAGCGCTCGTAGTCGGCGTGCAGTCCCGACTCGTTGTCGTTGATGAAGACCGACGCCGTGATGTGCATCGCGTTGACGAGGCACAGCCCTTCGCGGATGCCGCTCTCGCGCAGGCACTTCTCGACCTCGGGGGTGATGTGCAAAAACGCCCGCCGCGTCGGGATGTCGAACCACAGTTCCTTCCGGTAGCTTTTCATGGTCTATCCTTGGAAAGGGGGATGGAACCGGTATACCACGATCTCGCGGACCGTTGGTGCCGCTGTGATGGTATAGTCTCTCTCCCGTAATTTCTCTCCAAAGAAGGAGCTTTCGATATGGCGCTTCAGTACGTCTACACGATGAAGGGACTCGGCAAGGTGGTTCCGCCCAAGCGGATGATCCTCGAGGACATCTGGCTTTCCTTCTACCCAGGGGCGAAGATCGGCGTCCTGGGCTTGAACGGCGCGGGCAAGTCGACGCTGCTCAGGATCATGGCGGGCGTCGACAAGGAATTTCTCGGCGAGGCGGTGCCGGGCGCCGGCGTATCGGTGGGCTTCCTGCCGCAGGAGCCGCAGCTCGATCCCGAAAAGACCGTGCAGCAGTGCGTCGAGGAAGGCGTCGCCCAAACGCGGGCGCTGCTCGACCGCTTCGAGGCGATCAGCATGGCGTTCGCCGAGCCGATGGGCGACGACGAGATGGAGAAGCTGCTCGCCGAGCAGGGCAACCTCCAGGACGCGATCGACGCATCCGACGCGTGGGAACTCGACCGGCGCCTCGACATCGCGATGGACGCGCTGCGGCTGCCGCCGCCCGATGCCGTCGTGGGGCCGCTTTCCGGCGGTGAAAAACGGCGCGTGGCGCTGTGCCGCCTGCTGCTCCAGCATCCCGACATCCTGCTGCTCGACGAGCCCACCAACCACCTAGACGCCGAGTCGGTCGCCTGGCTCGAGCGTTTCCTCGGCGAATATCCCGGCACCGTGGTCGGCGTCACCCACGACCGCTACTTCCTCGACAATGTCGCGGGCTGGATCCTCGAGCTCGACCGGGGCCGCGGCATCCCGTGGGAGGGCAACTACTCGTCGTGGCTCGAACAGAAGGAACAGCGGATGGCGCTCGAGGAAAAGTCGGCGGTCGCCAAGCGCAAGACGCTCGAACGCGAACTCGAATGGATCCGGATGGGCACCAAGGCGCGTCACGCGAAAGGGCAGGCGCGCATCAACCAGTACGAGAAGCTGCTGAACGAGGAGCATCTCGACAAGGTCGAGGCTGGGGCGATCGTCATTCCGCCGGGGCCGCGGCTGGGCGACCTGGTCATCGAGGCCGAGGGGCTGTCGAAGGCGTACGGCGACCGCGTCCTCTTCGAGAACATGAGCTTCCGGCTGCCGGCGGGCGGTATCGTCGGGATCATCGGACCCAACGGCGCGGGCAAGTCGACGCTGCTCCGCATCCTGACCGGCGCCGAGACGCCCGATTCGGGCACGTTCAAGATCGGGCAGTCCGTCCAGATCGCCTACGTCGACCAGTCACGCGACGCGCTCGATCCGGCGAAGACGGTCTACGAGGAGATCTCGGAAGGGGCCGACACGCTCGAAGTGGGGAAGCGGAAGGTGCCGTCGCGCGCCTACTGCGCGTCGTTCAACTTCAAGGGATCCGACCAGCAGAAAAGGGTGGGCGACCTTTCGGGCGGGGAGCGCAACCGGGTGCACCTGGCCAAGCTTTTGAAAAGCGGCGGCAACCTGATCCTGCTCGACGAGCCGACCAACGACCTCGACATCGATACGCTCCGGTCGCTCGAGGAGGCGCTCCTCGATTTCGCGGGTTGCGCGGTGGTCGTGTCGCACGACCGCTGGTTCCTCGACCGGATCGCGACGCACATCCTGGCGTTCGAGGACGACGGGACGGTGGTGTGGTTCGAGGGGAACTTCCAGGATTACGAGGACGACCGCAAAAAACGGCTCGGCGTCGCGGCCGACCAGCCGCACCGGGTGCAGTACAAGCGGCTGAAGCGGTAACCTGCCGGTTACCCGTGGGGACGGGGGTTCGTGAGCCGGGCCATTTCGGAGGCGAGCGTTTCCATCGCGTAGGGTTTCGCGACCGTGCCCTTGAAGCCGTAGGCCGCGCAGTCGGCCAGGACCGGGTCGTTCGAGTAGCCGCTCGAGACGATCAGCACGGCGCCGGGGTCGATTTCAAGAATGCGCGCCGCGGTCTCCTTCCCGCCGAGCCCGCCGGGGATGGTGAGATCGAGGATCACGACCGCGAAAGGGTCTCCTTTTTCGAGCGCCACCCGGTACCGGTCGACGGCCTCCGATCCGTTCGAACACGCCTCGGCCCGGTATCCGAGTTCCTCGAGCATCATCGTCACAAGCCGGCCGAGCATCTCTTCGTCGTCCATGACGAGTACGCGCCCGTTGCCCGTGGGGAGCGCTTCGTGCGCATCCGAGTGTCGGGCCTCGCCGGGCGTCTCCTCCCCGGCGGCGGCCGGAAGCCGGATGATGAATTCGGTCCCCTTCCCCGGAACCGAAGAGATCGCCACGTCGCCGCCGTGCCGCCGGACGATCGAGTGGACCGACGCCAGCCCCAGCCCCGATCCGCCTTCCTTGGTCGTGAAATAGGGGTCGAAGACCCGGGCGAGATTCTCGGGTTGAATCCCGCATCCCTCGTCTCGTACCGAAAACGCCACGTAACGGCCGGGCGGCAGGGTGTTTCCCGGATTTCCGTCCATCGTCTCGTTTCCGGCCCGAATGGTGATGGTGCCTCCGCCGGGCATTGACTGGCCGGCGTTGATGAGCAGGTTGTTCAATAGCTGGCCGACCTGTCCCTCGTCTGCGTTGATGCACCAAAGGCCGGGCGAAAGGTCCAGGACGCCGCGCACGTTCGAGCCGTGCAACGCGAAGTGCACCACTTCTTCAAGCAGCGCCGTGGTATCGACGGTTCCCTTGACCGGTGCGCCTCCCCGCGCGAACGTCAGAAGTTGCTGCGTAAGCTCGCTGGCGCGGACTGTCGCCTTCTCGCATTCGGCCAGCCGAGCCGCCGCCCGGTGATCGTTTCCCAGCAGCCGTCGCGCAAACGACAGGTTGCCGAGGACCGCAGTCAGTATGTTGTTGAAGTCGTGCGCGATGCCGCCCGCAAGCACGCCGAGCGAGTCGAGTTTCTGGGCCCGGTTCAACTGCTCCTGCATCCGGATCCGCTCTTCTTCGGCCTGCTTCCGTTCCGTGATGTCGACCGCGATGCCTCCGAGGACGGTTTTACCGCCGCCCATGGGAACGGGAAACTTGATGGTCTGGAAGTGGCGCTCCCTTCCTTCGATATCCTGCAGCGTTTCCTCGACGACCGTCAGCCCGGCGGCCAGCGCCCGACGGTCGTCCGCGATCATCTTCGAGGCCACCTCGGGCGGGAACAGCTCTGCGGTGGTCCGGTTCAGCATGTCGATTCCGCCTGCCAGGTCGCGAAGGTAACGGTTGGCCATCAAGGTCACTCCTTCGGGATCCTTGATGAACGCGGCGGCGGGCAGGTGCTCCATGAACAGGGTGAAGCGGGCCTCGCTCTCCCGCAGCGCTTCCTCGGTCCGGCTTCGCTCGGTGACGTCGAGCGCGATCGACAAGAGCAGCTGCTTTCCTTCGACCGATATCAGCTCACCGCTGAAGAGGCAGGCAACCGGCCGCCCGTCCTTCGCGGTCGGCGACAGCTCCAGGTTGGATACGCGCCCCGTCCGGCGGATTTCTTCAAGGATCCGGTCGCGATCCCCGGCCGTGATCCAGCCAAGCTCGATCGAGCTTTTTCCGATCACCTCGTCCCGGGAAAAGCCGGAGGTTTCGCAAAACATCCGGTTCACGTCGAGGTAGCGGCCATCTTCAAGCGAACTGATGCTCATCAGCAGCGGTGCCTGGTTGAACACCGCGGCGAACTTCGCCTCGCTTTCACGCAGCGATTCTTCCGCCCGCTTCCGCTCCGTGATGTCGACCGTGATGGAGAGCAGCCGCGTTTCGCCCTCGATCACGATCGGCTCGCCGCAGAAGATGCAGTCGAGGTGGCGTCCGTCCCTCGTGGTCACCGGGATCTCGATCCGGTCGACCCGCCCGGTTGTCCGGAGTTCCTCCCGAACCCGCGCGCGGTACTCGAGCGGGATCAGTCCCAACGCCACGGAAGTCTTCCCGATCGCTTCCTCCCGCGTCCAGCCCAGCGATTCGCAGAACAATCGGTTCACGTCGAAGTAGCGGCCGTCCTCAAGCGATGAAATGGCCATGATCAGGGGGGCGCCGGCGAATGCGCGGGAGAATTTCTCTTCGCTCAGGCGAAGTTTTTCCTTTTCCCGTTTTCGGCTGGTGACGTCCATGATCGTCCCGATCAAGCTGACGGGGGCGCCGGTGGTGCCCCGGAGAAATTCACCGCGTCCGTACACCCACCGCTCTTCGCCGTCGGAGATCCGCCGGATTCGGTATTCCTTGTCGAAGGGTGCGCCGCTTGCGGCGAGCGCCGCGTAATACTCCGCCATCACCTCCCGTTGCTCTGGTGCGATGATTTCAAGCCATCCGGGAAATGTCTTGGGGTAATCGGGGCCGATGCCGAAGATGTCTTCCATCGTTGAGGTGCATTTCCAGGTGCCTGCCTGGAGGTCGAAATGGAAACAGCCGACGCCGCCCGCCTTCTGGGCGTCGCGAAGCCAGCGTTCCCGTTCGCTGAATCCGTCCTCGGCGGGCGTGGGGGGGGCAGGGTTCATGTCGGGATTCCCCGGGCGGGGTCGGCCGTCAGTTCGAACTGAGGGAGATGACCACGCCGATGTAGCGGTCCATGAAGAAGAACTGCGGGATTTCCTTGATCTCGTACTCGATCGAGGCGGTGTCGAAGCCCTTGAAGTGGTACATGTTGTAGTCGGCGCCGAAGATGATCGACGGGCACGAGATGTTGGTGACGCCGTACGCCTCGAGTTTCTCCTTGACCGTCCCCGCGAGGATGTTCGCGATCTCGGAGATGGCGTCGAAGATGTCCTCGCGGATCAGCGAGAGCTCGATCTGGGCGTTGCGCATCTCCTGCTCGGCCTCGGCGTGCTCGCAGCCGAGGAACCGGGAGGCGAGGTAGACCGCCGCCCGCCGCGACATCAGGAGGGTGGCCGTGCCGCTCCGCTTGCCGGCCAGGCCGACGAGCACCGCGATTTCCTGGGAGTGGGGGGCCAGTTTCGAAACGCCCACGGCCGCCGGTTCGACCCCGCTCATCATGAACCCGGCGCTTGTTCCAGCGAGAATTGCCTCCACCAGTATCCGGTCGACCTGCAGAAAGTCCATTCGGCCCAAACTCCTTTTCTTCGAAAAGCGATAAGTGATCCTACGGGAAGATACTAATATCGGACGCCGGAGAAATCGAGCGCCGACCGCGTCCTACACAAGTTCCTTGCAGAGGCGCTGGGCGGCCAGGCGCGACTGAAGGACGCAGTCGTTGAGCGAGACGCCGCGGTAGGCGTTGCTGTTGAGGTAGAGGCCGGGGAAGGCGGCCAGCGCCGCGTCCATCCGGTCGAGCAGCCGGCCGTGGCCGACGAAATATTGCGGGATCCCCTTCTCGTGGAAAAAGACGCGGCCCAGCACCGGCTCGGCGGTGATTCCCATGATGTCGTGCAACTCCTGCCGTACGAGGCGCACCAGTTCGGGCGCCGGCATCGACGCCAGCTCGGGGGCGCGGACGCCGCCCACCATCGCCCGGATCAGCGCCTTCCCCTGAGGCGCGCGGTTCGGGAAGACGCTCGAATCCCACAGCGCGCCCAGGATCTTGCGCTGTTCCTTCCGCGGGATGAGGAAGCCGAAGCCGTCGAGCGGATTTTCGAGCGTGGCCTTGTCGTAGCCGATTGCGACGACCGAGATCGGCGCGTAGGGGATGGCGGAGAGCGCGTCGGCCAGAGAGGCGTCGAGCGGCGAGAGGAGCGCGCCGGCCGCATAGGCGGGCGTCGAGACGACCACGGCGTCGGCCAGGATCTCGTCCTGCTTGCCGGCTTCCGTCACCGAGAGCCGGTAACGGCCGTCCTTCCGCTCGATCCGGTCGACGGTGACGCCGGTGTGCAGCCCCTCGGCCAGCCTGCCCGCCAGCAGGTCGACCAGCACCTGCGTGCCGTCGTCGAACGAGGTGAGGACGCCGCCCGGGCCGGCCGACATCTCCTGCTTGACGCCCTTCCGCCGTTTTTCCTGCCGCAGCGCCAGCATCGCCTTGACGAGGCTGCCGTACTTGCGCTCCATGTCGTGGATGGCGGGGAAGCAGCTCTTGAGCGACATCCGTTCGGGGTCTCCGCAGAAGATGCCGGTGACCATCGGGTCGAGCAGCTTCTCGAGCGCTTCGGGCCCAAGCCGCCGGCGGGCGAAATCGCCCAGCGATTCGTCCTCGACCATCCGGGAGGGCGGCTTGGCGAACGGTTCCATGAAGATGCGCAACTTGCCCGAGGTGGTCATCAGCTTCGACTTGAGGAAGGCGGGCGGCGATTCGGGGAGCCGGTGGAGCGTGCCGCCCGAGAAGATGAACCGCTTGCGGGCCAGGTCGGAGGAGACCGCCAGCCGGTCCTCGGCGCCCAGTTCGCGCACCAGGTCGAGCGAGTGCGGCTTGTTGGTCAGGAAGCCGTTGGGCCCCCATTCCAGGTTGAACCCGTCCTGACGGACCGTGCGCATCTTGCCGCCCGGCGTCTCCTCGGATTCGAGGATCAGGATCTCGGCGTCGCGGTGCGAGGCCGAGAGCTCGCGGATGAGGTAGTGGGCGGTGCACAGTCCCGATATTCCGGCTCCGATGACGGCGATGCGCGGCATGTGCGTCAACCCTCCTGCAATTTTCGTAGGACCAGATCGCGAAGCGTGGCGACGAATGCCGGGTCGTCGTCGAGCGTGGGCACGCGCACGAACCGTTCGATGCCGGCGGCCAGCGCGTCGGCCCGGAGGCGGATGTCGAGCTCGTGCAGCGTCTCGATGTGCTCGGAGACGAAGCTGACCGGCACGACGACGAGCGTCTTCACGCCCGATGCCGCGAGCCGCTTCGTCTCGTCGACCGTATCGGGGCCGAGCCAGACTGCCCGTCCGGCGCGGCTCTGGTAGGAGATCGACCGGGGGATGCCGGGGAACCAGGTGCCGACGGCGGCGACGCACCGCTGGATCTCGGCCTCGTACGGGTCGCCCTCGTCGATGAAATATCTCGGAACGCCGTGGGCGCTGAAGAGGAGGTGCATCCCCTCGGTCGGAATCCCCTTGATCGCCTCGGTGATCTTCCCGCCCACCGCGGCCACGTAGCCGGGGTTGTCCGGATACGAGCGGACTTCGCGAAGCGGTGCCGAAAGCCCGGCCCACCGGAGTCGGCGTTTCAGGTCGTTTATGCTCGAGCCGGTGGTGGCGGCGCAGTAGTGCGGGTAGAGCGGGAGCGCGACGACCTCGGTCACGCCGTCATCCTTCATCTGCAAGACGGCGTGCTTGGTCAGCGGGTGCCAGTACCGCATCCCGACATGGACGCGGAAGTCGCGCCCGCCCGGGGCGCCGTTCAGGGCGGTTTCGAGTGCTCGCGCCTGCCTTTCGGTGATCCGGGCGATGGGGGAGCCGCCGCCGATCTCGGCGTAGTATTCGCGGACGTGGCGCGCCCGGAAGCCCGAAACGAGCCAGGCGAAGATCGGCTGCGTCACGCAGGCGGCGGGAAGCCGGATCAGTTCCTTGTCCGAGAAAAGGTTCGCCAGAAAGGGACGGACGGCGGAAAGCGTGTCGGGGCCTCCCATGTTCAGGAGGACAACGCCGGTCTTCTGTCGGGCCGAGATGTTCGTCAAATGATGGGCTCGAAGGGTTGGGGCGCCCGGCCGGGGAGGGCCAGGCCGGGCGCCCCGATTGGCGGAACGGTGCGAATCAGTTCCTGCTGCTGAAGGCGTGGACCGCTTCGACCATCGCGATGGCGTTCTCGGGCGGCACGGTCGGCAGGATCCCGTGCCCGAGGTTGAAGATGTGGCCGGGACGCCCCGCGTTCTCGTCGAGGACCCGACGCACTTCCCGCTCGATGACCGCCTTCGGCGCGAAGAGCACCGTCGGGTCGAGGTTGCCCTGCACCGCCATGCCGGCGCCGAGGATGTCGCGCGCCTTGCCCAGGTTGACGTGCCAGTCGAGCCCCATGACGTCGCCGCCCGCCTGCTTGACGATGTCGAGCATCGTGCCGGCGCCCTTGACGAAGTGGATGACGGGAACGCCCGCAAGGTCGAGGCCGTTGATCAGTTTCTGCGTGTACGGCAGGACGTGGTGCGCGTAGTCGGAGGGAGAAAGGATGCCGCCCCACGTGTCGAAGATCTGGATCGCCTGCGCGCCCGCCTTGATCTGCGCATTGAGATAGAGGGTGTCCATCGCCGTGATCTTGTTCATCAGCGCGGCGTAGACGTCGGGGGCGGTGTACATCATCTTCTTGATCAGGGCGAAATCCTTGGAGCCCTTCCCCTCGACCATGTAACAGGCGAGCGTGAACGGCGCGCCGCCGAAGCCGATGAGCGGCACACGGCCCTCGAAGGCCCGGCGGAGGATCTTGATCGTCTCCATCACGTAGGGGACGCCCTCTTCGGGGTCCGGCACGATCAACGCATCGACATCGGCCATCGAGCGGACCGGCTTCTCGAAGACGGGTCCGGGGACGAAGTCAAGCTTGAGCCCCATCGGTTCGACCGGCGTCAGGATATCGGAGAAGAGGATGGCGGCGTCGACGCCCAGGATGTCGACCGGCTGGATCGAGACCTCGGCGGCCAGCTCGGGGGTCTTGCACAGTTCGAGGAACGACACCTTCGAGCGCACCTTCATGTACTCGGGCAGGTATCGCCCGGCCTGGCGCATCAGCCAGACGGGCGTCTTGTCGACCGGTTCGCACCGGCAGGCTTTCAGGAATCGGTAGTCGCTCATCGTCTTTATTCTCCGGATCTGTAGGTTGATATCGGGTCGTTGCAGGTTGTCGCGGGGGCTATTTCCCTTCGGCATCAAGCCGCTTGCGTGTCTTGATGGGCACGTAGTTGCAGAACGGTTCCTCTTCCATGTAGTCGCCGTGGACGGCGTCGGCGCGGGCGCGGCAGCCGCCGCACACGTTGAGGTACTCGCACTCGCCGCACTTGCCCTTGTACGCCTTGAAGTCGCGCAGCTCCTTGAAAATCTCGGAGTTTTCCCAGATCTCCTTGAACGGCGTCGTCTTGACGTTGCCCGCCGAGCGGTGGAAGTAGGAGCACGGCTTGACGTTGCCGAAGCAGTCGATCAGGCAGATGGTCTGTGCCGCGATGCACCCCTTGCCGCCGCCGGTCGAGAAGGTGAGGGAGCGTCGCTCGAACTTCACCCCTTCGGCCTTGGCGCGCTGCGGCACCACGCGGTAATAGTGGGGCGCGCAGGTGGGGCGCATCAGGATGTCGTCCTCGAGCTTCTCCTGTTGGTAGTGCCACTCGAGGATTTCCTCGTAGTCGTCCTTGGAGATCAGCTCGGCCATGATCTCCTCGCCGCGGCCGGTGGGGACGATCATGAACATGTACCAGGCGGTGGCGCCCAGCGATTTCGCCATCTTGAACGTGTCGGCGATGTCGTGCTGGTTCCGCTTGGTGAACGACGAGTTGATCAGGAACTTGATGCCGTGCTTCTGGAACAGTTCGGCCGCGTTGACGACGCCCGCGAAGGCGCCGGGGCACTGGCGGAAGTTGTCGTGCAGTTCGGCGGTGGATCCGTCGAGCGAGAGCGACACCATCTTGATCTCGGCCGCCTTCATCTTTTCGCAGGTCTCGTCGGTGACGAGCGCGCCGTTGGTCGCCATGCACATCCGCAGGCCGAGAGAGGTGCCGTATCCCGCCAGTTCGAAGATATCCTTCCGCATCAGCGGTTCGCCGCCGGAGAGGACGACGACCGGCTTGGAGAAGTCGGAGATTTCCTTCAGGAGATTCTTTCCCTCGCCGGTGGTGAAATCGCCCTCGGAGGATGAGAGATCGGAAGAACAGCGACAATGGACGCACCGGAGGTTGCACCGCTGGGTGGTTTCCCATGCGATCCATTTCGGGATGAATTCGGGCGTGGTCACGACTTTTCCTTTCGGGAACCTTACGACTGCCGGCTGGGTTATCCTCTAATTATAACCGCCGGAAGGATGGAAGGGATATGAAAACCGCCAGTCTCGCCGTTTCGCTCCTGGCCGCCCTTATCGTGCTCGCCTTCCGTCCGGCGGCCGGGGCGGCGGGGCTTGCCGTCGATCTCAGGAATGACGAGAGCCGGTCCCTCTCCGTCCCCGCGGGTTCCGACAACGGCATCACGCTCGAGAGCGACTTCGAGGTCCAGGTCGGCAAGGACCAGGCGGTGCCCGTCTTTCCGGCCGAAATCTTCAAGAATCGGTTCTGGAGCGCCCCGCTGTCGCCCGAGGATTTCGAGGCGATCCGAACCGGCATGCCCGTCAAGCCATTTGCCGCCGACAAGACCACGCACAAGCTGATGCGGAAGATCGCAGCCGAATACGCCAAGCAGATCGGCCAGGAGAAGGCGTCCTCCCGGAGATGGGAACAGCTGAAGCAGGCGGCCGATCTCAAGGAGCGCCGGTCGCGCCTTCTAGCGGAGAAGGAGAAGCTCGACGGCTGGATTGCCGATGCCACCCGCGACATCGCCGGCGAGCAGGAGAAAGCCCGGTCGCGTGCCGACAGCGCCGAGCAGGATATCGCCCGGGCGCAGCAGCGGATCGACGACCTGACCGATCAGCGCAACGAGGCGCAGTCGCAGCGCGACGCGTTGCCGCGTGAAGACCGGGCGGGCCGAAACCGGCTGACCACCCAGGTCACGTCGCTCAACGGCCGTCTTTCGTCGGAGCGCGATTCCCTCCGTTCGGCGCAGGACCGCAAGCGCGACAGCACGGTGTTCCTGCAGAGGGAAAAACGGGACAAACGGACGCTTTCAGCCGACCGCGACAAACTTTCGGTCGAGATCAAGGCGATCGACCGGCAGATCGCGGAGCTGTCCGCGCAATAGCCGGGGAAGTCCGGGCGGGCGGGGGAGGAAAAACGATGGCGAACAAACGGAGAAAACGGTGGCAGACGCCGGGGACGATGCCGGGGACGCTGACCGCCCACGCCGAGGCGTCGCTCTGCCCGGTCTCCCTTTCCGCGATCGCCTACGACGCAGGTTCCTTCCGCGAATGGTCCATTCCCGTCTCCCAGGTCGCCTCCCTGGCGCCTCCGGAAAAAGGGGTTCTGTGGATCGACGTCTGCGGGCTGGGAGACCCGGCGCTCGTCCAGACGATCGGGGAGCGGTTCGGATTCCACCGGCTTGCGCTCGAGGATGTCCTCAACGTGCCGCAGCGGCCCAAGGTCGACGACTATGACGGCCACCTGCTGATCGTCCTGCGGGAATCCCATTACCCGGAGATGGCCGAGCAGGTCAGCATCTTCCTCTCGGCCGCGGTCGTGGTCACTTTCCAGGAGCGGGTCGGGGACGCGTTCAATCCGGTTCGGGATCGGCTGCGGAAAATGGCCGGCATGCTCCGGTCGAGCGGACCCGACATGCTGGCCTACGAACTGTGCGACGCGATCATCGACGGTTTTTTCCCGACGCTCGAAAAACTGGGGGAAGAGGCCGATGCGCTGGAGGACAAGGTCCTCTCCGAGACGTCCCAGGACACGTTCCGCGAGATCCGGGAACTCAAGCGGCGGCTGCTCGACGTCCGGCATGCCGTCTGGCCCGCCCGCGACGCGATGAACGAACTGCTGCGGGACGATTCCGGCCTGGTCCATCCGGCGACCAAAACGTATCTGCGCGACTGCTACGACCACACGGTGCAGCTGCTCGACATGGTCGAGACGTTCCGGGACGTCTCTTCCAGTCTCGTGGACGAGTACATGATGAGCGTATCGAACCGGATGAACGGGATCATGAAGGTGCTGACGATCATCGCGACCATCTTCATGCCGCTCTCGTTCGTCGTGGGTCTCTACGGGATGAATTTCGACCGGGCCGCGTCGCCGTACAACATGCCCGAACTGGGATGGCGGTACGGCTATCCGGCGGTGTGGCTGGTGATGCTGGCCGCGACGGGCGGGATGGTCTGGTTCTTCCGCCGGAAAAAATGGCTATAAGGGACATGGCAAGAACCCATCCCCAAGAGGTGCGATGATGCGCTACCTGATCCTCGGAAACGGCCCCGCCGGAATTTCCGCCGCCAAGGCCGTCCGTGAAAGCGATGCCGCCGCCGACGTGCTGGTGGTGGGCGAAGAGCCGTCCGCCCCCTATCTGCGCCCCCTCCTGACCGAAGTCGTGACCGGCGATCGGGATGCCGGGTCGCTGGTCAACCCGCAGGCTGCCGAACTGGCCGGCCGCGGGATCGCGATGCGGTTCGGCGCGAAGGCGACCCGCCTCGACGTTTCGGCCCGAACGGTTGCATTCGCCGCCGGCACGGTCGAATCGTTCGACGCGCTGCTGATCGCGACAGGCGGCCGGCCGGCCATCCCGCACAAGTTGCGCCATTTCGAAGACAAGGTCGTGCCGATCGATTCGCTCGCCAACGCGCTGCGAATCCGCGAGCGCGCGAAGGCGCGCGGCGTCGTCGCGGTCCTCGGTCCCGGTTTCCTCGCGGCGGTGACGGCGCTGGCCCTGCGGACGCTGGGGAAGGAAGTCGCCTGGCTGAAACCGGGCGAGCCGCGATTCGGCAACCCGGAAGGGGGGCGGGTCGACGCAGGGGTGTTGTCCGCGGCCCGCTCCGCCGGGATCGTGGTGTTCGACGGCGCAGGAATCGGCGAGGCGCGCGAGTCGGGCGACGGCCTGATCGTCACCCCGAGCCAGGGCGGCGACCCGGTTTCGGTCTCGATGGTCGTAGTCGCGACCGAGCGGCACCCGAACACGGCGTTCCTGCGCGGCAGCGGGGTCGAGTCGGGCACCGGCGTGCTGGTCGACGACGCGCTCCGCACGAACATCCCCGGCATATTCGCGGCCGGCGACTGCGCCGAGCTGTACGACCGGACGACGCACGAAAGCCGCTTCAACTTCGGCTGGCGCAGCGCGATGGCGCAGGGCCACCTCGCCGGCGAGAACATGACGGGGGCGGGGAAGGCGTACCTGCGCACGCGCGACGACTATTTCTGGCGCCTCTTCGGCCCGCCGCTGCGCGACCGGTTCAAGGGGTAGTGGCGCCCACGAATCCTTCGCTCCGGGGAGGGGGCCGCTCGCCGTTGCTCGAACCCCCGTCCCCTGCGCTCCGGAAGCAGCGGGCACCAATTGTCCGTGGATATCGCTTGACGGGCGCCCTGTCGGCGGATTATATTTTCTGTCTGTCTTTTTGACGTTCCCTGGTAGCTCAACGGCAGAGCACCCGGCTGTTAACCGGGTTGTTGCAGGTTCGAAACCCGCCCAGGGAGCCAGAACTCAGCAGGGCTGCCTCCGTTTCCGGAGGCAGCCCTTTTCCGTTCTGGCGATTCACGCGGGGTTCGAAGCGAGGAGTCCGCCGACCGGATAGGGAGGAGTAGCGGCACAGGATGTGCCGCGACAGGACTCCGAGGGGAGGCTACGCAGCCGGAGCCTGGATGGCGAAGGCGTAGTGGCCGAAACCCGCCCAGGGAGCCAGATGTGCCAGTCTGCGAACCGGCGAGAGTTTGGTAAGCAGTACCAGACCTCGATGGTGTCGCGGCTTCGAATAAGCACCTTCTTCACGAGCTTGTGGAGAAGGTGCTTCTTTTTTGCGTTCTCGCCTTCCGCCATCACCTTCTCGAAATGGTCCATGATGCCGCCGAGCATCTCCTGGTCGATGGCCGGCAGCTCCAGCCGCTCCCGCCTGGTCGTAAGCGACTGCTTCTCGCCCTCCAGTTCCTCCATCCGCTCCCGCAGATCCCGGACCTTCTCGTTGCACAGTTCCGCCTTCAACGTCCCCGCCTCGAACGCCTCGAAGTACCGGTCGAT
>JANXQJ010000070.1 GCA_025356865.1 Deltaproteobacteria bacterium | reverse complement strand
CTTCAGGTCGTCGAGAATCCTGCCGACCGGCCGCTGGAAATTGCGGCGGAATATGAGAAGCGTCAGGCCGAACAACCCGAGTCCCAGGATGGCGGCGGCCGGCATCAGATAGCCGAATTCGCTTCGATAGGCCTCGACGGTCCAGGTGATCGGCTTGTGCAGGATGAGTATCGTCCAACCCCAGGCGGGGAAATGGACGACATACCCGTTGTAATGATCGAATCCGGATTCCAGGTGGAAGGGACCTTTCTCCGGGAGGTAGGGCGCCACGCGTGCGGTCATCTCGCCGTTGATCGACGAATGGAGGACCGTGCCGCTCGAACTCACCACCAGCCCGTCGAGGTGGTTCTCCTTGAGGTAATCGACGATCTCCTCGAGCGCGATCCGTTGCTTGGCTTCCGTCACCATCCGGTTTTCGAATAATCGCGCGGCGACCAGGTCGCTGAAAGCGCTGTCGAGAATCCGGAGCATGACGTCGCCCTGCTGTCGTCCGAGGTAGGCGAAGGATTTCTTCGAGACGTTGTGGGAGGCGGTGAACAGAACGAACACGAGCGCTACCATCGTCAGGGAAAAAATCAGGAAGGTGGGAACGACGATCCGGAGTTTGAGGCTGTTCCGGGGAAATGTCATCGTGTGGTGAATTTCTCGAAATCGTCGGCCAGAATCGTGGTCGCCTGCAGGTAGCCGGCCGGCGTGGCTACGAAGCCGTTGCGGATCTCGTCGTCCCAGCCCTGTACCATCTTGTGGTCGGATTCGCCCGGTCTGGTTTTAAGTGCCAGGAGCGCGGCGACGACCTTCTTTTCGATTTCCGGTTTCAGGGACGGGGTGCCGCAGATACAGAAATTGGGCAGCGGATCGGATTCCAGGAGCGCGACGAGTCCCATCCCCTTGAATTTCTCGAAGAGCGACTTTTTGATGCCGGCCGCTTGGATATCGCGCTTGAGCAGGGCGTCGACGATCTTGTCCTGTCCCTTGAGAAAGACCGTCTTGTACATTTCCGGGGCAATGCCCGCGTCCGCGAGCATCCTGAGGGGAACGACGTGGGCCGCCGTCGATCCCTGGAAGAAACCGAACGATTTCCCGCGGACGTCCTTGAGCGTTCGAACGGACGGATCGGTCGTGACGAGGACCGAACGGTACCAGGGGTGCCCCTCGGGGGTCGTTGCCACCAGGAGCGGACGCAACGGGACCTTCCTTGTGATCCGTCCGAAAGGAACGGGTCCGAGAAAGGCGGCCGACACCTCGCCGGCGCTGATCCCGGCTACGAGCGCATCCTGGGTTGAAAAAAGCTTGAGTTCCCACGGCGTCCCGGTCGTCCGGGTCAGGTATTCGGCGAAGGGAGAAAAGAGGGCCCATATCTTTTCGGGGGCATAGTAGGGAACGATTCCGAGGTATTGCCGATCGGCCGCGCCCGCCGCCGAGGCGATCAGGATGGCAAAAGCAACCACCAGCCACTTGATGCATCGAATCAATGCGACGTCTCCCCCGGACCTTCGGGTCCGGAATTTGAAATTCCCCGTAACCATGCTACCCACCGGGCGGGGGTTGTCAAGTCATTGAAGTGTCATTGAAGTGACGTAAATAGTACGCTATTTTATAATGGACCAAAAGAATGCATGGAAGGGCGACACGATGGGCACCGACAACGGCAGAAGAAAGGGCGCAATCGGGCTGTTTCTGGTCCTCTGTCTGTTGACCGAAACGGCATTTGCCTTGCGCGGCATGGAAAAGGGGGCGCAACTCCCCGACATCGATCTGGTGGGCATATCAGGCGAGGGCGGGAAACTCTCGCAGTTTTCCGGGGAGAAAGGGCTCGTGGTCATCTACTGGGCCACCTGGAGCTCACGCTCCGCCGATCTCCTTTCGTTCGCCGAGAAAGATTTGAAGCGGTACGAAGAGTCGGGCTTGAAATTCATCGCGATCAATGCCGACCACGCCGAAATGCCGGGAGAGTCGATCGCCCTCGTCAAGTCGACCGCCGAAGGGGCCGGCGTCACCTTTCCGGTGGTTCTCGACCCGGGGCTGAGAGGATATAACGATATCGGGATCATCAGCGTGCCCACGATCATCGTCATCGACAACGCGTTGCGGGTCGTCGAGGCGTATCCCGGATTCCCGTCGGTTGCGCGCGACGAGATCCCCGAGCACCTCGACGCGTTTCTCGGCATTCAGAGGGCGAAGCGATCCGATGCGACGGAATACCTGCTGGCGCATACGCCCAAAAATCACGCGATGCAGTATTACAACCTGGGGAAGCGGCTCTTCGCGATGGCCCGCACGTCGAAGGGACTGTTGCCCGTCGTTCCCGAAAACGTGATCGAAAAGTTCGACGAGGCGATCCGCCGTGATCCGGATTATCTGGACCCGCTCCTGCTGAAGGCGATCGTATACAACGAGGCGAAGGCATTCGGGAAGCGCGACGACACGTTGCGCGAACTCGCGAGGCGCGGCCTGGTCGACGAACACGAAAAGAAACTGGCCGGCTTCGATCCCGCCACCCTGGTCGACGCGGCGGGGCTGGTGAAGCCCGAGGCCGAGAAGGCGCTCAAGGAGACGCTGGGGCGAATCCTCTCCCCCGGCCCCCCCGCGAAATAGTTTTATGATTAAATGCGGGTATGAGCTACCGAAGGATCTTATCCGTCGTCACGGAGCACACCGCATCCGCCGTCGCCTGCCGATACGGCATCTCGCTCGCCGCCGAGGTCCTCCTGGCGGCGCTCATCATCGAGACGTCGGCCGGCAATTCCCTCTTTGCCTGCGCCCCCATCGGTGCGGACGTGTGGCTTCTGCTGATCCCGTTCGCCGTCCTGCCGCTGGCCACGGACGAAATCCGGAAATATTTCGGTTCACGCGCATGATGGACGCAACCGGTTACGGCAGGCGGAAAAAACTGGCCATCACGGCCGGGGTACTCATTCTCGCCATACTTACCGTGCTCGATTACGTTACGGGGTACGAGTTCGGGTTTTTCATCTTTTATTTCATCCCGGTTTCGATCGTCTCCTGGAACGCCGGAAGCCGGCTAGGCCTGGCGACCGCGTTCGCCTCGGCCTTGTGCTGGTATCTTTCCGACCGTCTTTCCCACCATCCCTATTCCCACGCCTATTTCATCTACTGGGAAACGTTCATGCGGCTTGCCTCGTTCGTGACGACAGCGTTCACCGTGTCCAGGATCCAGTCTTTTCTCCAAAGCGAACGGAAGTTGAACGAACGGCTCAAGCTGGCTCTCGATCAAAACGCGAAAATGCGAAGATTCCTCGAAGAGTGCCCGGAGTGCGGCTGCAGCCACCGGTGCCCACCGGAAGACGGGTGAAAAGCCGAATGCGGTTATCATTCGTAATCATAAATGAATGATAACCTTCGGATCGCCCCCCCCTCAATGCCGTGTGAAATAATAGTTGAGATTCATATAATTCTTATATATCAGACATGTATGGCTCTTGTTGTGGGCGGATGAGGGCGGTCTCTTTACACCGATTGCGCAATATTGTCGGGTGTTTTCGGCCGCTAGTGCACCGGGAGTGCACCGGCGGTGTGGGGCTTTTCAGACCGCGATTTCCAGCAGGATCTTGTCATAGGTTACCCGGGCGGAAACCTTCTTGTCTTCCTCCTTGAGGTCGATCAGACCGACCTGGGAGAGGTACTTCACGTCGTCCGAGATGTTCTTGATGTTCCGGTGCGCGAGACGCGCCAGTTCATGAAGTGAGGAGGGCTTCTCCTCGCGGACCAGGTGGAGCAGGTTCATCCGTTGCGGGGTCAGCGCCTTCCGGAACGCCTCGAGGCTGGTGAAATAGACGCCGCTATTCTTGCGGACTTTCTCTCCGCGTCCGAGCGCTTCCGCCGTCGCGACGAAGTCGTCCATCGCCGAGTCGATGCTCTTGATCCCGATCCGAACCTTCTTAACCTTCATGATGGTTCTCCTTGTACCGCTCCACGTCCGAGAGGAAATCCCGAGTGAGTTGACGCAGTCCCCGGAACTCATGCTCGGTTTCCTCGCCCGCCCAGTGGCGATGATCCCCCTTGCGTTCGGCGTTGTCGTACCCGATGACGCGTTTCCCATTCACGATGTATACGAGCGAGTACTTGTACCCGTGAGGGATGTGGGCGGAGAGGGGGACGCGCCAGATTTTCATTTCGATCGTGTTCCCCGACTCGTCCGTGATCTTCTCGTGAAGAACCAGATCGCCACTCATATTGGTATGGTATGCCAACAGGCTTTGGTGGTCAATCGGCATGATTCCCGGAGGCATGAAACCCAGGGGGCTGCTCGCTCAGCATTGCCTCGAGTCTTCAGTATGATTAAAGTGAATCGATGTTTACCCTCCGCTGCACCGCGAAAGCCCTGAAGCGGCTCGGCGTCGATCCGGTCGATCCGGCGCCTTCATCGACGACGACACTCGGCGATTGGTATGTAAATCCACTCATCACTCGAAACCAGCGGCTCTGGCTCTGCGTGAGCGCGAAGTCGTTTCTCGGATTCCTGATTCCGATGCGAGAGGTTCAAGGCGACCTCGGTGGAAATCTGCCCGGTGCACTTGCGGTCCATCTTGTGAAACTTGGCATCCCCTCCGATCTCGTGGAAGAGGAAATCGTACGGATGAAAGAAGTGGTATTCGCCAAGACGGCGAGCCGTCAGGTGCTCGGCGCCATGCTTCCTTCTCGCCCCGCCTTCGGCTCGAGTTGACACTGAAAAGGGCCTCCCGGCAATCCGGAAGGCCCTTATGGTTTCAACATGGTGCCGAAGGCGGGACTCGAACCCGCACGGATCGCTCCACCACCCCCTCAAGCAGCTTTAAGTTTGGGAAACGCCTTCAAAAGCTATACATAACGCATAGTTATGCGATCGCGGAAAATGGCCATTCCGTAGATTTCGGGAGATTTCGGCTACCTTTCCAGGAAATCAGCCATAAATCAGCCACTCGGATCGGGCGCAATCACGCCTTCCCTCCTTGCCACGGGGCTCTGGGCAGGAGAGGAAGTAGTTCCGTCCGCACGAGATCGGCGGCTTCCAGAAAATTCCATGAATTGGCGTCGGACAGCAATGGGGCGATATCTTTCGTGAAACGCGGGTCATCAAATTTCTCGGCCAAGTTCCTCTCGAATTCCGCGCGGGACACTTTGTGCCCTTCGTGTTCCATGTAACGGAGGAAAGATTCGATCACCCGTTCTTTCCGAACGCTTGAATTTGAAAACGCCACCCAGAGATCGAAGAGGTCTCGTCCTTTTTTCCTCTGATAGAGGGCGCGGAGCTTGGTGCCGAGCAATTCATCCAGTTGATATGTCAGAACCGAAGCATTACCGGAGAACCATCGAGAGTGAACCTCGAAGGAACGGTTCTCAAGCCCATAAACGGAAAAGTGTTCGCGAGAGTTGATCTCGACCTTGAGGCGAAGCGGCAATCCATCTTCAGATGTCATTCGATAGGTCAGTGTCACGCGGCCTTCGGACTGCTTGCGTCCTGGTTCCCCAAGCCAAGGATTTAATTGCGCCTTCAGGGAGTCCAGTATTGCGCCGATGGGGCCCGGGTGAACCTGGACCAGATCGATGTCTTCCGAGTATCGGCTCGCAGGGAGGTGCATTTTGAAAAGGGCGGTGCCGCCTCGGAATGCCAACTGCCGGCCAATCTCCGGGTGGTTGAAGATGTCGACGATCGCTTTGCTGATAATCAGGTCCTGCTCGACCTGGTAATCTTCCGGCCATGGGGCATGCTGCCGCCATTCGGAGATATACGCCTTGGGTATCACGCTTCCGGCTCCACATTCGCGTTCACATAGACGCGCCATCGATGGTTCAGTCTGGTCCCTTTGTAGACTGCCGAACGGGAAAGGGGGGTGGGGAGAGGGTCCTTCTCCTGGATGTAATCGGCGATCTTGTCTGCGGTCTCTTGCGATCCAACCAGTTCGAGAAGACACCCGAGCCGCTGCAGCCAGGAGAGGGGTGAAAATCGAGCGATCTCGATCAGTCGACTTGAGTCGATCTTTTCGGCAAGTTCCCTCAGCACGGTTGCGATATTGTCCAGGCCACCGCATCGCCCGACATAACCAATGAGGTCGAGTGCCGTTGCCTCCGGGGTCGACACCAGGATGGTGCCCGCAACGGTGTTCCTTTCCCCTACCGGAATGTTCGCCGTATTGGCTCGGTGAATGAATTCCACCTGGATTTTGCCGCACCGGATCGGTCGTCGGATTCCCGAGGTCAGCACCTGGAATCGTTGCGGTCGGTGATGCGCAGCCCCGTGATATTCAGCGGCAGTGAGCAGCCCGGCATAATAGATTTTGCCAAGGGTTTTCATCAGGTCGGGGATGAACTGTTCGGCCGGTCGGCAACCCAGCACGCGATACTCGGGGGGGACGATCACGTAAAATCCTCGATAAGGCATGGCGATTTCGCCTTTGTTCTTCAACCGGCGAAGAGATGCCTTTACTGCCACATCCGAGGCATGTGTCATATCCTGGATGTCTTTCCAGCGGAAGCAGAATTGTCCCTTGGCAGCAAGTTCGGTGACCGGCGCAGAGGACATCGTGGGTTCCTTTCACACATCTATCTTTTGCGTAAGTTAACGCATATCGGTAGTTTATGCAAACAACAGATATCGAGGAGTGCCGCTTGTTTCACAAGATCAGCGGGCGTTGAACCCTCCGCCAGTACGCTGGATTCCTCGATCTTTCCGCTAACCAGATTGTGGGTTCATGGAGAGCCATCCTCATCCTCGCCATCGTCCAAGGCGCAGCCGAACTCCTTCCGGTCTCCAGCTCCGCGCACGTCATCGTGGCTGCAAAACTGATGGGCCTGGACCCGGTCAGCCCGGAGATGACGTTCCTGCTCGGGAACGTGGCGCACGCCGAAATCGAACTGCTCTTCGGCAACTTGAGGCTGATCGCGGCCGCGCTCGCCGCCGCGGGAGGGCTGATCCTTTATGCCGGGCTACGCTCGAAATCGTCGGCGACGGCGACCGACCCGTCGTACCGGGAATCCGCCTGGGTCGGCCTGGTCCAAGGGTTCTGTCTCCCGTTTCGCGGATTCTCCCGATCGGGGGCGACCATCTCCACCGCGTTGCTCTTGGGGATCGATCGGAAGCGGGCCGAGCAGTTCGCTACCCTTATTGCTCCCGGTCTGCTCGGCGCGGTCTTCAGCTTGATCGCGGGTCTCCTCGCGCTCCGGTTGCTTTCGCGCGTGCTCTCCGGCGGGAAGTGGAACTACTTCGGCGTGTACTGCCTCTGCGCCTCGGCGGCTGTATTTCTTCTTCACCTGACCGGCCACTGATTCGGCGGAAATTTCCCCGCGAGCCAGATTTGAGCCACTCGGGCCGATTTCACGAAAAAAGGGAACTCGGCGCGAGGCCAAGTTCCCTTTGCTTATTGCGATGGTGCCGAAGGCGGGACGAGAAGGGAGCACGGATCGCTCCACCACCCCCTCGATGCCGTGGGGAAGAATAGTTAATATTAATAAAGCGTATACGTATCAGTAATTTAAGGCTCATATCGGGGGAGGTGGAAGCCCGTCGATTTACACCGATCGTGCAATATTATCTGGAGTTTTCGGCGGCCAGTGCACCGGGAGTGCACCGATTCGCTCTCCTCGTCAAACCCAGTTCGCCAGCTTCAGGCCGGGGACTTTCTCGAAGTGGGAGAGGTCGTTGCTGACCAGCGTTGCGCCGATGCTTCGGGCGTGGGCCGCGATAATCATGTCCATGCCCCCGATCGGTGTTCCTTTTTTCTCCAGTGAGGCGCGGATATCCCCGTAATGGTCCGCCGCGGATTCATCCCAGGGGAGCACCGCGACCCGGGACGCGAAGTCCTCGATCTCGCGCCGGATGCTTTCGCCCTTCGGGTGCCTGGCCGCGCCGAAGAGCAGTTCGGCGAGCACCACCGTAGAAATCGCCAGGTTGCCGTCGCCCGCCTTCTCGAACCGTTTCCGGACCGTGGGTGGGCGATCGCGCAGGACATAGCTGCAGATGTTGGTATCCAGCATGTATCGCATCAGAACAGCTTCCGGTCCTGCGGCGGAAGATCTTCCCGGTCGGCGAGGAAGTCGGGGGGGACCGCTCCTGCTTTCTCGAAGAAGTCGTCCCAACCCGACGGCTTCGGTTTCAGGATGACGACATCGCCTTTCTTCTCGATCAGCACTTCCTTGCAACCGAACCGGAACTCGGCCGGGAGGCGCACCGCCTGGCTCCGACCGCTCATGAAGACCTTTGCCGTTTTGGTCATGGCGTCCTCCCTGGAAGACGGTATATATCATGAGGATATATCGTTGCCGGCTGGAGCGCAATAGCCAATTGTCGTAATCCGAACCGGCACACCCGCGACGAACGCGTCGATTGGGAGCTTGAGTCCGCTCGCGATCGTACCCGCGAGCGCCCGAAGCTGATCGTCATCACTTCCGCAAGGCCAGGGGTCGTTGCGGCCTATGTCCATGGCGGTATCCCTCCCGATGATCTTGTCTTTCCCGGTCAACCCCGAAGACGGAGCAATCGCTCGAGCGCTTTTTGTCCTTCATCCACCCGTTTTTTCCAACCGGGGCCTTTTGCTCGTGCGATCGCGAATGCGTCGGCGAGCGCTTCCGGCTCGATTTCCCGAAGCAACTGTTGCAGTTCGAAAGACTGCTGGAGATCCTTCTGCGCCTTGAGGCGTGCATCCGTCTTGCGCTCCCGCGAGACGATCAGCTTGTGGACCGCATAGCGCGCGGGTTGCGGCACCTTGACCAGGACCGGGCGCCGCCCCAGGGCGACTGCGGGTACCGGGTCTTCGATGAGGTAATCGAGGAACCGCAATGGAATGGCCGGGACACCGCGTTGACGGATCTTTTTCGGGCCTCCCTTGTCCTGTCCGACGAGCGGCGTCAGGAATTCGACCTTGAACTCTCCCTCACCGGACTTGAGACGGGTTCCGTAATACGAGGGGTCGAACTCGTTCATGGGGGAGAACCCCATTTCCAGGCGCTCGAGCGCGGTCTGCGGACTCGCCACTTCGCTGTGCACTGCGACGGGAATTGTCTTGCCTGCGAGATCGACGTCGGCCGTGAAAGCGGAAGCGGAGGGAATCTTTGCCCCGAGGAGACCGGCCATGCACCGGTATGCGATCGTTCCGACCAGCACGCCGCCGACACGGAAAACGCCTTCCTCCGCCAGTGCCGCCGTTACGCGCCACTCGACGGGATCCAGCGAGGTCACTCCCGCAGCCCGCAACACCTTGGCGGAAATCTCGATGGCCTCCATTTCGCCGGCGGAGTCCTTCCGCGATTGAAGGAATCGCTCCTTGAGCGCCTTCCCCCGGTCGTCGAGCGGTCCCAGATAGACCTGCCTCTGGATACCGCTCGACAGTCTTCCCTGTGCGTATAGGTACTCGCCACCTTTGACGTTCTTGGTGATCAAAGTGCAGGAGGCAAGCTCGGCCATGGCGTTATGCGTGGTCAGATCTTCGAGCCGATCGAGCAGGTCGGCATAAGCCGTTCGAACCTGGAGGGGGAAAAGTCGAATGCGGTTATCATTCGTAATCATAAGTGAATGATAACCGATGGATCGCGGAAAGCAAAGCAGTATATGTTGCGGGGACTTCCCCGGTGCACGATGGTGCCCCGAGCGGGACTCCCCTCCGCTTCGCAGACTTCCTGTCGGCGAGGCGAAGGGCCGGGTCGATCGCCTGCCGCGCGCATCCATGCGGGCTCATCCTCGCTAATCGCCCCCTCGCGGTCGGACATCCCTGTCCTCCCTCCGGGGGCGGCCTCGCCGACTGACGCCGCCATCCATGGCGGCTATTCCTCCTGTTCGTCGGCGCCGGCTCGGACTCGCATCCTCCGGTTCATATTTCCATCGGGCAGGATGCTCGTCGGCGGCGATCTCCCTTCGAGTCCCGCCTTCGGCTCGAGTTGAAACGAAAAAGGCCCCCGGATGAGGAACCCGGGGGCCATACGGTTTCAACATGGTGCCGAAGGCGGGACTCGAACCCGCACGGATCGCTCCACCACCCCCTCAAGATGGCGTGTCTGCCAGTTCCACCACTTCGGCACGTCGAACGGAGAATTCTAGTCGTACGCGAGAGGAAAATCAAGCCCTCAATATCAGCCCTCAATATAGAACCGGGACAGGAAAGGGCGAAGCGGATTGGTTTAAGATGGGTTCAGGCAATCGGAAGAAGGGGTGGTATATGGGGGCGGTACTGAATTGGGTCTTTTTCCTTCTGAAGAGGGCGCCCGAGATCTACGAGACGGGCAAGATAATCACGCGGTCTCTCGGGGGGGGGGCGGCACTGACTGAAGGCGATGCGGGGGCTGCACAGGACGGAGGCGGGCGGATCGGTGCGATCGAACAGGAGTTGCGCGTCCTGAACATCGAGCGGGAACGGCTGTCGGAGGATATCGCGCGGTTATCCA